>CAYRMQ010000011.1:0-20513 GCA_964425305.1 uncultured Anaerolineaceae bacterium | reverse complement strand
CCTCCGTCCTGGTCACCCTCGATCGCTTCAGGGCCGCCACCCCGGGCGGGCTGCGCGTGTGGCGGGGGGCACTTGCCCCCCGGTCCCGCTGCGGGGGCCCGCCCCCCCCGCCGGCCCCGCCTATTCACGTCAGCGCTTGACGCTCAGGAGCACGGACCGGTGGCCGTGCAGGCCAGGGCTAGCGCCTGCTGGAAGGTTGCCACGTCGCGATCGGCCAGGAACAGGCCGAGAGCGGTGTCGATGGCCGCCTTCCAGGCATCGTTGGCCACCACGCCGTGGGTCAGCGAACCGGCCAGAGCGTTGCTTCCCCAGTCGTCCATTGCCGACTGGAGATAGGCGTCGTAGAGGTTACGGTCGGGATCTGTCCGTGCCGGGATCGAGCCTTTGACCGGGTTGAACGCGTCCTGGCCTTCCTTCGAACCGGCCACCGACAGCCACGCCACTGCGCCGTCGCGATTGTCGGTCCCGACCGGCAGGACGAAGCTATCCGACAGCCACTGGAAGACGCCCTCGCTGCCCGGCGCCGGCGCCCAGCCGAAGTCGCCCGCGTCAGGGCTGAGGCCCTGCGCTACGAAGTAGCCTTCGACCCAGTCGCCCATGACGTTGAAGGCGGCATTGCCGTCGACGACCAGCTGTGCCGCGGCGTCCCACGACAGAGTCGAGGCGTCGCTGTTGGTGTAGTCGAGGACGGCGTTGAACGTCTCCAGCGCGCTCGTCACCTCGGCGCTGTTCCAGTCGCCGCTGCCGTCCCATAGGGCGGCGTAGGCGTCGGTGCCCAGCTCACCCAGCAGCACCGTCTCGAGCAGGTGCATGCTGGTCCACTGCTCGCCCATCGCCAGCGGCGTGACGCCGGCGGCCTGGAGCGTTTCTGCGGTGGTGAGGAACTCGGCCCAGGTGGTCGGCGGCTGGACGCCCCATTCCTGCAGATTGGCCGGCACGTGCCATGTCACGTTGGCGCGGTGGATGTTGACCGGCACGGACCAGATGTTGCCCTCCGTCGATATCTGCTCGATGAGCGTCTCGGGCATGACGTCGAGCCAGCCCTGCTCCTCGAACAGGAAGTTGAGCGGCTCCAACTGGTTGGCGGCAACGTAAGTCCCGATCAGCTCCTGGCCAGCGTGGCCCTGCCACGACTCGGGCGGGTCGCCCTGCGCCAGGCGCGTCGCGAGCACCGCCCGCGCGTTCGTGCCGGCGCCGCCGGCGACCGCCGCGTTGACGATCTGGTACTGCGGGTACTGATCGGCGAAGACCTCGAACATGGCCTCCAGGCCGTCGGCCTCGCCGCCGGCCGTCCACCAGCTGAAGATCTCGACCTCGCCGCCGGCGATGGGGGTGCCTGAAGGGGTTCCCGACGGCGTCCCTGCGGGAGTTGGCGTGGCGCCCGGCGCGGCGGTGCACGCACCCAGAGTGAAGACGGCCGCGAGCGCTAGCCGCGTCGACGGCCTGATCCCGTGTCCGATCATCTGCCTCCTCCATGCTCGGCGGTAATGATGCCGAAAGGCGGCGGCAATCTTATAGCGGACCGCGCTCCGCGACCATCCTAGTCGCCGTAGAACCGGCGGCAGCGCTCGATCTCGGCGTCCAATGCGCTGCACTGCGCAGCGCTCATCCGTCGCCGTGCGTAGTCGTCGAGGTGAGCATCGATCTCCACGCCGGCCCTGTTCCTGGCGAGCCGCCAGCGGCCGACGATCCGGCCGTCGGCGACGATCGGGTGCGCGAACGAGTTGGGGTCGAGCGGGATCGTCCGAGTCCGCTGGTAGCCGACGATCAGCTCGTCGAAGGACTGGAGCAGGCTGGCAGCCGGTCGGTCGGCCGTATGCTGATCGGTGGCCTCGCCTGCGTGCCAGTGAGTCGTCCCATCGACGGAGAAGCTGTCGAGGTCGGAGCGGGCGATCTCGAGCCCGCGCCTGGCCTCGGATACCCGGAGGCCGGACCACCACGCGAAGTCGGCGATCGTCGACGGGCCGTGGCTGGCGAAGTAGCGCCGCGCCAGGCGGGCGAGTGCCTCGTCCTCGGGGAGCGACTCGGACACAGGTACGAGCTCGTCGACGAGCGCGTACGTCTGCTGCTTCGCGTCGAGGCCGCCGCTGCAGATGAGCAGGGTGAGCTCAGCGTGCATGACGATGTACTCGCGCCGCTGCGGCTGGCTGGCGTCGATGCCATCGCGGATCAGTGCCTCGGCCAGTTGCGGGCGGGTCAGCCGGCGGCCACCGGCAAGCGCGCCGCGGATGATCTCGCGCGCCCGGCCCAACGTCCGGTCGTCGAGCTCGACCTGCTCGTAGCGGCGGCGGTTGCGCGCCTCGACGCGTGGTCCGGCGAGGGCCATCATCCAGCGCAAGTCGTTGGCCGCGACGAAGTGCCACGTCGGCCGCAGGATGTGAGTGCGGACGATGTGGCCCCGAGCGACGAGCGCGTCGATTTCGCGGTCACGCAGCGCTCCACCGACCCGCTGGCCGACCGACCACTTGGCGTAGGTGTAGTCCTGCGATTGGACTGCCCCCAGCCAGCCGACCGCCGCCGCCGCTGACTTCAGGCTGCTGCCAACCAGGCGCTGGTTGCGCAGGCGCCGATAGCCCAGCTCGGATGTGTCCATCGGCGGACAGTCTGCGGCAGGCGGCGGCCTACTTGACGCCGCCCGAGAACAGTCCGCGCACGTAGTACCGATTGAGCAGCACGAACAGGGCCAGCGGCGGCAGGATGGCCAGCGTCGCGCCAGCGCTGATGACGTCCTGCCTCGCCAGATGCGCCGACTGGAGATTGGCGATGCCGACGGTCAGCGGCTGGTGCTCTTGGCCGAGCAGCGTCAGCCCGAACAGCAGGTCGTTCCAGACGAAGACGAAGTCGATGATCGCGAACGAGACGATGCCGGGCAGCGCCAGCGGCAGGACGATGTGGCGGAAGATGCCGAAGTGGCTGGCCCCGTCGATCTGGCCCGCCTCGGACAGCTCGCGCGGCACTGACGCCATGAAGCCGCCCATCATGAAGATGGCCCAGCCGAGCCCGAACGCCGTGTGCACCAGCACGACGCCGAGGAACGGCTGCCACGTGCCCTGGTCCAAGCCCAGCGCGCGGAACCACGGCAGCAACGGGATCAGGATGATCTGCACCGGCACGATCATCGTGCTGATCAGCAGGAAGTAGAGCAGCCCGCGCAGGCGGAACTCGAGGCGCACGAAGGCGTACGCGGCAAGCGCGCCGATGCCCACCGTCGAGGCGACCGAGAAACCGGTGATGATCGCGCTGTTGAGGACCTTCTGGCCCAGCCGCGCCTCGTTCCAGGCGGCCACGAAGTTGTCCAGGCTGAAGCTGGCGCCGGCGAGGTTCCACCAGCCGGCGCGGATCTCGGCGAACGGGCGGAGGGCGGTCATCAGCACGGTCACCGTTGGCACCAGCCAGATGATCGCCAGGATCGTCAGCGTGCCGTAGAGCAGCAGCGTCGAGCCGCGCAGCCGGCGCGGCAGCAGCCGTGCCATCATCGCTCCGCCTCGCGGAGGAGCCGGCGCAGGTACGGGTATGCGCCGGCGATCATGACCGCCGACAGCATGAACGCGATCGCAGTCGCCTGGCCGGCACTCGGCGTGTCGAAGAAGGCGAGCGCCTTGCGCCACAGCAGGACCGCGACGACCTCCGTGTCGGTGCCCGGGCCGCCACTCGTGGTGACCCACACCACGTCGAACGTGCGCAGCGCGTAGATGACGAAGACTACACCGGCGATGATCATCGCCGTGCGCAGCGACGGGATGATCACGTGGCGCACGACCTGCCACGTGTTGGCGCCCTCCACCCTGGCCGCCTCTACCAGCTCCGTCTCGAGCGCGGTCAGGCCGGCGGTGAAGGCGATCACCCCGAAGCCGGTCAGTGCCCAGAAGGCGGGCGCGATGACCGTCAGGTTGACGAGCGAGAGCTGCGCGAAGCCCAGGTCGAGCGTGCCCAGGTTGCTCAGCCAGTCGGACAGGCGCAGGTGGAGCGGCCCCAGTTGGAGCTCGGCGCCCTCGATGCCGATGGCCCGCGTGGCGGCGGTGAGCACGCCGAAGTCGGGGTTGTAGACGAGTGCCCAGAGCACGCCGGCGGCCGTCAGCGAGACGGTCATGGGCATCACGAAGATGCTGCGGAAGAGGCGCTGGCCATGGCGCGCGTGCCAGATCAGCAGGGCGATGAAGAGCGAGAACGCGGTGGCGGCGAGCGGGAAGATGATCAGCCAGACGGCCGTGTTGAGGGCGGCGTTCCAGAAGCGCGGGTCGCTCAGCACGATGGCGTAGTTATCGAGCCCGGCAAAGCGCCACGTGCTCGGGTCGAACGGCTGCCACGGCCGCAGCACGCTCCACGTGAACAGGCTGGAGAAGAGCGTGTTCAGCGCCGGGTAGATGTAGAACAGGGCGAAGATGGCGACGGCGGGGAGCACGAAAAGGTACGCTCCCCGCCACCGCCGAAGGCCGGCCACCTGCGGCGCCGCAGCGGCCCGCGGGCGCGTCACCCGGATGGCGCGCGGGCGGAAGGCGCTCATCGCGGGCAGGCGCTCATTGGACGCCGGATGCTACTGGCCGCGCACCCGGTTAGTCACTTCGACCATCGCCTGGATGAAGGCATCCACGTCGTGGTTGCGGATCAGGTTGGCCAGCTGCTCGCGCTCGACGCTCTGGATCTCGCCGCCGATGGCGTCGTCGAGGTCGTAGACCGCCCGGCCTGAGGTGAACAGCTCGGCTGCCTTGCGATCGTTGTCGGTCGGGTAGACCGACGGATCGGTCGTCGCGTTGGGCGCGATGAAGCCACCGCGCTCGGCCCAGATCGACTGCGCCGCGGCCGACCCGAGGTACTGCGCGAACGCCTTCGCCGCGTCGGGGTTCTGCGTGTCGCGAGCGACGCTGAACAGGTCGCCGCTGACGAAGTGGACGTCGCTGAACTCGGGGTTCGGGGCCGGCATCTCGAAGAAGGTGAAGTCGCTCTGCGGGTCGAGGTCCTCGCCGCAGTTGGCCGGCGTCGTCAGGTTGACGAAGGCGCCCTGGTTCTGGAAGGCGGCAATCCCCTCCGAGGCCCACTGGCAGTTGGCGTCGGTGAAGCCGACGTTGAGCGCGTCCGACGGCCAGTAGCTCTGCATGAACTCGTCGAACGTGCGGAAGGCCTCCACCACCCGCTCGTCGTCCCAATTGACCGAACCGTCGATCAGGCCGTTGAACGCCTCCGGACCGGCGACCTTGGCCAGGAAGGTGTCGCTCCACTGCGTCGGCACCCACACGTCCGCGGCGCCGACCGCGAACGGCCGGAGATCGGTCTCGGCCCCGACCCGATCGACGAGCGCCGTGAAGTCCTCCCACGTCTCGGGCGGCTGCGCCCCGAGATCGCCCATCGTCGAGTTGAGGTGCCAGATCAGGCCGTTGACGTTGCCCTTGAACCAGACGCCGTAGGCGGTGCCGTCGACGCTGGCGATGTCGCGCAGCGACTCGGTGTACTCGCCGCCGCCGACCCATTCGTCCCACACGTCGTCGAGCGGCATCAGCAGGTCCTCGGCGGCCAGCGTCCGGATCAGTCCGGGCAGGCTGCTGACCACGTCCGGCGGCGAGCCGGCGGCGAACTGCTGGATCATCTGCGAGTTGAGCTCGTCGAACGGGACCTGGACGAGGTTGACGCTGACGTTCGCGTTCTGCTCGGTGAAGCCGTCGACGACGGCCTGGAAGGCCTCGCCCTCGGCGCCGGCCCAGGCGTGGACGACGCGGATCTCGCCGCTAAGGTCGCCGGTCGGAGTTCCGCCGGCGGGGGTCTGGCCGGCTGGGGTCTGGCCGGCGGGGGGCGGGCTCGTTCCGTCGCCGGCGGGAGTCGGCGTCGCGCCGGGCGCCGCGCACGCGCCGACGAGCAGCGCGAGTCCGGCGAGGAGAGTCAGGATTGGCCGCGGGAGACCTGCACGTGATGCCATCGATCCTCCTCTCGGACGACGGTGTCGAGCCGGCGCCCGGTGATGTTCGGAAGGCCGCAGTATAGTCCGGCCTATACTGCCTCGCAACTCGGACTTCCCGTAGGCCTACAGCGCTCCTGGGAGATCGAACATGGCTGTTTCTTGCGGGTTCACCTGCGATCTATACTGCGAGCGATGCGAGAGGGAACGTGGTGGTGACGCGCGAATCCGGCACCGACGATCGGCGCGTGCCGGCTCACCGCCGGGTGGCGGCCGCGCTGCGGGCCGAGATCGAGGGCGGAGTCTTCGTCCCGGGCACCCAGCTGCCGGCCGAACCCGACCTTGCCCTCCAGTTCGGAGTGAGCCGCGGAACGCTGCGCCAGGCCCTCCTCTCGCTGCGCGCGGATGGCCTGATCGATGCCGTCCCCGGGCGCGGCAACTTCGTCGCCCGTGGCCTGCCCGCGCGGGCGGACCGGCGCCGGCGGGTCATCGGGGTGGTCGTACCGTCGGTCGCCCAACCGTACGTCGCCGATCTGCTGGCGTGGATCGAGGACGAGCTGCACGAGCGCGGCTACTCGATGCTCGTCGGCAGCGGCGGCTCGACGCGCCAGCAGCAGGCCGGCCGGATCCACCGCATTCTCGACGAGGGGGCGAGCGGGCTGATCGTCTACCCCATCGACTACGACCCCGACCCGCAGTTGTTCGAGCACCTGCTCGAGCGCGAGTTCCCGGTCGTGCTGATCGACCGGCACATCGTCGGGCTGCCCGTCGACACCGTCGAACCCGACAACGTCGGCGGTGCCTACGCCGCCGTCCGCCACCTGGTCGAACTCGGGCACCGGCGGATCGCCTTCGTCTCCACGGACAACCTGCGCACGACCTCCGTCGCCGACCGCCTGCGTGGTTACGAGGAGGCGCTGATCGGCTACGCGCTACCCGTCGATCGTGAGCTGATCTTCAGCGAACTGCCCGTCTCGCGGCGCTGGCCGATCGAGGCCGCCGGTGGCCGGCAGCGCGAGGTCGCCGCCGTCGCACGCTTCCTCGAGCGGCGCCGGCCGACCGCCGTCTTCACGCTCCACGACTACCTCGCTGCCGATGTCCTCGGCGCTGCCGCAAAGCTGGGCCTGGCCGTCCCGGGCGACCTTGCCGTGGCGAGCTTCGATGACGACCCTGCCGCGGCCAGGCTGGCCGTGCCTCTGACGGCGGTGGCTCAGCCGCGCGAACAGCTCGGGCGCACCGCCGCGCAGCTGGTCATGGAACGCATCGAGGGCAAGCGTCAAGAGACGGCGCGGATCGTCCTGCCGACACAACTGATCGTGCGCGAGTCGACCGTGCCTGAGGCGACGGCGCCCGGCGTCGCGCCGGCCGCCGCCGCCAGCTGAGCGATCGGTGTCGTCACCGCTGACGGTCGCCGTCGCCCAGACCGCTCCGCAAGTGGCGATGGTCGATCAGAACCTGGCCGCGGCCGAGAAGGGGATCGCGGGCCTCGCCGGGCGCGCGGATCTGGTCCTCTTCCCCGAGCTGTTCACGACCGGCTACCGGCGCGCCGGCATGGATCACGCCGCTCTGGCCGAGCCCGTCCCCGGCGGGAGGTCGGTCGAGCGCCTGGCGGCGGCCGCCCGCGAGGCAGGGCTCGGGATCGCCGGGACGATCCTCGAGCGCGAAGGCGAGAGCGTCTACGACACGGCGATACTCATTGGGCCGGATGGGAAGCTGGCCGCGAAGTACCGCAAGACCCACCTCTACCCCGCCGAGCTGCCCTACTTCGCGGCCGGCGATGAGCTGGTCGTGGCCGAGCTGCCGGAGAACAGGCTGGCGGTCGGCCTGACGATCTGCTTCGAGCACGCCTTTCCCGAGATCTTCACCGCCCTCGCCCTGCGCGGTGCTGGGTTGATCCTGATCCCGTCGGCGGTGCCGCGCAGCTACGAGTACCTGCTGGACCTGCGGACACGGGCGCGGGCGCAGGACAACCAGGTGTTCGTCGCCAGCGCCAATCTTGTCGGATTCGACGGCCAGACGGACTGGTGCGGGCGGAGCTCGATCGTCGATCCGCGCGGGGCCGTGCTGGTCGCCGCCGGCGCCGACGACGAGGAAGTGATCGTCGCAACCGTCGACCCCGCGCTGATCGAGCGCGAGCGCCAGCAGGAGCCGGCGCTGGGGCATCGGCGGCCGGAGCTGTACGGGTAGAGGGCCCCCCCAGGCGGGGCGAAGTGGCTGTGGCGCAGCCACTTCGCGGAATTAGTCAGTTGGGATGCATGACGCGTGCACGAAGAGGGCGCCGTGTCGCGGGGTCGGCGGCTGACCGGCCGGCAGACCTGCTCAGGCCAGGACCGCGACTAAGGTTCGGGCGCGCGCAGCCGCTCGGCGAGGCCACCGATATTGGCCTCGCCCCAGCGGTCGGTGAAGCGGCCGTCCCGGACGCGGAAGATGTGGATCGCGGACCATTCGGCTGGTTGGCCGGTCGGCGGGATGCCCATAAAGTCGCCGCGGTGCGTGCCGCGCCCCATGCCCCGAGCGACGACCTTGTCCTCGGCGACGATCCACTGGTCGACCGTCCATCGGAAGTCGGGGAAGGCGCCGCGGAGCGCCGCCACGAACTGCTTGAACCCCTCCCGGCCGCCGGGCGGGCCGGGCATGCCGATCGGAGGGTGATCGGTGAAGTCGGGCGCCATCAACTCGTCGAGCGCGTCGACGTTGCCGCCGCTGATGACCTCGTCATAGAAGCGCTGGACCAGGGCCTGCTTGGCGTCGGACATGCCTTGCTCACAATAACGCCGGGGTAGCGGGTCTGCCTCGCGAGTCGCGCGCGGACCAGCCGATCAGTCGGCCAGCCCGAGGACCTGAGCCAGGCGTCGTGCCGTGGCGCCCGACGCCCGATCGAGCACGGCCAGCGCACGCGGTACGTCGAGATCGTCCTCCAGAGCGGCGCGGAAGTCGGCTTCGAGCCGCTCGCCGTCCCGATCTGGCTCGTCCATCGCCGCCCGGATGCGCGCGTAGCGCTCGGCTGCCGCCTCCAGCCCCTGCTCGCTGAACTCCCAGTCGGCGCGGTAGTGATTGCCCAGCAGGTACAGCCGCACGACGGGCGCCGGCTGGCGCGCGAGGAGATCACCGACGAGCACCAGGTTGCCCACGCTCTTGGCCATCTTCTCGCCCTCGTGGTGGACCATGCCGGCGTGCAGCCAGGTGCGCACGAACGGTCGCCGACCGGTCGCCGTCTCGACCAGCGCGATCTCGGTCTCGTGGTGCGGGAAGACGAGGTCGACGCCGCCGCCGTGCAGGTCGACCTGCGGCCCGCAGTAGCGGTGGTTGATGGCCGCGCACTCGATCGTCCAGCCCGGCCGGCCGTCGCCCCACGGGCTGGGCCACTGCGGCTCGGCCGGGTCACCGGACCACGGCTTCCAGAGCGCGACGTCGAGCGGGTCCTCCTTGCGCGGGTCGTCGAGGTCGGCGTCGTCCTGCTGCGCGGCGATGGCCAGCATGGCCTCCCGATCGAGCTTGGATAGCTCACCGAAATTCGGCGCCGACGCCACCCGGAAGAAGACGCTGCCGCCTGCCTCGTAGGCGCAGCCGCGCTCGATCAGCCGGCCGATCATGCCGTGGATCTCCGGGATGACCGACGTCGCCGGCACCAGCCGCGTCGGCCGCTCCACGCCCAGCGCATCCATGTCGCGCAAGTGCCGCGCCAGCTCGCGGTCGCCCAGCTCCTGCCAGTCGGCGCCCAGCTCCCGCGCCCGGCGCAGGATCGAGTCGTCGATGTCGGTCACGTTCTGGATGTAGTTGACCTCGCGGCCGAGCCAGCGCAGCACGCGCACCAGCACATCGAAGTGGACGTACGTGAAGGCGTGGCCAAGGTGGCCGGAGTCATACGGCGTGATGCCGCAGACGTAGAGCGACAGCTGCCGGTCGGCGGGAACTTCGTGCTTGTCGCCGGAGAGGGTGTCGCTTAGGCGGAGGGTCATATCGGCAAGCGTAATGTGCCGGGCTCAAGGGAGCTTGCCCTGGCCTCGCTACGGGTGACAACGGGCTCGCCCACCGAGAACGGTGAACCACTTCAGGCCTTGAAAGCCTCTAACACGGGACTAGCGTCCGGTTAGCGGGTAGCGGGTCTGACGTTGCGAGTCGGGGCATCTTGCTCTGGAGTCGTGCGTCTGCGGTCTCCGCGGCACGTCAACGGCCTGCCGGCCTCTATCCGAGTCGAAGCCAGTACCCTCACGCACGGAACCAGGCAACGGCCGCCGGCTTACGATCAGCCGGTGCGCTTCCTCGTCGCCCGCAATCCCGACCCGGATAGCAGCCTGCCTTTCCTGATCCGGCTGCCGATAAGCGGCGGGCTGGTGCTCAAGGCGCGCGACAGCTGGCCGCGCACGGCTCGCGTCTACTGCCATCGCGCGGACGAATGGCCGAATTACCCTGACATCCTCGAGGACATTCCCGTCCTCGAATGCCGGCGGCGCGGCATCGCCATCGACCTGCTGCTCGATCGGCCGCGGCAGAACCGCTCGCAGTTCGTCTTCACCCGCCTGCCCAGCGGCCGCGAGGGCATCTTCTGGCAAACGCGCGCGGTCGCCTCGACCGCTCGCCCGGGCGCACGCATCCCGGGTCGGCGGATCAGCGACCTCGGCGCCGAGCTGCTGATCCTGGTCGACACGCGTGAGCGATACCCGTACCGCTTCAGCCGACAGAAGGCGTCGACCGAGCGACGGGCGCTGGCGGCCGGTGACTACGCGGTTGCGGGTCCATCGGGCCACGTCGTGGCGGCGGTCGAGCGCAAGGCCATCGGCGATCTCGCAGCGTCGCTGTCCAATGGCTCACTCGCGTTCGAGCTGGGCAAGCTGGCCGCGCTGGGCCGGGCGGCCGTCGTCGTCGAGAGCAGCTACGGCAAGCTCGTCGGACATGCCGCCGCGCATGTACCCGCCGGCTTCCTGCCGGACCTGCTGGCGCGCGTGCAGGTGCGCTACCCGGAGATCCCGATCATCTTCTGCGACAACCGTGCGCTGGCCGAGGAGTGGACCTTCCGCTGGCTCGGCGCGGCGCTCCTCGAGTCTTTCACCGAGAACGAGCTGAAGCTGGATTGACGCGTTCGTACGCGCACCTTAGCTCCTTGCCACGATGGCCAGGATCTCGGCGCCGTAGTGCTCCAGCTTCACAGGGCCCATGCCCTTGACGCGGCGGAGCGCGGCGACCGACTCGGGTCGCGCCTCGGCGATGGCGACCAGCGTCGCGTCATGGGCGACGACGTAGGCGGGCACGCCGTCGCGCCTGGCCCGCTCCCGACGCCAGGCCTGCAACTCGCCCAGCAGCCGGCCATCCGGCTCCGGCGCCGGCGAAGGACGAATGTCCGACGGCACCGCCCGCACGACAGGCACGCGCAGCTCAGCGACGAACCTGGATGGGGCACGGGACCACGAAAGCGCGAGGTGGCGGCGGGCACGCGTGATGCCGACGTACAGCAGCCGGCGCTCCTCGGCGACGGCCTCGTCCGACTTCGCCTGGCGGATGGGGAGCAGGCCCTCCTCGAGCGCGGGCAGGAAGACGGCGTCCCACTCGAGGCCCTTCGCGCGGTGGTAGGTGAGCAGGTTGACGCCGCTGCCCTGCGCGGCGCTCTCGACTGCCGCGCGCCGGTCGAGCTCGGCGAGGTAGTCGGTGATGGCCAAGTCTCCGTCGGCCGCGGCCATGTCGCCGAGAATGCCGAGGAGCGTCTCGAACGACGCCGACCGCTGGCGCGCCTCCTCTCCCCCGTCCGACGCCTCGCTCTCGAACCCCAGCCGGCCGACGAACAGCTCGCGCACGGCCTCGACCAACCCCCCTCCCCGAGCATCCAGCCGACCCCGCCGCAGCAGCGCCACCGCCTGGCGCACCTCCGGCCGCTGGTAGAAGCGCCGGCCACGCACCGTGAACGAGATGCCCGCCCGCATGAACACGTCCTCAATCGGTGCCAGCTGGGCATTCGTGCGCACCAGAACCGCCATCTCGGAGGCGGCGACTTCCTCGGCCAGCAGCCGGCTCACGCCCGCCACCAGCGCGCGGAGCTCGTCGTCCTCGCTGGGATGTCGGGTGAGCGTGGGGATCGGGCCAGCCTGCAGGGTCGGTCGGAGGGCTCCGCGCGGGGTGTCGGCCGTCAACCGGTTGGCCAGGCCGAGCACCTGCGGCGTCGATCGGTAGTTGTCGGTCAGCGCGACGGTTCGGGCGCCGGGGTGCCGCTCGCCAAAGCGCAGCAGAAACTCCGGCGTGGCGCCGGTGAAGGTGTAGATCGTCTGGTCGGGATCGCCGACCACCGCCAGGTCGGCCGAATCGCCGAGCCACAGCTCGAGCAGCCGCTCCTGGAGCGGGTTCGTGTCCTGGTACTCGTCGACGCTGAGCCACGTCTTCTGGCGCCGGACGGTGGCGGCGGCGGCGGGATCAGACTCGAGCAGCTCGACGGTCAGCGTCAGCATGTCCTCGAAGTCGATCAGCCCGCGACGGGTCTTGGCGCGCTCGTAGTCGGCGTAGATCCGAGCGAAGAGGTCGGCCGGGATCGGCGCACGGTCGCCACCCTCGGCCCCCCACCGGCGCGGCGGGATGCGGCGGACCTTGGCCCACTCGATCGCGTCGGCGACGTCCTTCGCCGGCGTGAAACGGTAGCCGCCGGGCAGGCGCTGGACGAGCGGGGCGACGATGGGAAGCTTCGAGTCGAGCGTCTCGGGCAGTGGCTTCCCGTCGCGCCAGGCCGGCCAGAAGTGGAGTAGCTGGCGGCGGGCGTGGGCATGGAAGGTGCGCGCCATCACGCCTCGATGGCCGAGCGCGGCCATGCGCTGCTCCATCTCGTTGGCGGCCTTGTCTGTGAAGGTGACCAGGAGGATGCGCGCCGTCGGCACGACGCCGGTCTCGATCGCGTACGCGGCGCGGCGGCTGATGACGCGCGTCTTGCCCGTGCCGGCGCCGGCGAGGATCGCCAATGGTCCGCTCGAATGCCGGACGGCTTCGCGCTGGGCGTCGTTGAGGTCCTCGAGCAGGCGGTCAGGAGTCACGGCCGGGCCCGTCGTTCGCACAGCTGTCAGGCTAGCAATGCCGGATCATCAGGCCGTTGCCCGCGACGTCCAGTTGCGCGCGGCCGACCTGGAGCCGTTTCTGCGCCGCGCAAGGCTGAGGGAGCCTTCATATCCGCATGTTCGCGCTCGATGGGTCAGACTGTGGGCTGAGGGTGCGACCCCCGGCCGCACCCGGCAGCAGCGAGGTGAATGTGGCGAGGCACTCGAAGTCGAAGCGGGCCAAGCGCAAGGCCGAGCACGAGGCGGTGGCGCGCATCGAGGCGGCGTGGCAGGCCAGCGTGCCGTCCGACAGGGCGAAGGAGTTCGCCGAGGCGGTGGCCGCCGCCCGCGCGAGAGGCCCGATAGAGCCGCCGCCGAACATGGCGCCGGGCACTCCGCCCAACCCGCCGCGCCCGGGCCGAGAGCCGAGGCCCAAGAAGGAGCCGGGCCGATCGCGCCGTCGCTACTAGTGCCGGCGGGTTGGCGCCTCGCTGCCCGTTCCGGAGGGTCGGCCGATGACACGTAAGCGCAAGGCCTATTACCCGCCGGCCAAGACGTCGAAGCGGCCGCCGTCGCCCGGCTCCGACGCGTCGCCCGAGCGCCCCAACCTGGCCAGGATCAACCTCTCCGCCGGCGCCGGCCAGGCAGGCTTCAATGTCGGCGATCGCGTGCGCATCGAGGCGGCGGGCATCTACTCGGGCGAGACCGCCATCATCGAGCGCATGAGCAGCGGGCCGATCCCGTCGGCGCTGGTGCGGACCGACGGCGGTGGCACGCGCCAGGTCCGGACGATCGACCTCGCGCGCGTGAGCAAGGACGGACAGGACTCGCAGTCCTCGGGCTGACGCTCACTCCTCGGCCGGGAAGGACGCCTCGATGCCTTCCTCCGGCCACTCCTCGGTGGCATCGACGCGGTCGTAGACCGGCCGTTCGTCGGCGTCGCGGCGGAGGGCCGGGTGCAGCCGGTGCGCCTCGCCGGGTGCGGCATCGACGAGATGACGAACCTCGAACCCGTCGAGCGTCAGGGCGTCGGCGATCAGCCGCCGATGGCAGCGCCACCAGAGCGTCTCGGCGCACATGATCGCGACGTCCTCGCCGGCGCGGGCAAGGTCCTCGAGCCGGGCGAGCGCCGACCGGAAGGGCGCCGAATCCATGTGCTCGGCATACGCGCGGAAGCCGGGCGTGCGCCAGGCGGGGTGACGGGTCGGGCCAGGGCGTCGCTTCCGTAGGCCGCCCATCTCGTCGCCCCACCACTGATATTCGAGTCCAAGGGCGGGAAGCTCGCCGGCAAGCCGCTCGCGCGACAGGTGGGGCTGGCGGCGCCCGGCCGGATAGCGGCGGACATCGATCACCACGCGGACCCCTGCCGAGCGCAGGAGCGCGCCGAGCTCCTCGGTCGTCCGCGTACCGTGGCCGACGGTCCGGATGGGGCTCGGACGTCCGCGTTTCAGCATGGCCGATGGAGATCCAGCGGCACCCGGGCGTGGCCTCGCCGCATGATCGGGCGAGCTCGCTACGCCGGCGCTCGCGCTAACGCCTGGTTGATCAGCTCAAAGAGCCGGATCGGGCTGTTCGTGCTCCCGAGCGCGCCGCGCTGCTTGGCTTCCGCGTCCTGCTCGGGCTGTCCCGAGCCGGCGTAGATGATGTAGGGCGTCTCTAGCCCCCGCCGGCGCGCCTCGTTCAGCAGATCGTAGCCTGCACGCCGCTGCAGACCGCGAGCCATATCCGAGATGACGAGGCTGTATTTCCCCGGGTTGTCGGTCAGCAGCTTCAGCGCTTCCTCCGTCGACGTGGCGGTATCCACGCCTATGCCCCGTACCTCCAACTGGCGAATCTCGCGAGAATTGTTGGCCGGGCGGTCGTCTACCCAGAGAACGCGCCGCGCGGCGGGCACGCTCAAGGGCTGCTCGCTCGCGGCGGCCGGGGCCATCACGGGCGCCATCGGGCTCGTCGCCTCCAGGGCTCGCAGCTCATCCTCATGCCGGGCGGCCTTGAGCGCCTCCAGATCGGACTCGGCCAGGAGCGAGGCGAGGTAGAGCCGCGCCCACAGATAGGTGAGGAAGAACCCGCCGACCGCGTAGTACGTGGCCTGCAGAACGCCGAACATCGCGCTGCTGCCGAAGCCACCGAGCGCCGGGGCCAGGAAGCCGCCCAGCGCAGCCAAGCCGCTCGGAATGTTCACGAGCTGGGTAAGGCCGACGCCGACCAGGATCTTGGTCAGCCAGTCGGAGATCTGCTCCAGGTTCGTGTTCCCCACGTATCTGGCACGCTCCTGTGCCGCGCTGGGCGCCGCGTCGGACAGCGACTCGCCCTCGGGCGGCGCCGACGCCTCCGTTTCCTGGAGTGCGCGCGGGATACCGAAGAGGAATCCGACTATTCCGCCTAGCGCGAAGGCCGCTCCTGCGACCAGGATGGCCGCGCCGATGACGGCCAGAAACTGCGCCAGGCTTGCGGACTGGAAGGCAAAGAGGACCGGCGCGACGAGCGCGATGATGAGGGCCGCCGCGACGAAGCGGCCGGCGTTCAGGTAGGCGCGGAAACGCCGCGTATCCCGATATGCCTCGAGGGCTCTGGCGTCCATGGCTCCCTCCCAGCTCCCCAGCCGCGATGGTGGGTGACGTGCGCGACGGTCGGGCAAGTCCGATGCGCGGCCATACGCTAATCCCTCGGCGTGTCGGCAACCACCCCGTTTCGCACGTGCCGCACCAGGAATTGCCGCCCGCCTGAGATGCGCGACTCTGAGATCCTCTCCTCGCGACGATGGTCAAGCTCTTCCTTGCCGGCGACGTGATGATCGGGCGGGGCGTCGACCAGGTCATGCGCCAGTCGGTCGAGCCGGTGCTCTACGAGGACTACATCCGCCACGCGCGCGACTACGTCGGGCTGGCCGAACGGGCGAACGGGCCCATCCCGCGGCCGGTGGCGCCCGATTACGTGTGGGGTGACGCGCTGGCAGCGATCGACGAGGCCGGCGCCGACTACCGCATCGTCAACCTCGAGACGACGCTGACCACCAGCCCGACACCCTGGCCCGACAAGGGCATCCACTACCGCGCCCACCCGGCGAACGTCAGCGTGCTCCAGGCGGCCCGGCTCGACTGCTGCGCGCTGGCCAACAACCACGCGCTCGACTGGGGCGAGACCGGCCTGCTCGAGACGCTGGACACGCTGCGAGGCGGTGGCGTGGCGACCGCCGGCGCGGGCAGGTCGGCCGGTGAGGCGTGGGGGCCGGCGGTCCTCGGGTCGGAGCGGTCGGTCGGTCGGGTGATCGTGGTCGCCTTCGCGTCGACCAACAGCGGGGCACCGATGGCCTGGCTGGCCGCCCCCGATCGGCCCGGCCTGGCCGTCGTCAATGGGTGGTCGACCGACGTCTGCGAGGAGATCGGCCACAGGCTGGTCGAGATCAGGCGGCCGGGAGACGTCGTCGTGGCGTCGGTGCACTGGGGCTCGAACTGGGGCTATGCCGTGCCGGGCGGGCAGCGGCGGCTGGGGCACGCGCTGGTCGACGCCGGCGTGGACGTCGTCTTCGGCCACTCGTCGCACCATCCGCGGCCGCTCGAGCTGCTCCGCGACAGGCCGATCCTCTACGGCTGCGGCGACCTCATCACCGACTACGAGGGCATCGGTGGCTACGAGGAGTTCCGCAACGACCTGGTGCTGGGCTGGTTCGTGGACGTCGACGAGGCGTCCGGTGAGACAGTGGCGGTGACGATGGCGCCGTTCCGGACGCGGCGCTTCCGGCTCGAGCGCGCCTCGGCCGACGATGCCGCCTGGCTGGCCGCGACGCTGGATCGGGAGAGCAAGCCGTTCGGTGCGCGCGTCGAGCGGCTCGGTCGTCGGCTGCAGATCGACCGCGCTTGACCCGAGCGCCCAAGATCGAGTCGTGGGCACCCAATGGCCGCGCCGCTTCTGCTGCGACGAGGAGCTGGCGTTCATCGGCTATGACGGTCGCGACGCGGCAAAGGACCTTGCCGCCTGGCGGCGATCCGGTCCACGGCGGGCGACCCGCGAGCTGATCGACGCCGTCCTCGAACAGGGGGTCGAAGGAGCAACCGTGCTCGACGTCGGCGCGGGAGTCGGGATCATCCACACGACTCTGCTCGAGGCGGGCGCGGCACGCGCCATCGACGTGGACGCCTCCCGCGAGTACCTGGCCACGGCGCGCGCCGAGGCGGAGCGCCGCGGCCTGGCCGGCCGGGTCGACTATCGCTACGGCGACCTGGTCGAGCTCGCCGCCGACCTGCCGGCGGTGGACGTCGTCACCCTCGATCTGGTCATCTGCTGCTACCCGTATCTCGGCCCGCTGCTGGAGGCTGCGACCCGCTCGCGGCCGCGCCTCCTCGGCCTTGTCTATCCCCGCGACACCTGGTGGATGATCGGCTACATGCGACTCGACAACGTCCGATACGTCCTCACCCGAAGTCCTGCCCGGTGGTTCATCTACCGCCACAGCCAGGTGCGGCAGGTCCTCGCCGACGCCGGCTACGCCGAGATCCACGACGGCGGGTCGGCCGCCTTGCGCGTGGCGGTGTATCGGGCCGCGTGATCGAGGATGAAGCTCATAGGGCCCGACAAGGCCGCCGCCTGGATCATCTGTGGCGGGACGGCTCAGCGGCTGAATCCAACTGCCCCCACAACACATTTCCAGGTCATTCCAAGCATGCGGAACGATCGTCCGCATCGGCGCCCATACGTGCTGAGGCCGGCCGGGTGGATCTGTTCCCGACGTGGGTAGGTCGATCGCCGGATGGTCGTCTACTACATCGACCCACAGCGCCTCGGCCGGATCGCGGTCTGGCTCGGCGGCACCAGATCGGAGGGCGTTTCCGCCGCCGTCACCGCCTGAGGTAGGCGATACCGCCGATGGTTCCGCTTGAGCGGAACGATCGCGATGCAGGCCGGGGGGCGCCGTGGGGCTCGCGTCAGCGGGGTCCTAGCGATAGACGTCACGCCGATGTCCGATCTTGACGATCGTGACGGCTGTCAGGGAGTCGTCGATCCCGCAGAGGATCCGCAGGTCCCCTTGCCGGATGCGGTACTTCTCCTCACCGCTGAGCTTCTCGCAGCCGCGTGGGCGCGGGTCACCTGCGAGCGCGCGGATGCGCTCAATGACTCGCCGGCGGTCCTTGCGGGATAACTCTTCAAGCTCCTTGGCTGCGGACCGCTTGATCCCGACGCTATAGCCGGCCACGCCGCTTCAGGTCGGCGACGAACTCCTCGAACGCGAGCGTTGGCTCATCCGCCCTTTCGCGAAAGGCAGCCAGGTCGTCCGCATCCTCGGCAAGCGCCCGACGAACGGCATCGTTGACCAGGTCCGACACGCTCTGGTCGGTCTCGGCGGCCTTGAGCCTGAGCGCCTTGTGTACAGGCTCCTCGAAGTAGATGGTTGCTCGCTTCGCCACCCGAGCACCTTAGCGCCATAGCGTCATGGCGTCAATGGCGTCGCCCTGCTCGTCTGGCGCGACGACCAGCCGAGTTGCCACTTTTCCAGGTGTTCCGGAGCCGGCCCAGCCGCACCAGCGTTTGCCGCATTAGCACCTGCGGAGCCGCATCGTGATGCTATGATGCGCACATGGCAAAGATGCGCACGACGGTGACGCTCGACGAAGAGGTCCTCCGGGCAGTCCGGATCAAGGCCGCGCGGACCGGGAGGGGCGACAGTGCCGTGATCGAGGAGGCACTCCGTCGGGACTTGGGCCTGGATCTCCTCGAGCAGCTGTGGGCCCACAACAGGCTGACGGGAGCCGAGGCCGATGCGCTGGCGCTCGAGGCGCAGCACGCCACCCGCCGGACCGGCAAGTCGACGTAGTCCGTGCGGGCGGTCCTCGACGTCAACGTCCTCGTTGCCGCGCTGCCCTCACCGGCCGGCGCTCCCGCACGGCTCATGCGCGCCTGGCGGCGCGGGCAGTTCGAGCTGGTGGTCTCCCCGCTCCTGCTCGACGAGCTCGGACGGACACTCCGCTACCCGAAGCTCCAGCGCCTCATCACGGCAGATGAAGCAGCCAGGTTCGTCACCTGGCTCTCGCGCGAGGCGGAAACGGTGGACGATCCGCCTAGGCCGCCCGCCATCCGCTCGGTTGACTCCGGCGCCGACTACCTGATCGCCCTGGCAATGGCGGCCAGGGCCATCCTGGTGTCAGGCGACGACCACCTGCTATCGCTCAGCGGCGACCTGCCGATCCATCGGCCCGCGCGGTTCCTAGAACTTTTGCCGCCCGAGGAAGGCTAATCGGGTGCGCCTGATCTCAGACCTCGATGAGCTCTGTTGACGCTCCAGGCTCAGGGATGGGCTCGCCAGCTTCCCGCATTGCCTCGACGTGAATCTTGATCGCTTCGCGGATCAGTCGACGCGCCTCGGCCTTGGTCTTTGCGGCCGCAACGCAGCCCGGTAGATCCGGCACATACGCCGAATAGTTGCGCGAAGTCCGTTCATAAACGACGGTGTACTTCACTCCGACCCCTGATCATCGAGTCCTGCCTGGCGCAGGATAGACTGCCACGTCCCGGGCGCCAGGCCAGCGCTCGGTTTGCCGGCCACTTATCCGCCACGTACCATGTCGAACGAGGCCGCCTCTTCGAGCACTCAGTCTCAGGGCGTCCCCGTACGAACCTCAATACGGGATGAGTCGGTCGCGGGGTCGTACAGGTCATAGCCGATCACAATCGTGCCGCCGGTGTAGCCGACGCCGAATGGGGATGCCGAGCCAGCCGGCGAGACGCGTTCGCCAGGCGTCCAGTCGAGCCCATCGGGGCTCTGCCGGTAGAAGACCCGCAGATCGCAGCCACGCTTCTGGCAGCGCGCGAAGGCAGCCCGCGCGATGCCACCCTGTAGGGCGATCAACGGCGGCCGAGCCTTTGCGGAGGGCAGGGCCAGGTGCACTTGTCCGGACCAACTCGCGCCCTTGTTGACTGTTCGCCTATAGCTCGGTGTCCAACCGCCGGTATACTCCGTGGTCTTGCGCGCGAAGCCCAGGTAGGCCTCGGCTCCCTCTGCGGTCAAGGTAACGCCCCTTCTGCCCGTCTTGCCGGCCGTGAGCTTGGTCGCGCTACTCCAGCTGACACCGTCGTCGAGCGAGCGGCGCAGCCAGATGCCGTCACCCCAGATGGCATAAGCGAAATAGATGACGCCGTCGCCCACCGCCACGGCATGGTCCCTGGGAGCGACGGAAGCGAGCAGGACCTGCCGGGCGGCGAAGCTCGCCCCGCCGTTGGTGCTGACGCGGATCAGAATTCTGTTCGTGGCCTCGTTGTGCCAGATCACCGCCACTCGGCCATTTGGACCGCGGGCCACCTTGGCTGCCGAGGCCTGGCCGAGGGGTGAGAGAGCAACTGAACTGGCGAAGGAGGCCCCACCGTCCGTGCTGCGCGTGTAGCGGATCTGGCTCTTCCTCGTGGAGGTGTTCAACTCGGTCCAGACGACGTCAACGTCTTTGCCGTGGGCCGCCATCGACGGAACCGCGGACCAGTAGGTGCTGCCCGAGCGCGAGAGGCGTACCCGCGGAGCCCAGCTCACGCCGCCATCGGTGCTGCGCCGAACAAACACGCGTGAAGCGTCATTGGTGGGATGAGTCTCCTGGTAGACAGCGAGGGCGGTGGAGCTGTCCAGCGTAACTAAGCCC
>CAYRMQ010000010.1:0-43909 GCA_964425305.1 uncultured Anaerolineaceae bacterium | reverse complement strand
ACCGACCCGGCCGGTAACATCCTGGCCGTGCTGGAGCAGCCCGACAGCGCATGAGCCGAACGTTGACCTACTCGATGCAGCTGTCGCTGGACGGCTACGTCGCGGGACCGAACGGCGAGCTCGATTGGCACCGCATCGACGAGGAGATCCACCGCCACTTCAACGAGCAGGAGCGGGCCACACAGGCTCTGCTCTACGGCCGTTGCCTGTACGAGCTGATGGCCGCGTACTGGCCCTTCGCCGCCGACGACGAGTCGCTGCCCGACTACATGCGCGACTACTCGCTCATATGGCGCGACAAGCCGAAGTACGTCTTCTCGAGGACGCTGCACGGGGTCGACTGGAACTCTCAGCTGATGGATGGCGACGCCGTCGAGGCGGTCAGGCAGCTGAAGGCCGCCGGTGACGGAGTGCTGTCGATCGGTGGGCCGACGCTGGCCCGAGCGGTCGTCGACGCGGGCCTCGTCGACGAGTACCGGCTCTATCTCACGCCGGTCATCCTCGGCGGCGGCAGGCCGATGTTCGACGTGCACGCGCGCCGGCGTACGGCGCTTATCGAGACGCACCGCTTCGGGTCGGGGGTCGTGCTGCTGCGCTACCGTGACGACGGTCCGGGGTCGTCCGGCGCCGGAACCTGACGGGCGTCGTCATCAATCGCCCTCACCCTTGCCGGCATACCCACTTTCGGGGCCGATCAGGCCAGAGTCGCTACCATGCCGACCATGACCCAGCCCACAACGGTCAGCCGTGAGACCGAGGCGCCCGACAGCGCCGACCTGACAACCCAGCTCGAGGCCTACCGCACCGAACTGACCGGCTACTGCTACCGCATGCTCGGCTCGGCATTCGAGGCCGAGGATGCCGTCCAGGAGACGATGGTGCGCGCCTGGCGCGCCCTCGGCCGCTTCGAAGGCCGCTCGTCGCTGCGCTCGTGGCTCTACCGCATCGCGACGAACGTCTGTCTCGACATGCTTGGCAGCCGCGAGCGTCGGGCGCGGCCGATGGACCTGCGCCCGGCCGGCAGCGCCGATGACCCGCTGCCCGTCCCGCTCATCGATACGGCCTGGATCGAGCCCGTGCCCGACGGCATGGTCGTCCCCGTCGGCGGCGACCCGGCCGACGTCGCGCTCGCCCGCGAATCGATCCGCCTTGCCTTCATGGCTGCGCTCCAACACCTGCCGCCGAAGCAGCGCGTGGTGCTTATCCTGCGCGAGGTCCTGCGCTGGCGCGCGCAGGAGGTCGCCGACCTGCTCGACACGTCGGTTGCGTCGGTCAACAGCGCGCTGCAGCGCGCCCGCGCGACGCTCGATGGCCGCGGCCTGAACCTCGGCGACAGCGCGCCCGAGCTCGACGACGATGGCCGCGCGTTGCTGGCGCGCTACGTCGACGCCTTCGAGCGCTACGACATGGATGCGCTGACCGCTCTGCTGCACGAGGACGCGACCTGGAACATGCCGCCCTACGACCTCTGGTTGCAGACCCACGAGGACGTGCGCAAGTGGTGCCTCGGGCCGGGCATCGGTTGCCAGGGCTCGCGCCTTGTACCGGTCGTGGCCAACGGCTCGCCGGCCTTCGGCCAGTACAAGCCGTCGCCCGACGGCGGCCACGAGCCATGGTCGCTACAGGTTCTCGAGATCGACGGCGATCGCCTGTCGGGCATCACGTTCTTCCTCGACACGGCGCGCTGGTTCCCGCTCTTTGGGTTGCCGCCGCGGCTGGAGGCGTAGCCGTCAGGCCAGCTCGAGGCGCATGATCCGGCGCGGTCGCGTGCTGCCCTGCGCCTGGCGCGTGGCGACGACGCCGAAGCCGGCTTCCTCGTAAAGCCTGCGCACACCGAGGTAGGCGTACGAGCCCGACACACGCTCGCCGTCGGGGTCGACTGGGTAGGCCTCCAGCACCGACGCTCCCTGCTCGCGCGCGAAGCTGATCGCTCCTTCGAGCAGCACGCGGGCGATGCCGCGCCGGCGCTCCGACTTGGCCACGACGAAGCAGACGATCGACCAGACCCGGCGCTCGTCGACACGCGAGAGGAGGCGTGAGCGCTCGAGCCGCGGGAAGTCGTCGCGCGGGCCGAGGCTGACCCAGCCGACCGGGTGCCCGTCCTCGAAGGCGAGCAGGCCCAGCGGCAGGCTGGCCTGCCGTTGCTCGTTCAGGTCGCGCATCAGCCGCCGGTTGAGCTCGCCCTCGTGGCGCACGCCGTGCTCGGGAAAGCGCCAGAACGAGCAGAAGCACCAGCGCGAGTCGCCGCCGACCGCGAAGAGCGCCTCGGCCGTCGGCCATAGCTCGGGCGTCAGCGGCCTGATCTCGAAGCTCACGCCGTCAGTATCGGGGACGTTCCTGACACTCGGCGTCAGGAAGCGGCTCGCACGCTCAGTGCCGAGTAGACCGAGCCGAGGAAGCGGCTCGGCACCGTCGCCAGCCGGCGGGTCGCGTGCAGGCCCACCTCCGCGGTCAGAACCTCCCAGCTGCGGTACGACAGCGGGTGCGGCACCCACGGGTTGCCGCGATCGGTGTCGTACTCGACCAGCACGAACCGGCCGCCCGGCCGTAGGCGGGCGACGAGCCGGGGCAGCAGTTCGACCTTGTCGGCCACGAAGTGGAGTGAGTTGGCCATCAGCATGCCGTCCAGCACCGGCAGCTCGAGCGCCCGCGTGAAGTCGGCCGCCTGCTGGACCAGCGTCACCTCGGGGAATCGGTCGGCCAGCTCATCGGCCTGCCGGCGCAGGGCCCCACCATCCCGATCGACCGAGTAGATGGTCGCCCGCGGGCCGAGGGCATCGGCCAGGGCGAGGGTGAAGGCGCCGCCGCCCGAGCCCAGATCGGCCCACGTGCTGCCGCTGCCCGCTACGCCGTCGCGGATCAGAGCGACGTGGTCGGCGTGGTTCAAGCGATGATGGCGTAGGCGCGCACCGGCCAGCTCGACATCCCGGCCACCGGTGCCGGTACGGCGTGGAAGCGGAAGCCGGTCACCGGCAGCTGCTCAAGGCCACAGAGGTGTTCGACCACCGGGATGCCGGCGCGCAGGAGAGTCGTGTGGGCCGGGCGGCCGGCATCGTCGGTGTCATCGAGGTTCAGCGAATCGATGCCCACCAGCGCGGCGCCCTGCTCAACCAGCCAGGCCGCCGCATCGGCGCTGAGGAACGGGTGCCCCTCGCCGTACTGCTCGCTGCGCCAGTGGCGGGCCCAGCCCGTGTGGAGCAGCACAGCGCGACCCGTAGCCTGATAGTGGACCAGCGCGGCGCGTTCGATCGCCCGCCGGGAGCTGCCGGCCAGGCGGACGACGACGCCTTCGAGGTCAGCCAGGCGCTCGATCGGAACTCCGGCCAGGTCGGCGCCCTCCGGGAAGCGGTGGAACGGGCTGTCCAGGTAGGTGCCGGTGTTGCCGACCATCGCTATCCGACCGATGCTGAACTCCGTGCCCGGCGCGTAGTTCCTGCGCGACGCCTCGCGGGTCAGGAACTCGTCGATCGCCGGTCCCGGCAGGCCGGGATAGGTCGTCATTCCCTGCTCGATGGCGTGGCTCAACTCGACCAGCCGCCGAGCGTCCGGGCGATCGGCCGTTGGCGTCCCGCGTGAGCCCCTGTGGGCCTCGTCCACGATACGCTTGTTGCGGATGGTCACCTCGCCGGCCATCAGCAAGCCAAGGTGGCGCAGGAACAGCTCACCCAGCTCGGCGTCGCTTATGTCGCTGCCGGGTATGTCGAGGCGGAAGCCTTCTGCCCGCAGGTTGCCACCGTTGGTGAAGCTGACCGCGGCGTCGAAGATCGCGCGTCGTTCGCCCGGCCGGCCGGCGGCCATCGCTCAGGCGGCCCGGCTGGGCGGCTCAACCGGCCGGCAGACCTTGCAGGGCCGGTGGCCGGCACGGCGCGCCTCTGCCACTGAGCGCAGGGGAATCCGATGCCGCTCCGTGACCCGCCGGGCGTGGCGGCACGTGGGGTAGCAGAAAATGCGCGTCGTGTCGGAGCCGATGAAGCGCACGCCGGCCGCCGGCAGCCGCTCCAGCTCCAGCGTGTCGATGCCCTCGGCACGCAGCACGGCTCGTTTCGACTCCGGACCGCCGGCGCCGTACTGGCCGATGTGGCCGTCGCTGCGCACGACGCGGTGGCAGGGGATTACGAACGGGATCGGGTTGTGTGCTAGGGCATTGCCGACTGCGCGCACCGCCCGCGGCCGGCCGATCTCGGCGGCGACCCAGGCGTAGGGGCGCACCTCGCCGCGCGGGATCTCGAGCGTCTTGAGCAGTACCTGCCGCTCGAACTCGGGCAGTTGCTGGAGGTCGACCGGCGCCGGCCCACGGCGACGGGCGCGGCCCCAGACGTAGGCGTCGACCGCTCGCGCGACGCGTGGCGGCAGGGCGCGCGCACGCCGAACCGGCCGGCCGAAGGTCACGCGGAACTCTTCCTCGAAGGCGCCCGGATCGCCGGCTCGGCCGACGAGCATGATGCCCGACAGGCCGAAGGCCACGCACAGCGGACCGATCGGACCCTCGACCTCGGCGTAGCCCTCCCTCAGGCCGAGTCGCTCGGCGACGGCGGGCAGCACCGCCGGCGGCGCGGGCTCGCGCAGCGTGGCCAGGCCATGCCTCATCATCCGTCCAATGGTGGTGCCGGTCACCCGGCTCGTCGTGGTCGTCATCCGACCGCCTCCCGTTGCCTGATCTGGTTCTGTGCCTCTTCGTACGCGGCGCGCAGCAGGCGCACCCCGCGGTGGACGTCCGACTTGACTGTGCCCAGCGGCCGGTCGAGGGCCTCGGCCAGCTCCGGGTAGCTCAGCCGTTCGACGTGGCGCAGGGCGACAGGCAGCTGGTAGCGGGGCGGCAGGGAGCGAAGAAGGTCGAGCCAGAAACGGCGCTCCTCGCGCCGCTCGGCGAGGCTGACCGGCTCGCCGTCGGCGCGCGCCGGTGGTTCGATCTCATCGTTCAGCTCGGTCGCGGCCCGCCGGCCGCGCACCGCGTTGCGTGCCTGGTTCAGCGCGATACGCGCGAGCCACGGCCGCAGCCGCAGCTGGCGGATGCGCCGGCGCGGGTAGCGCGACAGCGCGCGATAGGCGCGCACGAAGACTTCCTGCGCAACGTCCTGCGCGTCGGCCGGCTCGCCGACGACGCGCAGCGCCACGCCGTAGACGAGGTCCTGATGCAGCGCGACCAGCTCGAGAAAGGTGCCGTCGAGGTCGTCGCCCAGGCGTTCGCACAGGTCCATGCACATGTCGGAATAACACATCCGGGCGGCGCCCGGTTGCAGCCCGCCGCGAGCGGGACCGTTCGCTGGTCCGGAACCAGCATGGTCAGCGCAGGACGAAACCCTCGCCCAGCGGGTCGCGCGCGTCTACGACGAGGGTGCTGTAGCCGGTCACGTAGGCCGTGCCGGCGACGCTCGTCACGACGGCCGGGTGGGGGCCGAGGAGAGTCTCGCCCTCGACCCGGCCGAGGAAGACCTCGCCGGTGATGCCGGCATTGGCGATCTCGTGGCCCGCCTGGAGATGGCCGCGGGCGTGCAGATGGGCGAGCAGCGCGCTGGTGCCCGAACCGCATGGGGATCGGTCCAGCTCGGCGTCGGCGAAGATGGTCGCGTTGCGCAGGTGCGCGTCGCGCGCGCGACCGTCGGGCGCCGTCACCGGGTCGCGGTCGACGAGGATCGTGCCGTAGACGAAGCCGAGGGCGGCGTCCTCGGGATGGGCCGGCGTGTGGTCGCGGCGCAGGACGTCGGTGATGGCGGCGCCGGCGCGACGGAGCGCCTCGGCCTGCTCGGGCACGACGCGCAGGCCGAGTTCGGCGACGTCGACGATGCCGTAGTAGGCGCCGCCGAAGGCCAGGTCGACGGTCAGGTGGCCGGCCTCGGCCGCCGTCCCGTGCAGGGCGACGCCGTCGGGCGCGACGGCGATGGAGCGGACGTGCAGGTAGGAGGGCACGTTGGTGAAGCGGACGCCCTCGACGAGGTGGCTGCCGTCGGCCCGGCGGACGGTGCTGGCGCTGGCGGCGACGATGCCCGCCGGCACCTCGTAGCGGATCGTCGTCACAGGCTCGGTCGCGGGAAACAGGCCTTCCTCGATCAGCCCGGTCGTGACCGCGATGACGCCGTGGCCGCACATCGTGCTGTAGCCCTCGTTGTGCAGGAAGATCAGGCACGCGTCGGCGTTACGGGAGTACGGCCGCAGCAGGAGGGCGGCATACATGTCGCGGTGGCCGCGCGGCTCGTGGACGATCGCCCGCCGCACGTGGTCGGCGTTGTCGCGGATCCACGCGCGCCGCTGCAGGGCGGGCAGCAATGGCACGTCGGGGAAGCCGCTGCGGACGAGGCGCAGGGGCTCGCCGGCACAATGAAGGTCGAGCGCCTCGACGGTCAGCCTGAGGCGCCGGCCGCTCGCCGTCGCTGCCGGTGCGGCCGGCGGCGGCTTATCATCGGCCGGCGGCTCCTCCTCCGCCGCCGGCTCCTCCGCCGCCGGCGCGTGCTCTGCCGGTGGCGCGTAGATGCTGGCTGCCGGCCCCTCTGCCGGCGGCGCCGGAGGCGCGGGTGTCTCGGCCGGTGGCGCGAAGCGCTCGAGCTGGTAGGCGACGGTCAGGGTGTGGCCGGTCCAGTCCTCGGTCCAGCGATGGGCGATCGGCACGTAGCCGCCGGCGAACGCCTGTGCCGCGTCGGCGCGGTACGCGTCCTCGGCCGCGAAACGGCTCGCGCCGCGATAGTGACGGACGACCGGCGGCGGAGGGCTGTGGGCGCCGCCCGCCGCCGTGTGTGCCGGCTCAGGCAAGGCGGACGCGGCGGGCGATCAGGGTGCCGCCGCCGAAGCCGAGCAAGCCGACGAGGACGTAGAGGCCGAGTGGCAGCCCGCTGCCCCGCCGGATCGCGTCGCCGGTGGCGGTATCGAGCAGCGTCACGCGGAACGTGACGGTCGCCGTACACTCGCCGGCCTCGACCGACACGGTCGCCGTCCACAGTCCCTCGTCGCCCGGCCGTGAGCCGATCGGGATCTCGAAGGGGTCGGCGCCGTCGAGGTCGAGCTCCACCGCGGTCTGCCGGCCGTTGTTCTTGTGCAGCGTCAGAAGCGTAGGCGTGTAGCCCGCGCCGGAGAGGATGAACTCCGTCCCTGCCTCGCCGATCTTCGGCTCGACCCTGACCTCGCAGCCCGGCGGCCCGGCGGCCAGCACGGACGTGGCGGCGCCAGCCAGCAGCAGCGCCGCGCCGAGGGCCGTCAACGCCAGCCACGCAAGGCGGTGAGGACGGTCGGGCATCGGGTCAGCAGGCCTCATGATCCAATGGTCCTGGTAATTGTGGCTGGTCAGCCTATACGACCAACGCTTCGTACTCCACAACCTATGGGCCGAACGGCAGACAAACGCGTTGACGCGCAGCACCCATCTCTGACCAGAGCGCACTGCACGCCACCGGACCGCAGCGCCGGCTGCGGCGCACGCTAGGCTGGCGCACAGATGAACTCAGCCGCCCGTCGCAGGGCCTCCGGCAACCCGGCCGTACGCGCCGAACCGCGCAGCATCGGGACCGCCCATGCGCGCGACCCGCTGGCGCGCGAGGTCAAGCTGCTCGGCGCGCTGCTCGGCCAGGTGATCGTCGAGCAGGCCGGCGAATCTGCGCTCGAGCTGGTCGAGCAGATCCGCCGCGCGACGATCGCGGTCCGCCGCGGAGGCGGCGGCGCCGCCCAGCGGCGCCGGCTGTCGAACCTGCTCGAGACGGTCGACCTACCTGCGGCCGAGACGCTCATCCGTTCGTTCAGCCTCTACTTCCAGCTGACCAACCTGGCCGAGGAGAAGCAGCGCATCAGGCGCCTGCGCCAGCGCCAGCGCCAGTCGCCGCGTGGCGTCATCGATGAGTCGCTGGGTGAAGCGGTCCTGCGCCTGCGCCGGCAGGGCATAGCCGACGACCGGCTCAGCGGCTTGCTCGAGAAGCTGCTCGTCGCACCTGTCCTCACCGCCCACCCGACGGAGGCGCGGCGGCGGACGATGCTCGTCGCGCTGCGCCGCGCCTACCGGCTGCTCGACCAGCTCGACGACCCGCGGCTGACGCCGGCCGAGGACGCCGACCTGCGCCGGCGGCTGCGCGAGGAGATCACGCTGCTGTGGAACACGTCGCCCCTGCGCGCCGAGCCGCCGACGCCGCTCGACGAGGTGCGCAGCGTGATGGCCTTCTTCGACGAGTCGCTCTTCATCGTCACGCCACGCCTCTACCGCGCGCTCGACCGGGCGCTCGACCCGCCCGGCGCGCGCGAGCGGAGCGGCGCTCCGGCACGCGACTCGGGCATGAGCGGCACGCGCCCGCCGCTGGTCAGGCCCTTCCTCGGCTGGGGCTCGTGGGTCGGCGGCGATCGCGACGGCAACCCGCGGGTGACGGCGGCGACCACCGAGCAGAGCGTGCGCATCCAGGCCGACCACGTCCTGCGCGCGTACGAGGCGGTCTGCCGCCGCCTGATGCAGACGGTCGCCGCCGGCGGACGGCCGTCACCGGCGCTCGCCGAGCGCGTCGAAGCCGACTGCCGTGAGCTGGGCGAGACGGCCGCCGAGCTGGAGCGGCGTTTTCCCGATGCGCCATACCGGCGCCGCTTTGGCGCCATCGCCGAGCGCCTGCGCCGGACGAGGCTGCGGCTGGCCGGTCCCGGGCCGGCGATGATGGCTGCCGCCAGCCGCCGGGGCCAGAAGCCCAATACCGCCGGCGGCTATGCCGCGCCGGCAGAGCTCGCCATGGAGCTGACCGAGCTTTCCGACGCGCTCCTCGGCGCCGGCATGGCCCGCGTCGCCTACGGCGGCGTGCAGGAGTTGCGCTGGCAGGTCGAGACCTTCGGCTTCCATGGCCTGTCCCTCGAGGTGCGCCAGCACAGCGACGTCCACGCCGCCGCCCTGCGCGCGCTGGCGGCGCGAGATGAGAGCGCCGACACCGGGCACGAGGTCGAGGCGGCAGAGGTGCTGGCCACGCTCGAGGCGATGGCGCGCATCCAGCGGCGCTACGGTGTCGACGCCTGCCATCGATACGTCATCAGCTTTACCCGGCGCGCCAGCGACGTGCTCGACGTGCTCGAGCTGGCGCGGCGGGCTGCCGGCGAGGCCGGTGATGCGCCCGTCGTCGACGTCGTGCCGCTGTTCGAGTCAGCCGACGCGCTGGAGGCCTGCGCCACGATCGTCGACGAGCTCCTCGCCGATCCCGGCTACCGCCGGCACCTCGCCGGGCGCGGCATGAGCCAGGAGGTCATGCTCGGCTACTCGGACTCGACGAAGGAGTCGGGCGCGCTGGCTGCCGCCTGGATGCTCTACCGCGCCCAGGAGCGCCTCGTCGACGCCGCCGCCCGCCACGACGTCAGGCTGACCCTGTTTCACGGTCGCGGCGGAGCGATCGGTCGCGGCGGTGGTCCGATGACGAGGGCGATCCTGGCCCAGGCGCCGGGCTCGGTCGCGGGCAGGCTCAAGCTGACCGAGCAGGGCGAGGTGATCGCCGATCGCTACGCCAACCCGGACATTGCCCTGCGCCACCTCGAGCAGCTGACGCATGCCTGCCTGCTGGCCTCGACGGACGAGCATGACGAGCGGGCCAGGCTGGCTGCCGACGAGGGCTCGGACGTCCTCGACGAGCTCGCCCACGAGGCGAGCCGCGCCTACCGCGCGCTGGTCCGGCAGGACCCGTTGTTCGAGGCCTACTTCCGGGCCGCGACGCCGATCGAGGAGTTGGCTCAGCTGGCCATCGGCTCGCGCCCCGCGGCACGCGGCTCGGGCGCGGCGGTGCGCCTCGAGTCGCTGCGCGCGATTCCATGGGTCTTCGCCTGGTCCCAATCGCGCGCGAACCTGCCCGGCTGGTACGGCACCGGCTCGGCGCTGGAGGCGTACCGAGCGCGCCACGGCGCGGCCGGCCTGGAGCGGCTTCGCGGCCTCTATCGCTCGTGGCCGTTCTTCGCCAGCGTGCTCGACAACGCCGAGATGATCCTGGCCAAGGCCGACATGCCCATAGCTCGCCGCTACGCCTCTCTGGCGCCACCCGAGGGCCGGACGATCTGGCGCCGCATCAAGACCGAGTACGAGCGCAGCGTGACGCAGATCCTGGCCGTCACCGGCCGCCGCCGGCTGCTCGACGACATGCTCGTCCTGCAGCGCTCGATCGAGCTGCGCAACCCGTACGTCGATTCACTGTCCGAGCTGCAGGTCCGCCTCCTTGCGCGGCTGCGCCAGTTACCGCCCGAGGATCCACAGGCGGAGGAGCTACGGCGGCTGGTCCACCTGACTGTCAGCGGCGTCGCGGCCGGCCTGCAGAACACCGGCTGACCGCAGGACCGCAGCTAGCGACCGTGCTCCCTCAGAGAGCCGAGGAGGCGCGCCAGGCCCGGCTGGCCGGCGAGCCTGATCAGCCGGCGCAGGGTGCCCTGTGGCAGCCCGGCGAGGGTGCGTGCCGCGGCAGCCAGCTCGTCCTCGGGCACCGCTGACAGCCGCTCGATGAGTCGCGCCACGTTGCGCTCGTCGAGCCGGCCGAGGACCGCGAACAGGCGCGCCAGCGCGGCCGCGTCGGTGCTGACGATCGTGCCGATGCCGCGGTCGAAGAGGTGGACGAACGTGACCAGCGTCTCGAGCCTTTCGCGGAGCTCGCGTGCGCCGGCGGCACGGGCGCGGTTGCGGCACTCGTCGAGAAGCGGTAGCACCGGGTCGGTCTCGCGCTCCTTGCGCACCGCCACCACGCGCCGGAACCACTCCCAGTTGTCGCCCAGCGGGATCCATGCGCGGGCGGCCGGTCCGCGCTGGCCGACGCGCCGCGGCTGGACCTGCTCGACGAGGCCCCAGCTCTCGCACTCGGCGAGCGCGACGAGGGCGGCGCGATGCGACAGGCCGAGCGCGTCGCGGATCTCGGCCTCGGTCAGCGGGCCGCCGTGGGCGAGCAGGTAGCCCTGCACCGTCGCCGTCGAGGGCGCCACTCCCCAGGCGGCGCCGATGCGGCCCCAGCCGGCCGCGAAGTCGCGCCGGATCTGCTCCGCCTGGTCGATGTGGACGCTCATTACTAGTTCCTTGACAGTAACCTGTATCTGCGCAATACTCGATACCACCCCATAACCAGTATCGCATAACGCGGAGGGCTCAATGATGGGTCCACGGACGCTCGCTCGCAGCGCGCCGGCGGCGCTTCCCCTGACCGGCTCGCGGGTACCTGCCACGGTCGTCGGTATCGAGGCGTGGCTGATCGCCCTCGTCGCCCTGCCGTCGCCACTCATCGCGCGCATGCTCCTCGCGGCGCCGCTGGTCGTCGTCCCGGCATTGCTGTCGAACCTGCCCGGCCGCCGGCTGCCGCTCGGCCTGTCCACGGCCGATCTCGGACCGTGGCCGGCTCTCCTGGCGGCGCTGCCGCTGGTCGCCGCCGTCGCGCTGCCGGCTGGACCGCTTGCCCTTGCGCTGGCCGTTCCCTGGATCGCGCTGTGCGGCCTCGTCGCTCTGGCCGCACTGGTCGACGGCCTGCTCCGTCTACCGGCCCTGGTCCGGCCAGCCAACAGCACCGAGCTGGCGACCGACGCCGCGCTCGGCTTCGTCGGCATCGGCGCGCTCTTCCTGCTCGCCCATCGGGTCGGAGTCGAGGTTCTCGGTTTCGGCTCGACCCTGCTGCTGCTCGGCGCCGTCCACTATCACTTCCTCGGCTTCGGCGTGCTGGGCGCGGTCGCTGTCGCGGCGCGCAGCACCCCCCGGCTCGGCTTCGTGGCGGCCGGCGGCATCGTCGTCGGCATGCCGCTCTCCGGTGTCGGGACCCTCGTCGGCTCGGCGGCCGCCAACTGGCTGGGCGTGCTGGCGATCGGCGTGGGCGGATGGGCGGCCGCGATCGTGCTGGGCCTGGCCGGCCTTCGGGCTGCCGGGGGTCTGCGCATGCTCGCGCTGCTGGCCGCCGCCGCTGGCCTGGCCGCCGGCGTCAGCCTCGGTGTCGGCTGGTCGAGCTCGCTCTTCTTCGGCTTCCACTATCTCGACCTCGAGACGATGGTCAGGACCCACGGCGCGCTCAACGCGGCGGCCGTGCTGCTCGCGGCGCTGGCCGTGCCCGCGCCGACGGAGCGCGATACTGACCGCCGTGGTAAATGAGCCGCGACGGCTGACGCGAACGGTCATCCTTGTCCTCGTCACGCCTGACGGGAGGCCAGTCGGCGCGCTGCCTCCCTTCCAGGTCGAATCGCCGTGGTGGGCCGAGTCGCGGCCAATCGTGCACGGGGCGCGCGAGCGGTACTCGATTGATGTCACAGTGCTCCGGCTGCTGAACGTCGAACGGACCGGGTCCGGCTTTCGCACGACCTATGTGGCAGAAGTGGATCGGCCGGTCCCGGCACTGCCATGGGGGGACCGTCTCGACGACCATCCACTGCGCATGCCGTGGGCCAGACCGGGCGGCCCAAAGGCCGACATAAAGTGGGCCAAGCGGACGCTGGCGCGGCACGGGCTGAGCCTGAGCGGCCCACCCGAGCAGATGCGGACGTGGAACCTGTCCAGCCTGTGGCGGTTGCCGGTCGGCGCAGAGACGTTTTGGCTGAAGACCGTGCCACCATTCTTCGAGCACGAGGCGGCGGTTCTCGAGCGGCTGCAGGGTGGACCGATGCCGAGCCTGCTCGCGCATCGCGGCCACCGCCTGCTGATGCTAGACATCGGTGGGCTCGACCTGCACGAGCCAACGCACGAGCAGCGGTTGCGCATGATCGACCAGCTCGTCGAACTGCAGCGAGCATGGGCCGGCCGGCTCGCCGAGCTCATTGGCCTGGGCCTGCCCGACTGGCGTGCGCCTGCGCTGTGCGAGGCGATCAGCGATGTCGTGGTGCGCGTGGAGAGGCTACTGGACCCTTGTCCTCGACGCTCACTCCGCGCGTTCGTGGACGGCCTCCCCGATCGATTCGCCGAGATCGCTGCCTGTGGGTTGCCCGACTCGCTGGTTCACGGCGATTTCCATCCGGGCAACCACCGCGGCACCGACTCGATGGTCGTCCTCCTCGACTGGGGCGACTCCGGCGTCGGCCATCCATTGCTCGATCAGACGGCGTTCCTCGAACATGTGCCCACACAGGACCACGCCGCGGTGCAGGACCACTGGTCCGCCCGCTGGCGCGAGGCGGCACCGCACAGCGACCCCCAGCGCGCGACCGAGCTGCTTGCGCCCATAGCCAGTGCCCGCCAGGCCGTCATCTACCAGAAGTTCCTGGACGCGATTGAGCCATCCGAGCGCGTGTACCATGCGAACGATCCCGTCGCTTGGCTGACGCGCACGGCGCGCCTCGTCGCAGCCTAGAGCCACGGCGCGCGGCTTCAAAGCTGGTCGCCCATTGCGGTAGCGGGCCGAGCCGTCAGGCCGGCTCTTGCGTCGGTCCGGCGGGCGAGGCTTGCAGGTATCTACGCCTGCCTCCCGGCGCCGTCATCGGCCGGCGCCGACGAGGCGGCCGCGCGTTGCCACGGCAGCCGGCCCTCGAGCTCGATCTCGAGCGAGAAGCTGAGGAAAGTGCGCACCAGCACGATGAGGCCGAGCGCCAGCACGGCGTCGAGGGTCGGCCCGATCGCGACCGTGCGCACGATGTCGGCGGCGATGAGGATCTCAAGCCCGAGCAGGATCGATCGTCCGAGGTCCTGGCGGAAGGCGGCGAAGAGCCGGCCGCCGCGGCCATGGACGTAGCCGGTGGCGGCCCTGTATACGGCATAGACGCCACCGGCGACGAGTGCGCCGACGCCGCAAACCTCGAGCACAACTGCGACGCCTTCGATGAGCACGCTGATGTCCATGGCCGACCAGTTTCCGGCCGAGCTGGGCTCGACCGGCTATGCCGCGGCTGGGCCGTCTGCCAGCGTCGTTACAGGCGCCCTGCCGGCGCCGCTACACGACCGCCACGAGCCGGCGGGCCGCGACAAGCTCGGGATGGTCGGCGCCTTCGGTGAAGCGGCCGAGCGTCTCCTGAAGAAGCGCGACGTCTTCCCGGCGTGCTGGCTCGGACAGCGTCACCAGCCCGGCCGCCGCGCGCAGCTGGGCCAACACCGCACCCAGCCGCCGCGCGTGGTCGAAAGCGCGCCTCAGCCACTCATCTGCTTCCTCGGCTCGGCCGGCCGCGGCCAGGATCTCGCCGCGCTGGACGACCAGGTGCGGCGCGCGCAGGTCGAGCTCGTGAGTGATGGCCAGCGCCTGATCGCAGAGGGCCAGGCTCGTGCGCGCGTCGCCGGCCTGCGCCGTGCCCTCCGCGTGCAGCGCCAGCAGGCTCGGCCAGAAGATCGGCGGCGTCGTCAGCCCCTGGTATAACGCCATCCCCTGCTCGCTCAGTGGCAGGCCGTCCGCCGCCTGGCCCAGGCGCGCCATGCTCACCCCGCGTAGCACCAGGCCGACAGCACGCCAGATGGCGTAGTCGTGCTCGTCGGAGATGCGCAGGACTTCGATCGCGTGGCGGAGCGCGGCGTCGAACCGGCGGTCATAGGCGTTCAGCAGGCCGACGTGGAAGCGTGCGTAGGCCGACGAGTAGGGGTGATCCAGGCGCTCGGCGAGGGCCAGCGCCTCGCCGGTCCGACGATGGGCGGAGTCGACGTAACCGGTGAACCAGTAGAGCAGCGCCGAGCTGGTCAGCGCCGTCACGCCCGGGCTCGGCCCGAGGCGCAGGCGCGTCGGGCCGTGGCGCTCGGGGTCGAAGAGCGCCGTCGTTCGCGCGAGGTGGTCCTGGCCCAGCCGGACGTCGCCCGAGAAGGCGATCGCCATGCCGGTGAGGAAGTGCCCTTCGAGGAGCAGTCGGTCGTCGTCCTCCTGCTCGCCGAGCTCGATCATTCGCCGCCCGATCTCGAGCTGCCTGTCGATCTCGCCGCGGTAAAGGTAGAAGTTGGCCATGCTGCGCAGGACCGGCAGGCGGCGCGGAAGCTCGCCCGACGCCTCGGCCAGCGCCAGCGCGGCGCGGTAGACCTCCTCGACCTCGGCGGTGTAACCACGCAGCGCGAGCAGGCCGCGCGCGATCGACATGCGCAGCGCCAGCTCCTCCTCGACGCGCTCGGCCGAGCTTGGGGCACGGGCGAGAACATCGAGCAGGTCGTTCGTCAGCGCGATCGCGCCGTGGTACCACCCGCGCGTCTCGTGGACGAGCCAGAGTCCATCGAACAGCGCCTGCAGCCGGCCGAGGTCGCCGGCGGCGAGCCAGAACTGCCACGCGGCCTGCAGGTTGCCGAGGTCGGTCTCGAGCTCGTCGATGGCCGCCCGGCGCTGGCTGCCGTGCAGCGCCGTCCGCCGTGACGCGGCGAGCTCGGTGAAGTGCTCGGCGTGCGCCCGACGCACGGCTTGGCCGGTCTCCGGTGCCTGCTCGAGCTTCTCGAGCGCGTACTCGCGAATGGTCTCGAGCATGCTCAGGCGCTGGCCTGCTTCGCCGGCCACACTGCGCACGAGGCTCTTGTCGACGAGCGAGGTGAGGCGCTCGAGCACGTCGACGTCGCGCAGGCCGTCGAGCCGGCCGGCGACGTCCTCGACGGCGTCGATGCCGGCACCGGCGAAGACGGCCAGCAGCTGGAAGACCTCGCGCTCGTCGCCGTCGAGCAGGTCGTAGCTCCACTCGATCGTGCTGCGCAGCGTCTGCTGCCGTCGGGGCAGGTCGCGCGCGCCGCCGCGCAACAGCTCCAGGCGACGACGCAGCCGATCGCGCAGCTCCTCCGGCGAGAAGAGCCGCAGGCGGGCGGCGGCAAGCTCGATGGCCAGCGGCAGGCCGTCGAGGCGAGCGCAGATCTCGGCCACCGCGCCGGCGTTGGCATCGGTCAGGGCGAAGTCCGGGCGTGCGGCACGGGCCCGTTCCACGAAGAGGCGCACGGCCTCGTACGCGCCGACCTCTTCCGCCGACGTCCGCCCGCCGGCCGCCGGCAGCGCCAGTGGCGCGACCGGCAGAAGTTGCTCGCTGCGCACGCGCAGCGCCTCGCGGCTGGTGACGAGCAGCTTCAGTCGGGGCGCGTGGTTGATCAGGTCGGCTATCTCGTCGGCGGCCGAGATGACCTGCTCGAAGTTGTCGAGGACGAGCAGCAGCTCGCGATCGCGCAGCTGCTGGCGCAGCACATCCTCGAGGGGCGTGCCGGCGCTTGCCGCGAGCCCGACCGTGCGGACGATCTCGGCCAGCGCCGCCTCGGTGTCGCGCGCCGCCGACAGGTCGACGAAGAAGACGCCGTCGGCGAAGCGGTCGAGCTGATCGGCGGCCGCCTGCAGCGCCAGCCGTGTCTTGCCGATGCCGCCCGGGCCGGTCAGCGTCAGCAGCCGGACGGCGGGCGACTCGAGGCGCTCCCTGATCTGGCGCAGCTCCTCCTCGCGACCGACCAGCTCGGACGCCTGCACGGGCAGGTTGTTGGGGCGCCGGCCAAGCGTGGTCAGCGGTCCGAAGCCGCGGGGCAGGTCGGGATGCTCGAGCTGGAAGATGTGCTCCGGCTGGAGCAGGTCCTTGAGGCGGTGCTCGCCGACGTCGCGCAGGCCCGCCCCGGCCGGCAGGCCGCCTTCGCGGGCGAGCGCGGCCGTGGCGCCGGAGAGGAGCACCTGGCCGGCGTGCGCGGCCGACATGATGCGCGCCGCGCGATTGACCGGCGGCCCGAAGTAGTCACCGCCGCGCGCCTGCGCCTCGCCCGAGTGCAGCCCGATGCGCGCGCGCAGTGGCCCGGTCTCGGCCCACGGCTCGCCGAGCAGTCCGCGCTGCACCTCGAGCGCCGCCTCGACGGCGTCGCAGGCCGACGAGAACACCGCCATCAGGCCGTCGCCGGTCGTCTTGACGACATGGCCGTTGGCGCCTTCGACGGCGCCGCGCAGGATCGCGTCGTGGCGCTCCATCGCCGCCTTCATCGCATCGGGGAACTGCTCCCACAGGCGCGTGCTCGACTCGAGGTCAGCGAACAGGAAGGTCAGCGTGGCGGCCCTCGTCGTGGCGGCCCTCGATACAGTCATTTGCTCGTTTAGCCAGCTGGAAGATGAGTGCTGGGCGCGGCCGAATCTTAAGCGGAGGGCGGCAAGCGGCGGTACGCCCGACCGCCAGGGCGCTGCGATAGGCTCTGGGCAGCGACAGAGGGAGGGCTCTTGGCGACGGCGCACCTGCTCATCGGCCAGGCGGTGGCGATCCTCGTCCTGGCGATGCTCGCCGTCAGCGTCGCGATGCTCGCGCTGCCGGCCCACATGCGCGTGTGGCTGGACCGGGCCATCCTGGCCACTCTCGGCGCGCTCGCGCTGGGCATCCTCAGCGGGCTGCCATTGGCCCTCCTCGCCGGCCTGCCCAGCGATCCGCTACACGTCGTCTACGGTCTCGCCGCGCCGCTGACCCTGCTGGGCGGCCGCTACCTCGGCCGGCGGGGCTCGCTCCGGCGGCGGGCGGCGATCATGGTCGTCACCGGCCTGGCGCTGGCCGGCATCGTCTATCGCCTGTTCACGACGGCGGGCGGCGCGGGCTGACCGGCGCCCGGAGCCGTCCGATCGGCCTCCATCGCGGCATGCTCGGCCATTGCCTCGCGTAGCCAGCTGCGCAGGCCGACGATCAGCGGGATGACCGCCGCCGTCAGCAGCCACGGCCCGAAGACCAGCGCCAGGCTGGCCAGCGCCATCCCGAGGGCGAGCGTCAGCGGCGCCAGGCTGGATCCCGGCAGCCGCGCGTGCTCGTCGGTGAAGCCGCCGTTGTCGGCTGCCGGCGGCAGCAGCAGCCAGCGCCAGGCGGGTCCTTCCAGGCGCCTGCCGGCGCGCCGCCGCTCGTACCACGCGACGAGGAGCAGCACCATCGCGGCCAGCCCGAAGCCGATCATCAGGAACGTGCCCGCCGGTTCGCCGCTGACGACGTAGTAGATCGCGCCGATGCCCAGGCCGTAGCCGGCGGCGCGCAGCAGGAAGCGCATCTCCTCAGGCATAGGGCAGGTCGTTCCGTTCGGTCATGTGCTCCTCCAGCCCGGCGCGGCGCATGCGCTCGTCCCACACCGGCCGTTCGGAGCGGATCGGTGGCAGCCAGCGGTAGTTGTGATGAGGTGGCGGCGAGCTGGTCGCCCACTCGAGCGAGTTGCCGCCCCATGGATCGTCGGGCGCGTCGGGTGGCCGGCGCAGGGCGAGGATGACGGCGGCGACGAAGACGAGGCCGGCGAGGCCCATCGCGAACGAGCCCAGCGTCGAGACGAGATTGAGCTCCGGCCAGCCGGGATTGGCCGGGTAGTCGGCGAAGCGGCGCGGCATGCCCTCGACGCCGAGCTGGTGCTGCGGGATGAAGGTGACGCTGAAGCCGATCAGGAAGAGCCAGAAGTGCAGCTTGCCGAGGCGCTCGCTGAGCAGCCGGCCGGTCGCCTTGGGGAACCAGAAGTAGAAGCCGGCGAACATCGCGAAGGCCGTCCCGCCGACCATCACGTTGTGCATGTGGCCGACGATGAAGTACGTGTCGTGGACGTGGAAGTCGAGCGGCGGCGAGGCGATGATCACGCCGGTGATGCCGCCAATCAGGAAGACGTAGAGCATGCCCATTGCCCACAGCATCGGTGCCGGGAAAGTCAGGTGGCCGCGCCACATCGTCGCGATCCAGTTGAAGAACTTGATGCCCGTCGGCACGGCGATCAGGAACGACATGATCGCGAAGAACGGCAGGTTGACGGCGCCCGTCGTGTACATGTGGTGGGCCCACACCGAGAACGAGTAGACCGCGATCAGGACCAGCGAAAAGATCATCAACCGGTAGCCGAACAGCGGCTTGCGCGAGAAGACCGGGATGATCTCCGAGATGACGCCGAAGAAGGGCAGGATCAGGATGTACACCTCGGGGTGGCCGAAGAACCAGAAGAGGTGCTGGTAGAGGATCGGGTCGCCGCCCGTCGCCGGGTTGAAGAAGGCGCTGCCCAGGTGGCGGTCGATGTAGAGCATCGCCAGCGCCGCCGTCAGCGATGGGAACGCGAACAGGATCAGCACGGCCGTGACGAGGATCGCCCACGTGAAGATGGGCATGCGCAGCATCGTCATGCCCGGCGCGCGGCGCGTGAAGATGCTGGCGATGAAGTTGATCGCCCCGAATATCGCGGCGAAGCCGGTCAGGCCCAGGCCGACGATCCACATGTCCATGCCGGCGCCCGGCGAGAAGGAGCGCGTACTCAGCGGCGGGTAGCCGGTCCAGCCGGCGTCGGGCCCGCCGCCGACGGTCAGCAGGCTGGCCAGCACGATCAGCGCGCCGAACAGGAAGAGCCAGTACGACAGGGCGTTCAAGCGCGGAAAGGCCATGTCGGCGGCGCCGATCTGGAGCGGCACGAGGTAGTTGGCGAAGCCGGCCGCCATCGGCGTGCCGAAGAGCAGCATCATGATCGTGCCGTGCATCGTGAACAGCTCGTTGTACGTCTCGTGGGGCATGAACTGGAGCCCGGGCTGGGCCAGCTCGAGGCGCATCAGCAGCGCGATGATCCCGCCCACCCCGAACAGCGCGAACGAGGTCCCGATGTAGAGCAGGCCGATCTTCTTGTGGTCGGTGGTGGTCAGCCAGTCGGACAGGCCGTCGGCGACCGCCGGGCGCGGGTAGGCCGGCCGACCGAGCTGGCTGGCCGGGATGTCGGTCAGCGGGCCGGCAGCGTTGGCGGCGCCGGCGGCGCCGGCGGCGCCGGCGCTCACGGCTGCCCCCGCATCTCTTCCAGCCAGGACTCGTAGTCGGTCTCCGATACGGCGCGGACGCTGAACGGCATCCGCGCGTGGAACAGGCCGCAGTACTCGGCGCACTGTCCCTGGTAGGTGCCCTCGCGCTCGACGGTGACCTCGAAGACCTGCGGCCGGCCCGGCACGGCGTCGCGCTTGTAGAGGAACTGCGGCACGTAGAAGGCGTGCACGACGTCGGCCGAGGTGAGCGTGATGAGCAGCGGCCGGCCGACCGGCACGACGGCCTGCGGCCCCGGATCGAGCACGCCCTCGACGCTGATCCCCTCCGCCGGGTACTCCATGCGCCAGCCCCAGCGGAACGCCTCGACGTGCAGCTCGACGTGGTCCTCGCCCTGTTGCCGCTCGACGTCGTCGAGCACGAAGAGCGTCATCACGAAGAGGACGACGATGGTCAGCAGGGGCAGTCCCGTCCACACCGCCTCGAGGCCGAGATGGCCGCCGATCTGCGGCGGTATCTCCTGCTCCCGCTCGGGTGCCGGCCGGCGGCGGTAGCGGACGATGGCGACCGTCAGCAGCCCCCACACAATGCCGACGACGATCAGCGCCAGGACAAGCACGAACGAGTAGAAGTCGGCGATCGTGCGGCCCTCGCGCGTCGCCGGCTCGGGGTAGCAGCCGGCGACGAGAAGTGCCGCCAGCCCGGCGAGGGCGGCCGCCCTGGCGCCAGGAAACCTCACGTGTGCTCCTCCTCGATAAAGCCGCCGTCGGCCGTCCGACGCAGCGCGCTACCCGGCGTGGCGGTGCCGACGGCAAGGCGCACCACCGCGCGGCGCTGGCGCTCCCGGCACAGCCGGTACGTGATGAGCCACGTCACCAGTGGCAGGGCGACGAGCGCGATACGGAGCGCACTGTTCAGCTCGTCGATGTCGACGTGGAGCAGGACCGACAGCACGTCGTTGCCGCCGGCGACCGTCTGGACGAGGAAGAAGGCCAGCACGGCCATGCCGGTGGCCGTCCGTCCGGCTGCCTCCCACGGCCAGTCGAGCAGGTGGTGCGGGTCGCGGTCGCGCGTGACGAGCGCCTCGATCCACGGCCACAGCGCGATCACGCCGAAGATGATCCCGGGCAGCAGCACGCCGGGGATGAACGGCGACGGGATGGTGATGCCGAGGATCGTCGGCTCGATGGGCAGGCCCAGGCGCAGCGCGCCCTCGAGCCAGCCGACGTACCAGTCGGGCTGCGCCGGCACGGTCGCGATGTGCGGCAGGTAGGGACCGTACGTCCAGACCGGGTTGATCTGGAAGGCGCCCGACAGCCCGGCCAGGACGGCCGCCGTCAGGAAGAACAGCCCGACCGAGCGAAAGACCTGCACCGGCCAGAAGCGCGGGCCGACCACCGTCCGCTCGGTCGCGCCGGTGCCCTTGTAGGCGGTGTGCCGCTGGATCCAGACGAGGACGATGTGCAGCGTCACCGCGGCGATGAACAGCCACGGCAGCAGCATCACGTGGAAAACGAAGAAGCGGCTGATGATGATCTCCGTCGGGAACTCGCCACCGAAGACGAGGAAGGCCAGGTGCGGGCCGACGAATGGGATCGACAGCAGCGCGCCGTAGGTGATGCGCATGCCCGTACCCGACAGCTGGTCGTCGGGCAGCGAGTAGCCGGTGAAGCCGAGCCCGAGCGCGAGGAGGAGCAGTCCAACACCGATCAGCCAGTTGAGCTCGCGCGGCCGGCGGAAGGCGCCGGTGAAGAAGACGCGCATCATGTGCAGCGCCACCACGCCGACGAAGACGAGCGCCGTCCAGTGGTGGATCTGGCGCATCAGCAGCCCGGCCCTGACGTCGAAGCTGATCTGAAGGACGGAGGCGTAGGCGGCCGACACCTCCGCCCCCTGCAGCGGCTCGTAGCTGCCCTCGTACGTCACCAGCCGCGCGTCGGGCGTGTAGAAGAAGGTCAGGAAGGTGCCCGTCGCGAGCAGGATGATGAAGCAGAACAGCGCCACCTCGCCGAGCAGGAACGACCAGTGGTCGGGGAAGACCTTGCGCAGGCTGGTTCGCGCATAACGGCCGAAGCCGGTGCGCTCGTCGAACCAGCCCATCAGCCGCTCGAGCTCGGTCGGGCGATCGGCGGGCTGAGGCTCCGGCGTCGCCGGCTGCCGTCTGCGCAGGAACGGAAGGGCTGGCAGTCGGTGCCTCAATGGGTCATGTTCCAGAAGCTCGGGCCGGCCGGCTCGGTGAAGTCGTCGAGCGCGACGAACGTCCCGTCGGGCTGCAGCCGGATGGGCAGCTGCGGCAGCGGCCGGCCGGCCGGACCGCTGACCGGTGCCGCGCCGCGGAGCACGTCGAAGACCGACTGGTGGCAGGGACAGACGAGCTCGTGGCGGGCGGCGAGGAAGAGTCCGACCGGGCAGCCGGCGTGGGTGCACAGCTTGGAGTAGGCGACGAAGCCGTCGGGTGCCCAGGCCGCCCTGCCGGCGGCGAGCTCGAGGAGGTCCGGCTCAACGCGGATGAGCACCGTCTGCGCGTCGTCGGCGGCGTGCACGTCGAGGCCCTCGGGGAAAACGGTGACGATGCCGCCGACGCCCAGGTCGTCGGCGCTTACCGGCTCGCCGTCGACGTCGACCAGGCGGAGGCCCGCGCGCCAGGCTGTCTGATGGAGCGCGCGTCCAGGGGCCGGCCCCAGGCTGAGGACCGGGATGGCGAGCGCGGCGCCCAGCGCGGCGAACGCGCCGAGGAGCATGCGCACGAGCATCTTGCGCCGGCTGATGCCGGACTCGTCGACGAGCGCCGCGCGTATCTCGGCCAGCGCCTCGGGATCGCTCGTGATCGGCGTCCGCTCCTCGACGACGGCCTCCACGCGCAGCAGGTCATGCGACCAGACGATGATGCCCATGCCCAGCCCGCCAAGGCAGAGCATCAGCAGGATGCCTTCGAGCTGCGTCTGGCCGCCGAGGATGTAGAGGACGAGGAGGGCGACGCCGGAGACGATGGTCGTCAGCAAGGCGAGCACGACGACTCGCTCCGCGCGGCGCTCGCGGGGGGTCGGCGGCGGCTGGGGCGCGCTGGCCGGGGCCTGTGTCATCGCTCGATGCTGCCCCCGTCGGGCGGGTCGGCCGGGTCGGGGGTCTTCGGCTGCGGCTCGGGCTCGAACTCGGGCTCGAACTCCGGCCGGCGGGCAATCCAGCGGATGACGAGCAGCAGCAGGCCGACGCCGACGAGGCCGGCGATGAGGCCCTCCGGCACCGGGCCGGCGCCGGCGACGGGCAGGCCGCCGGGTGACGGCTCGCTGCGCAGGTGATCGACGTAGGCGGCGATCGAGTTGACGTCCTCCTCGGGGAAGTCGAAGCGCGGCATCGCGCCCGGGCCGACGATCATCGCCTCGGCGACGATCAGCGGATCTGCCCGCCGCAGCGATGGCGCGACCACGCCGCCGCCGATCCCGCCACCCCCGCCCGTCGCGCCGTGGCAGGCGGCGCAGTTGTTGATGTACAGCCGCCACCCGCGCTGCAGGTCGCCGAGATCGGCAACGACTTGCGGGATCTCCGGTCCTTCGCCGAAGGTCGAGGCGTAGGCGACGATCGCCTCGATCTGCTGTTCGGTCAGCTGTGGCTCCTGCTCCCACGTCGGAACCCCGAGGCGCGACAGCGGCATGCGTCCTGTGCGCATATAGAAGTCGTTCGCCGCGGCACCGACGTTGAGCAGCGAAGGGGCGAAATCCGTGCCCTGACCGCTCGGCCCGTGGCACGACGCGCACGTCATCAGGTACAGCCGGCGGCCCTGCTCGAGCATGTTCGTGTCGGTGACCTGCGCGCTCGTGTCGGTCGCCTGATCGGCCGAGCGTGTGCGGTCGGCGGCCGAGGCAGGGATGAAAAAGAGCACCACCGCGCCGAGGGCGATGAGCGCGGCAATGCCCCCAACAGCACGCACTTCGCGGCGATGCTACGCCGGCGATCGGACCTAGGTCATCCTCCGCGGCAGTGCGGTGTTACGCGGCTGTTACAGGTCGCCGCTTCGAGCGTTACGCCACCTGAATGGCGCAGAGCCCCGGCGCCAGGCGGTCGGAGGAAGAAGTGCCACTCGCCGTTTCTGTCCTTGAAGGCGCGGTCGGACCCGGCTTGCGCAACCTAACAATCGTTAGTTAGACTTACCAGGTGACGATCGAAACGCGCCGCCAGCAGATCGAGAACGCGGCATCGGCGCTCTTCCGCGAGCGCGGCTATGCGGCGACCAGCGTGCGCGACATCGCCCACGCGTTGAACATCCAGGGTGGCAGCCTCTACGCCCACGTCGCCTCGAAGGAGGACGTGCTGTGGTCGATCGTCAGTCGCGCCGCCGATCGGTTCAACGAGCAGGTGCGGCCCATCGCGCGCAGCGACGAGCCGGCTCCCCACCGGCTCCGCCGGATGATCCGCGCCCACGTCGGCGTCGTGACCAGCGCCCAGCGTGACGCGGTCGTATTCCTCCACGAGTGGCGATTCCTGTCGCCCGAGCGGCGCGAGCTGATGGCCGGCCGTCGCGACGCCTACGAGGCGCTCTTCCGGCAGATAATCGCCGACGGCGTGGCCGCCGGTGACTTCGCCGAAGTCGACCCGAGGATGACCGCGATGGCCATCCTGTCGTCGCTCAACGGCATCGCCTCGTGGTACCGCGCCGACGGCGAGCTGTCGCCAGACGAGATCGCCGACCAGTACGCCGACCTCTTCCTGCGCTCGCTGTCGGCGGTCAGCGCGCCACCGGCCTCCGCCGCGGAGCCGCACTTCGCGGAACCGCACTTCATGACGAGGACGATCACATGACCGATCCGCTTGCCCTTGCTCCCATCCTGCCGCCCGAAGACCGCCCGACGCCCGTCTTCGGCGACCCCGACCTGACACCCGACGAGCGCTACCAGGCGTTCGTCGAGCACGTCCACGCCGGCCAGAAGGTCGAGGCGCGCGACTGGATGCCCGACGAGTACCGCACCAGCGTCCTGCGTTTCGTCGAGATGCACGCCAACTCCGAGCTGATGGGCGTGCTGCCCGAGCGCGAGTGGATCCTGCGCGCGCCGACGCTCAAGCGCAAGCTGGCGCTGACCGCCAAGGTGCAGGACGAGGTCGGCCACGCGCAGCTGCTCTACCGCGTGGCGGAGGACCTCGGCAAGCCGCGCGAGCAGATGTTCGAGGACCTGCTCGACGGCAAGACCAAGTTCCACAACGTCTTCCACTACCCGACGCGCTCGTGGGGCGACGTGGGCATCATCGCCTGGCTGGTCGATGCCGCCGCGATCGTCGCCCAGCAGGCGCTGCGCGAGTCGTCGTACGGGCCCTACAGCCGGACGATGAAGAAGATCTGCTGGGAGGAATCGGTCCACATCATGCACGGCCGCGACGTGGTCGTGACGATGATGAACGGCTCGCAGAAGCAGCGCGAGATGGTGCAGGAGGCGCTCGACCGCTGGTGGGGCCCGCTTATGCAGATGCACGGTCCGCGCAGTGATCCGGCCAAGGACCGCGACCTGTACTGGCGCATCAAGGAGAAGAGCAGCGAGCAGCTGCGCCAGGAATTCCTCTCGACATACGTGCCGCGGCTGTGGGAGATCGGGCTCTACCCGCCCGATCCCGAGCTGAAGCTGGACGACGCCAGCGGGGAGTGGCGCTACACCGAGCCCGACTGGCAGGAGCTGCGCGCGGTCGTCACCAACAACGGCCCCAAGTCGCAGGAGCGGCTCGCCTTCCGTCGCCTCAACTACGAGGAGACGGCGTGGGTGCGCCAGACAATTCTTGCCGCTCCCGCCGTGGCGGCCTGATGGCGGCAATCGAGGCGGTCGCCCATGCACTTGTCCGTTTCAAGCGAGCACCTACCCGCCGTTCCGCACGCTATTGCGCCCGATTCCGACCGCTACGAGCGTTTCGGCGCCGCGCTCATGCATGGCAACCGACTGGCGCCGGCGGCTGGCGGCGGCAAAGTCCACGATCTGGCGGCGACGTGTTCACTTCAAACGGATTCTCGATGAGCACGGAGCCGATGCGATGAGCACGGAGCCGACGAAGCAGGCACCTCAGCCGGCGGCGAAGACGCCCGACACTCCACCCGCCGACGGCCGGCACGAGGAGGCCGGCCGGCTGGGCAAAGGTGCCCGCACCGACGTGTTCGAGGTGTTCCGCCAGGAGAAGGACGGCGACCCGATGCGCCACGCCGGTAACGTCGTCGCGCCCGACGTCGAGCTGGCCACCCACTACGCGCGCGAGTTCTACAGCCGGCGCCAGGAGAGCGTCCGGCTGTGGATCGTACCGCGCGGCCAGATCACCGACCTGTCCGATCCAGACCTGCTCCAGCCGCCGCTCGACCGCAGCTTCAAGAAGCCAGGCGGCTATGTCATGCGCGACAAGCTCGAGGTGGCGCGCCAGCGCGCGGCGAAGGTAGGTCGTGCCGGCAAGCGGGAGGGCAAGAAGTGACCGAGCAGGGGACGCGCCGCCCCACGCGCCAGCTGCTCATCGGCGACGTGCCCGCCTTCGACCGGCGCATGCTGCCGCCCAACGTCCGCGACGCCGTCGCCGGCCTGCTGTTGGCGATGGCCGACGACGAGTTCGTCGTCGGCTTCTGGGATTCGGAGTGGACCGGCATCGCGCCGCTGCTCGAGGAGGACGTCGCGTTCAGCTCGCTGGCGCAGGACGAGATCGGCCACGCCAAGGTGTGGTACGACATGCTGGCCGTGCTCGCCGGCGAGCCGTCGGACCGGCTCGCCTTCGGCCGACCGCCCCAGCTGTACCGCCACGCCCGGCTGCTCGACCACCCGCGCACCGACTGGGCCTTCTCGATCGCGCGGCGCTGGCTGTACGACACCGCCGATTCCGTGCGCCTGGCCGCCCTGGCTCGGTCGGCGTTCGAGCCACTGGCCGAAGTCGTCGCCAAGATCCGCCGCGAGGAGCGCTACCACCTGCTGCACCTGGACACCTGGCTGCGCCGCTTGGCCGGACATAACGGTGAGCCGCGGCGCCGCTTGGAGGACGCTCTGCAGAAGCTCGCGCCGGATGCGCTGACCGTCTTCACGCCGCTCCCCGGGGAGTGGATGCTCGTCGAGGCCGGCGTGGTCGAAGCCACCAACGCCGAGCTGGCCCACCGCTGGCGGTCGGAGGTCGGAGGCGTCCTGGCCGAGCTGGGGCTGCCCGCCCTGCCCGATGGTCGGCCGCCCGAGGATGGTCGGGACCACCACCAGCCGAGCGAGTCGTTCCGCTGGCTGTGGAGTGAGTTCACGGCGGTTCATCGGCTGGAGGAGGGTGTGACGTGGTGAGCCCGACGCTCGCCAGCCGGCCGTTCGAGTCGGCGGTCTGGGCCGCCCTCCACGACGTCCACGACCCCGAGATCCCCGCCATCTCCGTCGTCGACCTGGGTGTCGTGCGCAGCGTCGAGACGGGGGAGGGGCGCGTGCGCGTCGAGCTGCTGCCGACGTTCGTCGGCTGCCCACAGATCGACATCATGCGCGCCGCCGTCGAGGAGCGGCTGAGCGAGTTTGCCGACGAGGTCGAGGTCGAGATCAGCTTCGCCGAGCCGTGGACCAGCGAGCGCATCAGCGAGGCCGGCCGGCGGGCGCTGAGCCAGAGCGGCTTCGCGCCGCCGCCCGCCGATGTCGAGGACGACGGCCGAGCGCTGCCGGTCCTGCCCGTCGCCGAGTGCCCGTACTGCGGCTCACGCAACACCACCTTCGAGAACGCCTTCGGACCGACGCTGTGCCGGGCGATCTACCACTGCGCCGACTGCCGTCAGCCCTTCGAGCAGTTCAAAATGGTGTAGATGGGAAGCCGTCACACCTGGTCGGTGCTCTTCGTTGGTGCCGCCACGCTCTGGCTCGTCGTCGCGCTCTGGCTGTCACTCGTGACCGACGTGCGCGGGCTGGACAGGCTGGCGCTCGGGCTGGCGCTGGCGATGCAGCTGACCGTCGTCATGGCGTGGGACCTCTTCCCGCGCCTGCCGCTGTGGATGGTCGCCGGCCACGGGCTGATCATGGTCTCGCTCGCGCTCGGCCTGCTCATCACCGCGCCCGGTGGCGGCTCGCCGATGACGCCGGGCGGCCTGCCGTGGCACGTCGTCGGGCTGGTGCCTGCCGGACTCGCCATGATCGTCGCCGCCGCGTTGCGCTGGGAGCGGTCGGAGGGGCTCGTTCACCACTAGGCCGGGCCTGCCGGGCCGCGCGCCCTTTTGGCGCCTCTCGCACGTTCGGCGCGTCTTGGCTATCCTCCGCGTTCACAGAGGAGGATCACCATGGCACTTCGACGAGTACTGGCGGTTGCCGCGGCTTCAGCATTCGTGCTCGCCGCGTGCCAACCGGGAGCAGTCACCACGCCCCCGCCACCAACCCCTGCCGCGACGCCGACAGCACAACCACCCACGGACGCGCCTGCCACGGACACGCCGCAGCCTGCGACGCCCTCGCCCAGCCCGGAAGCTTGCGCGCGCGAGAACCTCGCTCTCAAGAACCCGCCGCGGCTGACGCTGAGCACGGACAACCCCTCCTTCCCGCCGTGGTGGGGTGGTGATCCGGAGACCCAGTACCCGAACCAGCCAGACGACGCGACCGGCTGGGAGTTCAGCAACCCGTACTCCGGCGAGGGGCTCGAAGGCGCGACCGCCTACGCCGTAGCCGAGAAGCTCGGCTTCGCCCGCGACGAGGTCGACTGGCTCCAGAACACCGTCTTCGAGCAGGCTTTCGCGCCCGGGCCGAAGCCGTTCGACTGGCACATGGCGCAAATCTCGATCCGTCCTGAACGAGCTGAGGCCGTCGACTTCAGCGACCCGTACTTCGACTCGAATCAGTCGCTGCTGGCGCTGACCCAGAACCCGATCACGGCCGAGACGACGATCAGCGGGCTGAAGGACTACCGGCTCGGGGCCGCCGTCGCGACGACCAGCTTCGAGCTGATCGAGAACGTCATCCAGCCGAACGTGCAGGCGTCGAACTTCCCCGACAATGCCACCGCTCTGACCGCGCTTCAGAACGGCCAGATCGACGGCCTCGTCGTCGATCTGGGGACGGCCTTCTTCATGCGCGACGCGCAGCTGGAGGACTTCGACACGCCGGAGCCCGAAGGAACGATCGTCGGCGCCTTCTCTGAGTCGGAGCAGGTCGACCAGGTCGGCATGGTCCTCGAGAAGGACAGCCCGCTGACCGAGTGCGTCAACCAGGCGCTGGCCGAGCTGCGTGCCGACGGCACGCTCGACGCGATCTATGACCAGTGGATCGGCGAGCAGCTTGGAGTCTCGTTCTTCGAACCCTGAGCTGACGCTAACCTTTCGCCGATGAGCGGCGAGGCCCACACGACCCGCGACGACATCACCGCCCGTCGCGGGTCACATCTATTCGGTCGGATGCGCCCGAGCAATGCCTGGATCGCGGTGCTGAGCACGATAGTCGTCTTCGGCGTCATCGGCTTCGTCATCGTCAATGCTCCCGGCTTCGCCCGAGTCCAACAGGCGTTCTTCGACCTCGAGCAGTTCCAGCGCTCGATTCCGCTGCTGGCCCAGTCGCTGTGGGTCAACATCCAGCTGTTCCTGTTGGCCGAGGCGGCCATCCTTGTCTTCGCCCTCGTGCTGGCCGTCATGCGCAGCCTGCCCGGACCGGTGTTCTTTCCGTTCCGGCTTATGGCGATCAGCTACATCGAGCTGTTCCGCGCGGTGCCCGGGATCCTGGTTCTATTCCTGCTCGGCTTCGGGGTGCCTGGCCTTCGCCTAGAGGGCGTGATCATCGATGCGTTCTTCTGGGGTTTGGTTGCGCTCGTCCTCGTCTGGTCGGCCTACGTTGCGGAGGTCTACCGCGCCGGCATCGAGGGGATCCACCCCAGCCAGGAGGCGGCCGCCCGTTCGCTCGGACTCTCGCGCCTGCAGGGCCTGCGTTTCGTCGTCCTGCCGCAGGCGGTGCGGCGGGTCATACCGCCGCTGCTCAACGACTTCATCGGGCTCCAGAAGGATACGGCCTTGGTCGCCTTCATCGGGGTTGTCGACATCTTCAGCCGTACGCGGATCATCTCGGGGGCGGCGTTCAACTTCACTCCCTACGTCGCCTGTGCCCTCTTCTTCCTGCTGCTGACGATTCCGATGTCGCGGCTCGTCGATTACTTCGCGATGCGCGATCGCCGCCGGCAGCTGGCCAACGTGGCCGGCAGATGAACGGCTCATCCCCCGCGCTGATCATCGACGGCCTGCACAAGTCCTATGGGCGGCTGGAGGTCCTGCGCGGCATCGATCTGACCGTCGCAGAGCACGAAGTCGTGGCGCTCATCGGCGCGTCCGGTTCGGGCAAGTCGACGCTGCTCCGATGCGTCAATCTGCTGGAGGAGATCGACGCCGGACGCATCGTCATCGAGGGCACGGAGATCACCGCCCGAGGTGTGGACGTAAACCTCGTCCGGCGGCGGATCGGCATCGTCTTCCAGGCGTTCAACCTGTTTCCGCACATGAGTGTGATCGGCAACGTCACGCTCGCGCCGCGCCAGGTGCTGCGGCTGCCGCGGGACGAGGCTGACGCGCGGGCGATGGCGCTGCTCCAGCGCTTCGGCCTGGCCGACAAGCGCGACGAGTACCCCGACCGGCTGTCAGGTGGCCAGCAGCAGCGGGCGGCGATCGTGCGCGCTATGGCGATGCAACCGGACATCCTGCTGCTCGACGAGATCACAGCCGCCCTCGATCCCGAGCTGGTCGCCGAGGTCCTCGACGTCATCCGCGAGCTGGCCGCCGAGGGCATGACGCTGGTGCTGGCGACGCACGAGATGGGCTTCGCTCGGGACGTTGCCGACCGCATCTGTTTCCTCGACGGCGGCGTCATCCTCGAGCAGGGCCCGCCGGCGCAGATGCTGTCCGAGCCGCGCGAGCCGCGGACGCAGCAGTTCCTCCAGCGCATCATCAGCGCGGGCCGGCTCTGAAGCGGCCGCGTGGGCAGCAGCCGACTGGGTCAGGGTCGCGGAAAGCCGTCCTCCGGCAGTTCGGCGTAGACCGGTATCGGCTGCCCCGAGACAGGGTCGAGAACAGTCCGGCTGCCGAGCGGAGCATCGAGTTCGACAACGGCTGTCCTGCCGACAGCGAGAGCGATGCAAATTCTCGGTGTCGCGTCAGGAGGGGGCGGCGGATCGGGCTGCACCAGAACGACTACTCCCACCGCCGATTCGACAGCCTCAGCAGCGTAGTGGTCCGGCCCACACGCCGAGCCGGCGAATGCCACGGTCAGAGATGTGCTGTCGGGCGTACCGAGCGCGTATCCCATGAATCGTGCAACGTCTTCTGTACGCGGTACGTCGATGCGATGCCTGACCGCGACCTGCGTAATCGGTACGGTCGGCGCGTCGCGTCCGGCGAACGCGAACTCCCATGCCGGGACGTCGGCCCAGCCGCGTGACGTCTCCGCTCCACGAGTGATCAGCCGGGCGCCGACAACTTCCAGCGGCCGGCAATTCGGGCAGCTACCGCCGACAAGGTCGCGCCGCATCTCTTCGAACGCCTCAGCGGCGGATAGCAGCGGGACGGTCGCTCGTGACCCGTCCTCCCAAACTACGTCGCTGGGCAGCGGGATATCAGTCGGAAGCTCGACGGACGCTTCAATGAGGCCACTCAGAAATGCGCTCTTCTGTTCATCGGCGTCGGGGCCCCGCCAGCCGCCACCATGCAACACGTATCCCGTGAAGGCGATCGCTCCTTCTGGGGCAGCCTTCACGGCTTGCTCCCACTGGTCCAGGACTGCGCGCGCCTGGGCCAACGCCACCGCGTCCACAAGGGAACGATCGGGTGTCCCATCGGCCGTCGGCGACGGGGTCGGCGCGTTCGCCAGGACCGACGCTTCAATCCGTCCCAGCATCTCCCAGACTGGGCACTCCCCCATGACGGCCCCGGGGCAGCCGGCCACGCGGACCAGATACGTCCCGTGGCGCGGTTCGGCGCCCCGCACGGTGGCGTCTGGATCGGGCGCGAACGACTCGTAGGCATGCCACTGGACGCGAAGCGCCCGCGGATGGTCCGAGAACGAGTAAGTCGTTCTTTCGTTTTCCGCGGTCAGCCACGAGCCGCCGCACCAATAGTCGAGGCTCCCGCCGTCGTTGTCCTGCGGTGCTGGGCAGGAGATAACGGCGGTTCTCGACAGCCAGCCCTCGACGGCGAAGAGCGAGTTCTGCGCCCCGATGGAGCCGGCGAGGACGCGCACTTCCCTCACCTGCCACACCGGCTCCCCGTCGTTGAGCGCGACGCTGCCCAGATGCCGCGCTCCATCGGAGAGCACGCGGAATGCCATGACTCCGTCCGATGGTCTCTCGTTCCCGGCGACGGCGAAGCTGAACACCGGTTCGACGTGCTCAATGGTGACGATCCAGCAGTTCTCGGGCTGTCGGCACCGGGCGAGCACGGCGTCTCCGACCTGGACTTCGGCGATGACGATGCGGCCAGTTGCATCGCCGCCGGCTACAACCGTTGCCAGCTCCTGCGCGGTGAGCACGCGGATCTCGAGTCCGTCAGGCAACGGCGAGGCCGAGGGCTGCGCGACGGAGGGCAGCGCAGCCGAGGGTGATGGCTGGGCGGGCGACCGTTCGTCGGTGGGGAGTCGGAGCGCGACCGCGGCGACGAGGAGGACGACGGCTGTCCCAGCGGCGGCCGCGACCGCCCAGCGCCCGAATCGGAACAGGCCAGCGTGGCGTCCCTGGCGGGTCTGCGCCACACGCGCCCTGATCGTCGCCAGCGTCTCGTCACGGTGGGCGTGCGCTAGCGGCGACGCCGACACGCGCCGCTCCAGCTGATGGCGCAGCTCGGCATCCGACAGCCGGTTCACCAGCGCTGCTCCGCCAGGGCACGCTCGAGCGCGCGGCGCGCGGTGTGCAGGCGGGACTTGACCGTGCCCGCCGGGATGCCCAGCCGCTCGGCGATGTCGGCCACGCTCCGCCCGTCGAGATGGTGCTCGAGCAGGATCGCGCGCTGGTCGACGGCCAGCCGTCCGAATGCTCGGTCGAAGGCATCGTCGGCCGTGTCGGCTGCCTGGACATCGGTGGTCAGTCGGATCTCACGTACCGAGCGTCGCCTGCGGGCGAGCATGCGGCAACTGTTGATGGTGATCCTGTTGAGCCAGGCGTCGAAGCGATCCGGGTCGCGCAGCGACGGCAGTTGGCGCCAGGCGGCGACGAGCGCCTCCTGCGCCGCGTCGCAGGCGTCCGCCGGCTCACCCAGGATTCCCAATGCCATCCGATACAACGCGTCGATCCTCGTGCGCGCGAGCTCGTCGAAGGCGTCGGCGTCGCCCGCCCGAGCGCGCTCGACGAGCGACCCCTCCATCACACCTCCGCCAGTGCTCTACCCCTCTGATGCAGAGGACGGTCGATCGGTTCACCTGGTGCCGCGAATGGCCGGCCTACCCCACGGTAACGCGGATCGTGTGCCAGCCGCGGGCGCCGTCGGGGAAGGGTGGCGTCGGGCCGAACGGCTGGACCTCGCCGGTGCCGTCGGTCGCGCGGACGGTGATCGTCGCCGAGCCGGGCGCGAGCTCCCAGTCGATCGTCCACTGGACCCACGTCTCGTCGGAGAGCGGCTGCGACAGCGTCGCCGCCCGCCACTCGCCTTCGTTGACCTGCACCTCTACCCGGCTGATGCCGCGCGTCGGCGCCCAGGCCACGCCGGCGATCGTCGTCGTTCCGCTCGCGACGTGCGATCCCGGCCGCGGCACGTCGATGCGGGACTGGGTCAGGATCGGCGCCTCCTTGGCCCAGTCGCGGACGATCCAATATGCGTCGAAGTCCCACGTCGTCAGCTCGATCTCGGTCAGCCACTTCGTCGCCGACACGTAGCCGAAGAGCCCGGGCACGATCAGCCGCACCGGGAAGCCGTGCTTGGGCGGCAGCGGCTCGTCGTTCATCAGCAGCGCGATCAGCGCGCCCGACCCGGCGCCGCGCAGGTGGGCGACTGGAAAGCCGGCCGTCCAGCCGTCGAACGACCGGCCGACCAACTGCTCGGCATCCGGCTGCACGCCGGCCGTCTCCAGCACGGAGACGAGTGGCACGCCGCTCCACTTGGCGTTGCCCACGAGGTGGCCGCCGACCTCGTTCGAGACGCAGGCGATGGTCACGTAGCGCTCGACCAGCGGCATACGCGCCAGCTCCTCGTAGCTGAGCTCCAGCTCGCGCTCGACCATGCCGTGGACGCGCACCGTCCAGTCGGCGGCGTCAAGGCGCGGGATCGTCAGCCGCGTGTCGATGCGGTAGAACTCGTCGTTGGGCACGATCAGCGGCGTCAGCTCGGGCACGTTGAGGTGCGCCGCGGGCGGAGGCGTCGGCGCCGGCTTGCCGACGCGCGGACGGAAGGGCAGGTCGCCGATCGTCGGCAGTTGGCCGGTCATGTAGCGGCCGAACGCGATCAGCAGGGCACCGACTCCCAGCGCCCCACCGACCAGCGCCAGGAAGCCTCTCCGGCCGAGCGGGTGGCGCAGGCGGTCGGAAGGCTCGGCGCTCCGATTCGCCGTCGCTGGCATCGGTAGGAGGTAGGGCAGGGTCGTCACGCCGGTGATCGCGGCGAGCGCCACGCTGGCCAGCGCCGAGAAGGGATCGAAGACGGGCTCGCGGGTCAGGATCCCGAAGGCCGTGATGGCGAAGACCATGTAGCCGAAGACCGCCAGCAGCTGCTCACGGCGGGCGGCGACGCCGAGCAGCGCGCCCACCAGCAGCCCGCCGATGGCGGTGGCGATCTCGAGCGCCAGCTTGTCGGCCTCGCCGAAGAGCGCGACGACGAAGTCCTTGGCGCCTGGCGGCTGGAGGTCGATGATGAGCGCGCCGATAGCGGCGATGATCGACGACCCGCCGAGCAGCGCGGCGACGATCTCGCCGACACCGATGGCCAGAGCGGCCGCGGCTGCTCCCCCGGCGGCCCACGGCCACAGCGAACGCATCGAACAAGCCTACGCCGATGTCGCCCCGATGGATTGACGGGCGGTCGCGGACTAACGGCGAGTGCTACTTTGCGCGGCATGCGACGACTGGCTGTCATCGTGTTCGCAAGCCTGGTGCTGGGGAGCGGGCTGGCCGTCGGCTCCTCGGGCGTTGCCCTGGCGGCGTGCGGCGGGGGCGTCTTCGACAGGTGGGTCCACTCCGTCGGCCGGCAGGCGGACGTGATCGTACTGGCACAGGTCGCGAGCGTGCCGGTGCCCGAACAGGATGTGGCCCTCGACGTCGTGCGCGTCTATCGGGGCGACGTGGGATCGACGATGGTCGTCTCGGAGTGGGACCTCAACAGAAGCTGTGTTCACCGTGACGCATGGGTAGGCGACCGAGTGCTCGTGACGATCGACAAGGACGGCGAGACGGCTCCAGCCACGATTGTCTGGCGCCGCGACCGCGCGGGAAACTGGGGCTGGGACTTCTCGCACTATCGCTCGCTGGCACGCCTGGTCGAGGCGTTGGGCGTGCTGCCCAGCACCGCGATGGGGGACGCACCGCCAGCGCCCTCGGCCGAAGGGACCGACGCTCTCTTCGGTGGTCTCGCCGCCTGGCTGGCGCTGGCCGCGCTGCTGTACGCGGCGGGCTGGTCAGTTGACGGACGGCGACGCGCGACCGGCACAGTCGGCGCAGAGGCCGACGACCGACAGGTGCGATAGGTCGACCTCGAACCCACGCTCGCGGCGGAGGGCGCGGACCAGGGCGGCAGCCTCGTCACCCTCGATGTCCCACGAGCGGCCGCACGATTCGCAGAACAGGTGGCCGTGCTCAGTCTCAGGCAGCACGTGGAACTCCTCGCGCCCGTCGGCGCCGTGGCTGTGGCGGATGAGCCCGAGCTCCTCGAGCACGTCCAGGCTGCGGTAGACCGTCGACGGCGTCGTCTGTGGGTCGATCTGCCGGCAGCGCTCGATCAGTTCGGTGGCCGTGACGTGCCCGTCCGAGTCGGCGATCACCTCGATGAGCGTCCGGCGCTGCGGCGTCCAGCGCAGGCCGCGCGCCCGTAGGTGGCGTCGCGTCGTCCGCCACGGGTCGGCATGGTCGTCGGCCGGCGAGCGTCGTGCTCGAGCCGGACGTCGTGATCGCTCCATTGTGCGAAGGTTCGCTCCTGCAGCTGGTCGCAATTGCAACGCGATGCAATAATACCCCCGATGCCCCTCCCGTTGCCGCTCGCCGACGCCCTCGCCGTGGACCCGGGCCACCTGGCGCTGTTCGGTACCGCCTTGGCGCTCGGGCTGCGTCACGGCGTCGACTGGGATCACATCGCGGCGATCACCGACATAACAAGCACGACCGGCGTGGCAGACGCCGCCGAGCGCGCACACGAGCGAGATCATCGATCGCTGGCCGGTCACGATCACCCGCACGGCGGCGAGGAGGAGCTCGCCGCGCATGGCAGTCCGCGCCTGGGCAGCGGTCCGGGGACGCTCCTCGCTACCGATCCCACGGCCACGCCGCCGGCGACGTTCTGGAGCGTGCAGCGACGGCCAGTGTTCCTGGGCACGCTCTACGCTCTCGGCCACGCGCTTGTCGTAGCGATCCTCGGCGCGGCGGCATTGCTGATCGGCGCGCAGTTGCCGGAGTGGCTCGACCCACTGATGGGCCGCGTGGTCGGCCTGACGCTGGTCATCCTCGGTGTGTGGGTGTTCGTGTCGCTCTACCAGTACGCTCGCCACGGAGCCGAGTTCCGGCTGCGCAGCCGCTGGATGCTCGTCTTCGACGGCCTGCGTTTCGCCTGGCGCCGATTGCAGGCGCGCGTTCACGGGCACGAGCACATCGAGCCGATGGAGATGAGCTCCTACGGAGCGAAGACCGCCTTCGGCGTGGGCATGATCCACGGCATCGGCGCGGAGACAGGCACGCAGGTGCTGCTGATCGCGGCCATCGGCGGGGCGGCGAGCGTCGGTCTCGGAATACCGATGATGCTCGCCTTCATCGCCGGCCTGGTGATCACCAACACGTTGATCGTTGTGGTGTCGGCGTCGAGCTTCGTCGCAAGCCAGCGCCGCCGTCAGATCTACGTCGTCGTGGGTAGTGTGGCCGGCGTGCTCAGTCTCGTCGTCGGTGGTGCCTTCCTACTCGGCGCCGAGGACGTGCTGCCCGACTTCGAGCGGCTGCTCGGAGGGTAGGAGCCTTCCCGTCCTCGGCCGTCAGGTGCCGTCGACGCGGTAGACGGTCCCGCCCGACAGGTCGGTGACATAGATGCGGCCGTCGTGGCCCTCGCCGAATGAGCTGATGTTGAGGCTCGTTTTGGTGGGTGAGGGGAGGGAGGTGCTCCGCTTGCGCGTGGCCGAGATGAGCCAGATGTTGCCGCTGCAGTAGTCGCCGAAGATGTACTTGCCGTAGTGCGTCGCGCCGACGCGGCGCGAGACGTAGCCGCCGGTGACCGAGCAGTTGCCGCCGCCGAACGCCGAGTGAGCGTAGGCCGCCACGGGCAGCCACTTGCAGTCCGTCTCGCACAGCGTGCCGCGCTGCCGGCCGGGGTATTCGTAGTGGTGGAAACCCTCGAGCAGGCGCCAGCCGTAGTTGCGCTTCTTGCCGGTCTTGTGGCGGTTCACCTCCTCGTACGAGCCCTGGCCGACGTCGGCGCACCACATCTTGCCGGTCTCCCGGTCGAAGCTGCAGCGCCACGGGTTGCGCAGGCCGCGCGACCAGATCTCGTCGCGTCCCGGCCGCCCAACGTAGGGGTTGCTCGGCGGGATCTTGTACCTCTTCGGCCCGCTGCCGTCGGGGTCGAGCGGGTTGATGCGCAGGATCTTGCCCAGCAGCGTGCTCGTGCTCTGGGCGTTGTTGTGCGGATCGCCGCTGCTGCCGCCGTCGCCGACGGCGATGTAGAGCTGGGGCTTGCCGGGCTCGAAGCCGATCCAGCCGCCGTTGTGGTTGGCGTACGGCTGGCCGATGAGCATGACGCGCCGGAAGTAGGTCGAGGCCGGGTCGGCGACGTTCGGGTCTGCCGCCGATCGGCGCATCTCGGCGATGACCGTCGCGCCGTCCCTGGCGCGCGTGTAGTTGACGTAGAAGAGCCGATTGCTGGCGTACTGCGGATGGAAGGCCAGCCCGAGCAGCCCGCGCTCACCGCAGCACGCCACGCGGCTGCTGATGTCGAGGAAAAGCGTCCGGCCGCCGCCATGGAGGACCCAGATGCGGCCACCCTGCTCGACGACGAAGAGGCGCGCGTCGAAGGCATGCGTGACGTACAGCGGGCGCTCGAAGCCGCCGGCGACTTCGCTGAGCGTCACCGCCGCGCGGGCCGGCACGGGAAGGAGCGCGGTCAGCAGCAGCGGCACGCCGAGTAGCGCGGCCAGCATGCGGCGGCGGGACGTACGTCGCTCGCCCATCGCGCGACATCATCGCGCATTGCGGTCGCCGATCTGGCGCGGCGGCGCACCAACCGGCGTCGCCCCGCACCGGAAAGTCGCTTCAATCCCTGTGCAACCCACCTCGCAGAGGGCTGGCTGGCGCCTACTTGCAGAGTGGGGCACGATTCGCCCAGATGGAGTTTCATGTATCGCGCGCGGCGCGCCGGCGCTACGGCTTCGAGGAACCGCTGTTCGCGCTGCGCGGCCGGGCCCTCTTTCCGAACTTCGCCGCGTCGCGCCGCTTTGCCCAGCAGATCAACCGCGAGCGCGAGGCGCGCGGCGATACAGGTGCCACTGTCCGGGCCGGCGACGTCAGCGCGATGGCCCTGCTCGACGAGATCCTGCACCACGTCATCGAGCTCTATCGCCAGGAGCGCAACCCGCAGGCGACGGTGCAGGCTCTGGCGGCGCTGGAGGACAGGCTCGGGCGTGAGGTCGTCGACGCCACGCTGCGTACGTTCGTAGAGCACTTCCCGACACTGGCCGTACTGCGCGGCGAGCGAACGCCCGACGAGTACCTCGCCGCCGAGACCGACGGCACGCCCAACCGCGAGGTGGCCCTGGAGGAGGCGCTCCTGCTCTGGCTGGCCAACATGAACCCGGCCTACGCGCCGCTGGGCGAGCTGTTCGACGACCGGCCGCTGGAGGAGGGCAGCGCCTATGCCGCCGCCATCCGCGGGCTGGCCGCGTTCTTCGAGGGCCAGCCGCGCTTTGGGCCGCATGACGACGACCTGATCACGCTGCTCCGCCGGCCGGCCCTTGAGGCGCCGGCGTCGCTGACCGAACAGCTGCGCTGGGTGCGCGCCAACTGGGGCATGGTGCTCAGCCGCTTCGGCGATCGGCTACAGGTCAGCCTCGACGTGCTGACCGAGGAGGAGCGCGCCGCCTGGATGCGCTTCCACGCCACCCACGGCGGCGCCGACGGCGAGGCCGACACGTCGGCGCTGCACGGCTTCGGCGACCTCGGCGAGGACGAGCGCTTCAGCCGGGACCGCGACTGGATGCCGCGGCTGGTGCTGATGGCGAAGAGCACCTACGTCTGGCTCGACCAGCTGGCACGCACGTACGGCCGGCCGATCTGGCGCCTCGACCAGATCCCCGACGAGGAGCTCGACCGCCTCGCCGCGGCCGGCTTCAGCGGCCTGTGGTTGATCGGGCTGTGGGAGCGCAGCCGCGCCAGCCAGACGATCAAGCAGATGCGCGGCAATCGCGAGGCGGTCGCGTCGGCCTACTCGCTGATGGACTACCAGATCGCCCACGACCTGGGCGGCGAGGAGGCATACCGCAGCCTGCGCGAGCGGGCCTGGGCGCGCGGCATCCGCCTGGCCAGCGACATGGTGCCCAACCACATGGGCATCGATTCACGCTGGGTCGTCGAGCATCCCGACTGGTTCATGTCGCGCCCCGATGCGCCATACCCGGGCTACTCCTTCCACGGCCCCAATCTGTCGACCGACGAGCGCGTCGGCATCTACATCGAGGACCACTACTTCGACAACACCGACGCGGCAGTGACCTTCAAGCGCGTCGACCGCTGGAGCGGCGAGGAGCGCTACATCTACCACGGCAACGACGGCACGTCGATGCCCTGGAACGACACCGCTCAGCTCGACTACCTGAAGCCGGAGGTGCGCGAGGCGGTCATCCAGACCATCCTCCACGTCGCGCGCCTCTTCCCGGTGATCCGCTTCGACGCGGCGATGACGCTGGCCAAGAAGCACATCCAGCGGCTGTGGTATCCAGAGCCGGGGAGCGGCGGCGCGATCCCCTCGCGCGCCGAGTATTCGATGAGGAAGCGCGACTTCGACCGCGCGATGCCGGTCGAGTTCTGGCGCGAGGTCGTCGACCGGGTGGCCGCCGAAGCGCCCGACACGCTGCTGCTGGCCGAGGCTTTCTGGCTGATGGAGGGCTACTTCGTCCGCACCCTGGGCATGCATCGGGTCTACAACAGCGCGTTCATGAACATGCTGCGCGACGAGAAGAACGCCGAGTACCGGCTGGTCATCAAGAACACGCTCGAGTTCGACCCGCAGATCCTCAAGCGCTACGTCAACTTCATGAACAACCCCGACGAGCGGACGGCGATCGACCAGTTCGGCGACGGCGACAAGTACTTCGGCGTGTGCACGCTGATGGTGACGATGCCCGGGCTGCCGATGTTCGGCCACGGCCAGCTGGAGGGCTTGACCGAGAAGTACGGCATGGAGTTCCGCCGGGCGTCACTGCAGGAGGAACCGAAGGGCTGGCTGATCGAGCGCCACGAGCGCGAGATCTTCCCGCTGCTCCACCGCCGCCACCTCTTCGCCGAGGTCGACGAGTTCGTGCTCTACGACTTCTATGCACCGGATGGCACCGTCAACGAGGACGTCTTCGCCTGCTCAAACAACCGCGATGGCGAGCGCTCGCTGGTCGTCTACAACAACCGCTACGCCGACGCCCGAGGCTGGATCCGGACGGCCGCCGTCACCGGCCGGACGCTGGGCAGCGGGCTGGCGCTCGACAACGACGAGGCGCGCTTCCTGCTCATGCGCGAACAGCGCTCGGGACTGCAGTATCTGCGCAACGCCAGGCGCATTCACGAGGAGGGCCTGTACCTGGAGATGCCGGCCTACGGCTACCACGTGTTCCTCGAGATCAGCGACGTCCGCGACGCCGACGGCCGCTGGGCTCGCCTCGCCGCGCACCTCGACGGCCGGCCAGTGCCGGACCTCGAGCTGGCCGCGCTCGAGCTCGAGCTGGCGCCGCTCCATAGTGCGCTCCGCGCGGCGCTGGAGCGCCCGTCCGACGAGACGTTCGCCCGCCTGGCAGCCGACGTCGCCGGCCAGCTCGGAGCGACTGGCGGCCCGGACGCGGGTGAGGCGCGCAGTGCACCCGATGCCGCAGCGAAGACCCACGCCAGCCTGGTTGCCGCCCTCGGCCTTGACCGGTCGAGTGACGCCTACCGCGCATGGCGCGCTGCGAAGACGGTGGACCGTGTCATCGCTGAGCACCGGCCGGAGCTGGCCGGCGGCCGCTGGGTCGGCGAGTGGCTGGCCGACCGCGTGCTACCCGACCCGGACCTCGTTGGATCGATGCTCGCCGTCGCGCGCCAGCCGGCCGACGGCAACGGCCTGCTCTCGCCCGAGTGGCTCGACGACGAGCGCATCCGCCGCGCCATTGGCGTCAACGAGCATGAAGGCGTGACCTGGTTCGACAAGGAGCGCTTCGAGCGGGCGATCGCCTGGTGGCAGCTGCCGTTGACGGAAGGACAGCGCTCGGCTCGCGCCGAACAGGAGGCCGCCCAGCGGGTTGCGGAGCTGACCGGGCTGGCCAGGGCAGCGGGCTACCGACTCGACGAGCTGGCGGCTCGCCTGCGCAGGGTGACCGCCGGCCACCGGCGGCGCACGGCGAAGACGGGCCAGCCGAAGACGGGCCGGCCGAAAACACCCAGCCGGAGAGCGAAGAGTTGAGGCCGCTGCCGAACGAGGGGCGGCGGCGGGCGATCGTGGAGAACGTCACGCCGGCGGTCGACGGCGGCCGCTTTCCCGTCAAGCGGACGGTCGGTGACGAGCTGGTCGTCGAGGTCGACGCCTTCGCCGACGGCCACGACGAGATCCGGGTCATGCTCATCTTCCGGCCCGAAGGAGCGGACGACGCGCAGGAGCACGAGATGGCGCCGCTGGGCAACGACCGCTGGCGCGCGGCCGTACCGCTGGCGACGATCGGCCGCCACCGCTACACCGTCGCCGCCTGGGTCGACCGCTTCCGGACCTGGCGCCACGACCTCGAGAAGCGCATCGCCGCCGGCCAGGACGTGACCGTCGACCTGCTCATCGGCGCCGACCTGGTCGAGGGCGCCGGCCGCCGCGCGGCGCGCACCTCACGGACCGACGCGCGCCACCTGAAGGAGTGGGCCGCCGAGCTGCGCGACGAGGGCCAGCCGGCGGGCGAGCGCGCCGAGCGCGCGCTCGACGAGAAGCTGATCGAGCTGGCCGAGCGCCACCCGGACCGCACTCACGAGACGCGCTACGAGCGTGACCTGGAGGTCGTCGTCGACCGCGAGCGCGCCCGCTTCTCGGCGTGGTACGAACTGTTCCCGCGCTCGGCCGCGCCGACCGCGAAGCGCCACGGCACCTTCGACGACGTCATCGCCCGCCTGCCCTACGTCGCCGAGCTGGGCTTCGACGTGCTCTACCTGCCGCCCATCCATCCCATCGGCCGCCAGTTCAGGAAGGGGCCCAACAACGTCGTCACCAGCGGTGCCAGGGACCCCGGCGTGCCGTGGGCGATCGGCGGCCCGGAAGGCGGCCACACCGCCATCCATCCCGATTTGGGCAGCGCGGCCGACTTCCGCCGGCTGGTCAGGGAGGCGGACAAGTGCGGCATCGAGGTCGCCCTCGACATCGCCTTCCAGGCGTCGCCCGATCATCCGTGGGTCAGCGAGCACGCCAATTGGTTCCGTGCCCGCCCGGACGGCACGATCCAGTACGCCGAGAACCCGCCGAAAAAGTACCAGGACATCTACCCCTTCGACTTCGAGAGCGACGACTGGCAGAGCCTGTGGCGCGCGCTCAACGAGGTCTTCCGCCACTGGATCGGCGAGGGCGTACGCATCTTTCGCGTCGACAACCCGCATACCAAGCCATTCGGCTTCTGGGAATGGCTGATCGGCGACATCAAGGCGCAGCACCCGGATGTGCTCTTCCTGTCGGAGGCCTTCACGCGGCCGAAGGTGATGTACCGCCTGGGCAAGCTCGGCTTTTCCCAGAGCTACACGTACTTCACCTGGCGCAACACCAAGCAGGAGCTGGCCGACTACTTCACCGAGCTGACCCAGACCGGCGTGCGCGAGTTCTTCCGGCCCAACGCCTGGCCCAATACGCCCGACATCCTGCACGAGGTGCTCCAGACCGGCGGTCGGGCGGCCTTCCAGGCGCGGCTCGTGCTGGCCGCCACGCTGGCCGCCAACTACGGCATCTACGGTCCTGCCTTCGAGCTGATGGAGAGCATGCCGCGCGAGCCGGGCAGCGAAGAGTACCTCGACTCCGAGAAGTACCAGCAGCGAACGTGGGACCTGGAGCGAACGGACAGCCTGCGCGGGCTGATCGAGCGCGTCAACCGGGCGCGGCACGAGCATTCGGCGCTGCAGACCAACGAGCGGCTGTGGTTCCACACCATCGAGAATGAGCAGCTGATCGCCTACACCAAGAACACCGCCGACAGGAGCGACATCGTCCTGACCGTCGTCAACCTCGACTTCCACCGCCCGCAGGCGGGCACCCTCGAGCTCGGCCTGGAGGGACTGGGCCTGCCGGCTGATGCCGCCTACGAGGTCGTCGACCTGCTCGACGACGCGACCTACATCTGGCAGGGGCCGCGCAACTGGATCGAGCTCGACCCACAGGTCGGCGCGGCGCACCTCTTCCACGTCCGGCCCCGGCTGCGCAGCGAGCGCGAGTTCGAGTACTACCTGTGACGACGGTCCTGCGGCCGCCTGCCGAGCAGCGCCCGGGTGGCCGGCGCCGGCCGCGCGCGGTGACGTCGGCGCCCGTCGGCGGGCGCGAGAGCCTGTGGTACAAGGACGCGATCATCTACGAGCTCGCTGTTCGCGCCTTTTATGACGGCGACGGCGACGGCGCGGGCGACTTCCGCGGGCTGACACAGCGCCTCGACTACCTGGCCGACCTCGGCGTGACGGCGATCTGGCTCCTGCCGTTCTACCCCTCGCCGCTGAAGGACGACGGCTACGACATCGCCGACTACACCGGCGTCCACCCCGACTACGGCACGCTGCGCGACGTGAAGACCTTCATCCGCGAGGCGCACCGGCGCAACCTGCGCGTCATCACCGAGCTGGTCTGCAACCACACCTCCGACCAGCACCCGTGGTTCCAGCGCGCGCGGCGCTCGCCGGCGGGCAGCGCGTGGCGCGACTTCTACGTGTGGAGCGACACGCCCGACCGCTACACCGACGCGCGCATCATCTTCAAGGACTTCGAGACCTCGAACTGGAGCTGGGACCCGGTCGCCAACGCCTACTACTGGCACCGCTTCTACTCGCACCAGCCCGACCTCAACTTCGACAACCCGCGCGTCCGCGAGTCGCTCAAGAAGGTGCTCGACTTCTGGCTCGAGCTGGG
>CAYRMQ010000009.1:0-45544 GCA_964425305.1 uncultured Anaerolineaceae bacterium | reverse complement strand
CTTGGGCTCCCCAGCGAGCTCAGCCTCCATCGGCGCCGCCGCCGCCGACACCTGCACTTCCTCCCCCCTGTCCTTCTTCTTGCCGGTCGAGAGCGGCTGGCTGCGCTTCGAGCCATCCCGATAGATCGCGATGGCCTTCAGCCCCAGCTTCCAACCCTCCATGTAGACGTCTGCGATGTCGTCCGGTGTAGCGCTCTCGGGCATGTTGACCGTCTTGCTGATCGCACCGGACAGGAACGGCTGGGTCGCGCCCATCATCCGGACGTGGCCCATGTAGTGGATGCTGCGCTCGCCGTTGACCGGCTTGAAGGCGCAGTCGAAGACGGGCAGATGCTCTGGCTTGAGCCCGGGCGCGCCCTCGATCGTCTCGCGCTCGTCGACGTACTGGACGATCTCCTCGACCTGTTCGGGCGTGTAGCCGAGCTTCTTGAGCGCCTGCGGAACGGTGCGGTTGACGATCTTGAGGAAGCCCTCGCCGACCAGCTTCTTGTACTTAATCAGCGCGATGTCGGGCTCGATGCCGGTCGTGTCGCAATCCATCATGAACGCGATGGTGTTGTGGCTGACGAAGCCGTTGGCCACGTATGTCACGTTCTCGGGCACCGAGATGTCGTAGGTCAGCTGCTCCTCGCCCAGCTCGGCACTTGCGACCTCGTCGTAGAAGTAGCCCAGCGACTGCGCCAGCTCGGGATCCTGCGTCCGTTCGAGCAGCGTGGTCGCCAGCCGCCGGCTGACCAGCCCCTTGCGGGACAGCGACATCAGCATCGTCTTGCGAAGGCGGTCGTTGTCGGGCGCCAGCCGGTTGATCGTCTGTCGGCTGACCGGCACGAGATCGGCCTTGGCGGCCTGCCACGCGGTGCTGTACATCGCGGCCAGGCGCTCGCGCTTGCGCTCGGAGATGAACGAGATCTCCGACAACCAGCGGCCGGCCGATTCCGCGTTCAGCAAGCGCAGGACGTGGACGGGATTGGCACCCAGATGGCCGCGATTCGACTGCTCCACCTTGCGTGTGGTCACGAACGCGAGGGCCAGCAGCAGCGACTGGACGTCGTGGCTGAACTGCTCCGAGACCGTCGACCAGTACGCGTACCCGTTGTTCACGTTGCCGTCGGCTTCGAAGAGGCCGCGGACGAATGCCCGGTAGGCCGCGGGATCGTTGGTGTAGAGCACGGCGTCGGGAATATGCGCCTCATAGCCCTTGCCGCGATGCTCGGTCGTCGGCGCCTTCTTGGCGAAACCGCAGGCCTCCCACCAGAGTGTGAGTCGGACGGAGTGGAGGGCAACCTCCGTGTATCCCTGCCTGGGCGTTACGGCGGCCTCCAGGCCGAAGAGTCGGCGGCCGAGGTCGGTCAGTCGGTCGACGACGTCGGTGTCGTGGCTGTCGACGCAGAAGCGCAGGCCCTTGGCGTGGAGCGAGCCGTCGCCCATGAAGTAGCCGACCAGCTCGGCCAGCTCGGGTGTCATGTAGCGCGGAACGAAGGTCGTGTGGTCAGATGTCCAATACGCCTCGGCCAGCGGCGGCAGCGGCACCTCCCGCGGCTCGCCGATCAGGCCGCCCAGCATCAGCGGCACCCTATCGCCGGCGCGGACGTCGCTGAAGCGGCGCCACTGCCAGTTGCCGTCGGCGTCGACGACCTTGATGCGGTGCATCGTTGTGCCCTGGATGCGGTAGCCACGACGCGTCCTGACGCTGACCACCGGCTCGGCGCCGTTGACGAAGAACTTCGTCGCCTGGCGCGGTCCGTCGTCCGTTCCAACCTTGAAGTCGAGTGGCTGCCACTTGTCGCCGTCGGGGTTCCCGAGGCTGCGCAGGCGGACGAGGCCGCGGTCGGTTATGACCATGCTTCCGCCAACGAGACAACCCGTCGGCGCGAGCACGGTCACCTGGGCGTTCCGATACCCGTGTTGCGTGCCCAACTCGAGTGCGGAGTCCCAGGATGACCGTGCCGCGTCGATCAATTCCCGCGGCGCGTCCTGCTCGGGGATCGCGTACGCGGCGTCACGGTGCTTCTTGATGACACGAAGGAATGGCTGCTCGTTCTTCTTGTACTCGGCGAACGGGCCGCCGTGGTCACGGGCGACGATCGCCGACTGGGCGTACGCCTCGCCGGTCATGATCGACGTCAGCGCGGCGGCGAACGCACGGCCTCCGTCCGAGTCGTAGGCCAGGCCGCGGCTCATCAGCAGCGCGCCGAGATTGGCGTAGCCCAGGCCGAGTGGCCGGAAAAGATGCGAGTTCAGCTCGATCTGGGGCGTCGGGTAGCTGGCGTTGTCGACGAGGATCTCCTGCGCCGTGATCGTCAGCCGGCAGGCGTACTGGTATGCCTCGGCGTCGAACTCGCCATCGTCGCGGACGAACTTCATGAGGTTCAACGACGCGAGATTGCAGGCCGTGTCGTTGAGGAACATGTACTCCGAGTTGGAGACGACGATCGAGCGAACGCTCGGGTCGGCTACGTCTGAAACACCGAAGTTGTGAGTACCCTCGACCTCGAGATCGAAGACGGGCACGGCATTTGCCAGGTAAATCCGGTCGACGGAGAGCACCTTGTCGTTAGTGATCGCGACAGCTGGCTGCTGTGCAGGCATCCAAGCTGCTGCAGCGCCTGCTGCCACCTGCTCCGCTTCCTCTCGGTAGATCTTCCGGAGTGACTGACCAGGCTGGAGATCCTGTGCCTGGACGTACTTGCCGTTGAAGGTCAGGAAGCGGTGCTCAGGCGTGCACTTAAGCACACGGCCAAGCCCTGTGCGTACTTCGACGATCTCGTTCGTATAGCCCGCGACCCATGCTCGCTTGATCTGGCGAATCACCGTCTGCCCGGACAGCCCGTCGTGCGAATACGTCGCCGGAAGACGGCGGCCGGCACGGTCCATACGCTCAAGCTCTTCGATCGAGATGAAGCCCGCCGCCGTGTCGACCAGCGTCTCGCCGACGAAGCAGCACGGGTTGCTCGCGTAGATCCGGTCCGTGTTGGCCGACGTGTGCCAGTCATTGATCGTGGTGTCGTACTGGATGCCGGGATCACCGCAGATCCACGCCGCCTCGGCCATCTTGCGGTACAGCTCGCGGGCCTTGTGAGTTCCGGCCGGTTGTCCGGTTGTGACTTCGTACGTCGTCCAGTCGGCGTCGCTCTCGACTGCCCGCATGAAGTCGTCCGTCACGCGGACCGAGTGGTTGGCATTCTGAAACTGGATCGAGCCGTACGCCTCGCCGGTAAAGGAGCCGTCATAGCCTGCTTCGATCAGAGCCCAGGCCTTCTTCTCCTCGTTCGCCTTCGAGTCGATGAAGTCGACGATGTCCGGGTGATCGGCATTGAGGATGATCATCTTGGCGGCGCGGCGCGTCTTACCGCCGCTCTTGATGGCCGATGCAAAGGAATCGTAGCCCTTCATGAATGAAACGGGACCACTCGCGATGCCTCCGCCCGACATCTTTTCCTTCGAACCGCGAATCGGGCTGAGATTTACGCCAGCACCAGAGCCGTATTTGAAAAGCATTGCCTCTGTCTTCGCGAGGTCCATGATCGAACCCATGTCATCGCGTACAGAATTTATAAAGCACGCCGAGCACTGTCCGCGCTCTTCGACTCCCAGGTTGAACCAGACGGGCGAGTTGAAGGCCATCTTCTGGTGGAGGAGCAGGTGCGTCAGCTCGGCGCGGAACGTCTGCAGGTCCTCATCCGTCGCGAAGTAGCGCTGCGTCGAGGCCCACGAGCAGATGGTGTTGACCACGCGGTCGATGAGCTGCTTGACGCTGCGCTCGCGCTGCGGCGTGCCGATATGGCCGCGGAAGTACTTCGAGACGACGACGTTGGTCGCGAGCTGGCTCCAGAACGACGGCACCTCGACGTCCGTCTGCTCGAAGACCTTCTCGCCCGACTCGTTCTTGATCTCGGCCGACCGGAGCTCCCAGGTGACCTCGTCGTAGGGATGGATGCCGGGAGTCGTCCAGCGGCGCTCGAAGGTGATGCCCCTGACGCCCTCGCCGGTGAAGCGGCCGTCCTCGTCCATCGGCCGGCGCTTGATCGCGGCGTTGCGTGCGAGGACCTTGGTTCCATCCGCTCGGGCCATCTCTCAGCCTTCTCCCTCTTGCTCGACGTGATCCTGTGGCGTGCTCTGCGGGTGCCCGGCGGCGACCCTTGTTGGGCTGCTGTGGAGGGACTTTTCCACTGCCTTCGTATCGGCGAATGCTAGACCCGCCCGGTGGTGCTGTCAAGCGACAAACCACAACATGTAGGGCTGAGACGGTCAGTCGGACCACTACCGCTTGTGTCATCGGAAGATCGCCCGAAGAACGCGGTGGGCAGCCTGTGGAGCGTCGGTGGAGGGACTGGGGACGGTCGGTGGACGGCGGACGGTGAGTCCCGCTCGGTCGCGGCTGGGAGGCAGCCGGCGTAACCGACCAGCCGGCCCGAAGAGCGGCTCCCAGCGGCTGTAGGTGGCTGGTGAGTAGTCGGTTACTCATGACACGCGGTGCATGTGCCGTCTTCATTGGTCGCTATGAGACAGAAGCGAACCTCCCGCTACGTCGCGCCCGCGGCGGTGGCCCTGATGGCCGCGGTTGCCCTGGGCGCCTGCACGTCGGCACCGGACGTGGGAACGGGCGGCGTTACGCCGACCGCCACCAGCGGACCCGGCGAGGCCACCCCACCATCGTCACCGGCCGCAAGTCCGGGCGGCGAGCAGGACACCGTGCCACCTGCCGATATCGATGCGACGCCGACGGCCGGCCCAACTGCGCCGCCGACCGAAGACGATGAGGCACCGACCGTGGCCGGAACCTGGTCAGGCACGGTCACCGGCAGTACCGGCAGCCAGGGGATCAGGTTCCGCTTGCGCGACATCGGTGGCCAGATCAGCGGCACGGCCCAGTGGGAGCATGGACGGATTCACACGGGACTGCGCGGCACGCTCGAAGGCAGCACGCTGACGCTGGTTCACACGCCCGGTACGGGCAACCTGATCACGACATACGAGGGCACCATCGCGGGCGACACCTTCGATGGGACAGTGACCGACATGCTCGGCGATGTGCCGGCGCCGGGCGGTCCGGCCGAGTTCCAGACGACCAGGGAAGACTGAGCGCCGGTCTGCCCAGCGCTCCGGGCCGGTTAGGTGTTTACTGGCAGTGTCCGGTAACTGTGATCCGCGAAGAGGAGCGATCCATGCCCAAGTACCTGTTCATCGGTCAGTACACCGCCGAGGGCGCGAAGGGCGTCATGAAGGATGGCGGCAGTAAGCGGCGCCAGGTGGCCGAGCAGGTCACTCAGTCCGTGGGCGGCACCGTCGACTCCTTCTACTTCGGCTTCGGCTCGGACGACTTCTACCTGATCGCCGACCTGCCCGACCATGCCGCCGCCGCGGCGGGCAGCCTGACTGTGGGAGCGTCGGGGGCAATCGGCCTGCGCACGGTCGTGCTGCTGACGCCCGAGGAAATCGACGACGCGGCCAGGCGGTCGGTGCAGTACAGCCCGCCGGGCGCCTAGCCTTAGGACAGCCTAGCGCCTGCGGCACGGCGCTCGACGAAGGCGACGATCGGCGAGTCGGCGCCGAATTTCGCCGCGCCTTCACGCGCGCGGGCAAGCCAGGTCTCGGCCTCGTCAGTCCGGCCGCGACGGAAGAGGAACTCGGCCAGCGACAGATCCTCCTCCCAGCCGCTGTAGTCCGTCGGCTCGATCGTGGCAGCGGCGTCGCGGAGAAGCGCCTCGGCCTCCTCGTGGCGGCCCTGCGCTTCGCGCACCAGGCCGAGGACCATGCGCGTGCTGGCGATCGTGGCGACATCGTCGCGGCCGACCATGCTCACCGCCCGCTCGGCATATTCCGCCGCCTGCTCAACATCGCCCTGCTCGAGTAGGGCGTGCGCGATGCGGCGCTCGACCTCGGGGCGGTAGCCGACGTGGCCCAGTATCGGCTCGAGCCCGCTTCGGTAGTTCTCGAGCGCCTCGGCCAGCCGTCCGTGTCGCCGGCGTGCGTCGCCCAGGTAGAGGTAGGCGGTGTGGAGCTCCTCGCGCTCGCCGAACTCCTCGAAGATCGGTATGACCTGGGCAAGTATGGCCTCGCCCTCTTCCTCTGAAACCGAGACGATTAGGAAGCCGCCGAACGCACGGTCGATGCGGGCTCGGGTGAGCCTGCTCCTGGACTGCTCGGCCAGCTCTCGCCCGCGCTCGAGCAACTGGCGGCGGTCGTCCGGTTTGCCGCGCTGGGCCATGGCGCCGGCGAGCAGGACGTGCGCCTCGGCCTCGCGCGCGACGAGGCGGTGCTCACGAGCGACGTGCGCCATCTCTCGCCAGATGCGTTCCGACCTGTCGAGGTTGCCAAGCCACCAGCCGCCGAAGCCGAGGAACTCGAGCACGACCGTCAGGTAGTAGGCGTCACCCGCTGCGGCCAGGAGCGCTCGCGCCCGCTCGAGCTGGGCAACGGCACCGGCGGCGTCGGCCGAGCTGAGACTTATCCAGAGATCGCCGGCGGTGGCCAGCATCGCCCGGCCCTCGATGTCCTTCCGTCCGAGAGCAGCCGCCTGGTCGACCACGCCGGCCCCCAGCTCACCCGCGCGGCGCCACTCGCCGAGCCTGCGCAGGGCCTCGACACGCAGCCAGGCCAGCTCCAGCCTCCGTTCGCCGGCCGGTGGGTCGAGCGCCAGCCCGCGCTCGGCAAAGCCGAGGGAAGCCCGCGCATCGTCGCGGGAGAGCGCCTTGTGACCGCTGGCGAGCAGTGCGTCGGCCGCCCGCTCGACGTCGGCCGGATCGGCCCGGCCTTCCAGCTCGCGGCGCAGGAGCACCGCCTGCTCGAGGTGATAGGCCTCGATCTCGACGAACTCGTCGATCCGCTCGCGCGCCCACTCGCGAAGCCAGCCGGCGACCTGCGCGTGGAGGTCGGCGCGACGGGCCTTGGGCAGCGTCGTGTAGGCGACGTCGCGGATGAGAACGTGGCGGAAGCGGAAGGTTCGGTCAGGCTCGGGCGAGCGCTCCTCGGTGATCAGGTCGCGCAGGATGGCGTCCTCGAGGTGCTCCTCGACGCGCGCGCCCGTGCCCGGGCCGGGAGCAAGTGCCGCCACCGCCGAGTGCTGGAACACGCGGCCGACCACCGCCGCCGCCTGGATCACCGCCCGCTCCGGCGCCGGGAGAGTGTCGAGGCGAGCCCGTATGAGCGCCTCGACGGTGTCCGGCACGCGCACCTCGGCGGCCTCGCGGCGGGCGAACCAGCGGCCGTCACGGCGCTCTACGATGCCCTCCTCGATGAGCATGCGCACGACCTCCTCGACGAAGAGCGGGTTGCCCTCGGCGCGGTCGAGGACGCGCTGGCGCAGGTCGGCGGGCAGGTCCTCGACGGTCAGCAGCGCGGCCAGCAGCGCGCGCGACTCGGCCTCGCTCAGCGGCTCGAGCTGGATGCGGCTCGCCTCCATCCGGCCGCTGCCCCAGCCCGGCCGGTTGTCGAGCAGCTCCTGTCGTGCCGGAGCGATCACGAGCAGCGGCGACTCGCGCGCCCACGTGACGAGGTACTCGATCAGGTCGAGCAACTGCGGTTCGGCCCAGTGGATGTCCTCGAAGACGAGCACCTGCGGCCCGCGGCTGGCACAGAGGTGCTCGACGAGCCGGCGGAAGGCCCACGCGATCTCTCGGTCGGCCGCCGCGTGGGCGCCCTGCTCGGCGTCGGCCGTGCCCAGCGCGAGGGAGAGCGTCTCGGCGACGCCCTCCTCCGGGCCGAGGGCGGCCAGCCGTGCGCGTGCGTCGGCCGCCGTCGTCTCCGACTCGATGTCGGCCAGCTGACGCAGCATCTCGGCCACCGGCCAGTAGGTGATGCCCTCGCCGTAGGGCAGGCAGCGCCCGCGAACGACCGACCAGCCGCCGGCTTCGAGTTGCGCCGTCGCCTCGCGCACGAGCCGGCTCTTGCCCACGCCGGGCACGCCGAGGATCGTGAACAGCACCGCCTTGCGCTCGTGCTCGGCGCGGCGGGCGGCGTCGAGCAGCAGCGCCAGCTCCTCGTCGCGGCCGGTCAGCGGCGCCTGCAGGCCGGGCACGCCACGCGGCCGGCCGACATCCTCCGACACGGACAGCACCCGCCAGCCGGCGAGCGTGGCCTCGTGGCCGCGCAGCTGCTGCTCGCCGAGTGGCTCGCCGTGAACCATGTCGCGCACCGCGTCCCAGGCGCTCGCGCCTACGACGATCTCACCCGGCTCGGCCAGTTGCTCGAGACGGGCGGCGACGTTCATCGCGTCGCCGGTGGCCATCGTCGCGCCGCCGAACGGATCGCCCACGACGACCTCGCCCGACTCGATGCCGATGCGCGCCTGGACGGCCACCCCGTGGCGCTCGAGCGTCGCGGCGGAGAGGGCGGCCACTCCATCGCGGATGGCGACGGCCGTCCGAACCGCTCGCTCCGGATCGTCCTCGTGCGCCGTCGGCACGCCGAAGACGGCCATCACGGCGTCGCCGCTGAACTTCTCGACCGTCCCGCCGCGCGCCTCCACCTCGCGCCGCGCGAGCTCGAAGAACTGGCCGACGATGCCGCGCACGACCTCCGGATCGAGCCGCTCCCCGAGCGACGTCGAACGCGCCAGGTCGGCGAAGAGCGCCGTCACGACGCGCCGATCCTGGGCGGCCACGCGCGTGACCAGATTGGCGCCGCAGTTGGAGCAGAAGCGCGCTCCCTCGGCGTTCTGCGCGGAGCAGCTGGGGCAGACGGTCACAGCCGAATGCTAGTCGAAGCCGGATGGCGGCCGACCGCGCCGATCAATCGAAGAGGTCGGGCAGCCTCGACTTCAGGTCTGCCTCCAGGCGGCTGCCGCGGAGAGGCAGGGCGAAGGGCGACAGCGGGATCGCGCGCTCCATCCAGGGCAGCCCGACGGGCAATGCCCACCACGGCCGGCGCACGCGCGCCGCCCGGCGCAGGATCAGCGCCTGGCCGCTGAGCGGGCCCCATGCCGCGAGACCGACGGCGTCGACGTCCTCCCAGCGCGCCTCGACCGACCCACCGGGCACGCGCAGCACGATGCCGTTCTCGGCCAGCTCCAGCCGGATCGAGCGCCCGGCACCGGCGACGAGCAGGCCGACGCCGAGGAAGAAGGCCGTCGGGATGCCGACGACGAAGACGTCGAGCACGTCCAGCTCCAGCCGCCAGAGCACGACGAAGCCGAGCACCGGCCAGATCAGCGCCATGCCGGCGAGCACCAGCCCGGCGAGGATGAACAGGCGCTGGCGCACCGGCTCCATGCGGTAGGTGCGCTTCATCTGCCGATGAAGTAGGTGCGCATCGGGCCCAGGCCCTTGATCTCGATCGTGCCGCGCTCCTCGACGCCGAACTCGGCGCCGACGGCTTTCGCCACCGCCTCCGAGACATGGATCCGGCCGGGGACGCCGTGCGACTCCATCCGGCTGGCCACGTTGACCGCGTCGCCCCACATGTCGTAGGCGAACTTGTGCCGGCCGATGACCCCGGCGACGACGTGGCCGCTGTGCAGGCCGATGCGCAGCTCGAGATCGTGCCCGGCTTCGGCATTGAAGCGGCGTACCTCTTCGAGCATCTCGGCCGCCATGTGTACCGCCGCGTGGGCATGGTCGGCGCGCGGCTCTGGTGCGCCGGCGACGGCCATGTACTCGTCGCCGATGGTCTTGATCTTCTCCAGGCCGTGCTTCTCGGCCAGCTCGTCGAAGGCGGAGAAGAGGCGGTCGAGGATACCGATGATGTGGCCGGCGTCGGACCGGCGCGCAAGCCGGCTGAAGTCGACGAAGTCGGCGAAGAGGACGGTCACCGACGGGTGGTCGTCGGCGATCAGCTGCTCCCCCGACTTGAGCCGCTCGGCGATCGTCCCGGGCAGCACGTTGAGCAGCAGCCGGTCCGAGCGCTCCTGCTCGGCGACGAGGGCGCGCACGAAGTACTGCAGCACGACATAGACCACCGCCGACACGCCGCCGATGTTGAGCACGAAGAAGGCCAGCCGCAGCCCCTCCGGCAGGACGAGCGGTGGCTCGAGCAGCGGTTCGAGGACGCCCGACAGGATCGTCAGCCCGAGGTAGACGCCGAAGAAGGCGAGCGCGCCGCGCGGGCCGTAGAACACGAGCGCGCTGAGCGGGCCGGCGAAGGCCCACACCATCACGGCGCTGCCGTTCTGGAAGCCGCCAAGGCTCCACTGCAGCGTGAACGGCAGCACGACGATGGCCGTGATCTGGGTCAGCCGCAGAACCTCGAAGTTGCCCGTCCGCGCGAACCACGCCAGGCCCACGACCGAGATGACCTGGTACGCCAACGGCGACGCGGCGGCAAGCGGCAGGCCGAGCAGCAGGTAGGTCAGCGTCCAGACCGTGGCCAGCACCGTGATCGACACGGCGATGAGGACGAGCGCCTCCTTGCGCAGGCGCACGTCGCGCGTGTCGGCCGGCCGCGAGCCGATCCTGATCAGGCGGTCGCCGGTGTGGCGGAGGACGGCGGGCAGCGACGTCATTGCGCCCCGCAACGTACACCGCGCAGCATCGGCCGCGCGAGCCCTGACTACCCGATCGGCGTCAGGCTCAACTGGACGGGCACCTCGACCGCGGCCCGGTCGGAGGCGTGCAGGATGGCGCTCATCGTGTCGGCGTCGAGCGCCTCGGCGAAGTAGAAGCCCTGGCCGTAGTCACAGCCCAGCTTGCGCAGCAGGTGCAACTGGTCGGGCCGCTCGATGCCCTCGGCGACGATGCGCAGGCGAAGCGACTTGCCGAGGGCGACGATCGCCCGCGCGAAGGCCGAGTCCTGGCGGTCGGCGCTCTCGACGAAGGGCTGCGCCATCTTGAGCACATCGACCGGGAAGCGGCTGAGGTAGCTCAACGACGAGTAGCCCGTGCCGAAGTCGTCGATCGCCAGCTGCACGCCCAGCTCCTTCAGCTCGTTGAGCTTGGCGATCGTCGCCGACGTGTCCTGCATCATCACCGTCTCGGTGATCTCGAGGATGAGCGACGCCGGCTCGAGCCGCGTGAAACGCAGCACGTCGCGCACCTCGTCGATGAAGTTCGGCTGCTGCACCTGCCGCGCCGACAGGTTGACGCCAAGGCGCAGCGGCCTGTCCGGGACGAGCTCGTGCCACAGCGCCGCCTGGCGGCAGGCCGCCTCGAGGACCCACCGGCCCAGCGGCAGGATGAGTCCCGTCTCCTCGGCCAGCGCGATGAACTCCGCCGGCGCGACCAGCGTTCCATCGCGCTGGCGCCAGCGGACGAGCGCCTCGACGCCGGCGATCCTGCCGTCGCGCAGGTCGACCACCGGCTGGTACAGCACGACGAACTCGCCGTTGGTCAGCGCGCGCTCGAGGCGCGAGGTTAGGGCATGGCGCGCCACGACGGCGGCGTGCATGCTCGGCTCGAAGATCGCCAGCCGGCCCTTGCCCTGCGCCTTGGCCGTGTACATCGCGACGTCGGCGTTGCGCAGCAGCTCGTCGACCGTTTCTTCCTGCTGGCGCCGCTCGGCGATGCCGACGCTGGCGCGCACGACTACCTCCTGGCCGTCGATCATGAACGGCTGGCGCAGCGCGGCCATGATGCGGTCGCCGACGACGAGCGCGTTGTTGACGTCGCTGCGCTCGAGGAGCACGGCGAACTCGTCGCCGCCCAGCCGCGCCGCCAGGTCGCCCGGCCGCAGGCAGGCGCGCAGCCGCTCGGCAACGGCGATGAGGAGCAGGTCGCCGGCCGCGTGGCCGAGGCTGTCGTTGACGGTCTTGAAGTCGTCGAGGTCGACGAACAGGACGACCGGTCCGCGCGGCCACTGCGGGCCGCTGATCGCCGCCGTCACGCGCTCCAGGAACAGCGCTCGGTTGGCGAGTGCGGTCAGCGAGTCGTGGAAGGCCTGGTAGCGCAGTTGCTCCTTCAGCTCGTTGAGCTGCGTCAGCGACTGGCCCAGGCGGCCGTTCTCGAGCGCCACGCCGGCGTGGCGGGCGAGCGTCTCGAGCAGCCGGACGTCGTCCTCGTCGAAGCTGGTCACGTCACCCAGCCGATTGGCGACGACCATCATGCCCAGCGTGCCGCGGTCGCCCTTCAGCGGCGCGACCAGCGCGTCACGTAGGTCGTGGCCGGCGTACGAGCGGATCGCCTCCTGATCTGCGCGCGAACGAGCGACGAGGAACCCGTTGCGCTGGCTGCGCAGCCGCTGCCAGATCTCGCCGAGCAGTGCCACGTCGACGGTTTCCATCAGCTGCGCCTCGTCGTTCGGGCCGAGGCGGGTGCGCAGGGCCTCGCGCGAGCCGGGCGACGCGACGAGGGTCAGCTCGGCCAGCTCGGCCTTGAACATGCGCCGCGTGTGGCGCAGCAGCTCGACCAGCGCCACGTCCAGCTGTGGCGTCCGCTGCAGGATGGTCGTCGACTCGTACAGGAACTCCAGGCTCTCGTGCTTCTCGCGCTCGGACATGTAGGCCCGATAGGCGAGGTAGAGCACGGCCGCCGGGATGGCCAGGATCCACAGCGCCATTGGGTCGTTCCACAGGAAAGTGATCGCGGCCAGGACGACGACCGAGTTGGTCAGCCCGACGACGAGGCCGAACTTGAATACCTGCGCCAGCTTGGCGGCGTCGAGCCTGCCCTCGGACAGGGCGATGGCCAGCGCGATGGTGCCGATGCCGACGACGTTCATGACCAGCGTCGCCGACAGCGCGGCCAGCCAGTCGGCCGGCGTGATCGGACCGCCTGCCCCGCGGAACGAGTGGAAGACGAGCGCGCCGAGGCTGGCGCCGAGCGCGAACTGGCTGACGTTGAAGGCGAGCTTGATCAGGCTCTGGCGGCGATGGATGACCAACGCGCCGAGTGCGCCCAGCACGTTGGCCACGACGAAGTCGACCGGCGTCGCGAAGAAGAGGCCCAGCACGAACGGGATCTCGCTGAGCGAGAAGGTGTGCACCTCGCGCCGGAACTGCAGGTGAACGACCAGCACCTCGGCCAGGAAGAAGAGCAGCGCCAGCACGAACCACGGCAGGAGTGCCGAGGCGGCCGGCCGGATCTCGGCCACCGGGCCGGCGAAGAGTGCCAGCGCCAGCGTGGCGATGACGAGGTTCAGCACCCACACGCGGGCGGTGCCGCTCGTTGCCGGCATGCTGCGCGAGATGCGCCGGATCTGGATCGGCCGAACGGCGAGGGAGCTCATCGATGCTTCCTCCCCCACGACACGCCCAGCCAGCCGTGCGCCGACCAGCTGTTGGCCGACCACGAGTTGCCGGACCAGCTGCTGGCCGACCACGAGTTGCCCGACCAGCTGTTGCCCGTCCACCAGTTCGCTTCGCACTGCTCGGTCCAGGTCGTCCAGGCGACGCCGCTCCACGAGTTGCCGGACCACGCCTCATCGGTCCAGCTGTTACCCGGCGCGAACGGCCGGCCGAAGATGTCGATCTCGCCGGTCAGCTGAGTCCCGTAAGGATCCGTAACGCGCAGCGACCCGCGCGCGGCGTCGAGCGAGCCTTCGCCGGTGGCGCGTGCCCAGTCCTGCACCGCATCGCTGCGTGTCGGCGTGGTGAATGCCTGGCCAAGGTTGATCATGCCGCTGCCCTGTCCAACCGGGTCGGCATTGGGCAGCGTCACGGCAGTCGACTTAAGCAGGTCCTTGAGCTGGTCTGGCTTGATCTCTGGCCGTTGCTCGATGATCAGAGCCGCGGCGCCCGACACCACCGCCGCAGCCTGCGACGTGCCGGTGCCCTTGAAGAACCGGTCGTTGACTACGCCCTCCGGATGGGCCTGGTCGAGGTGCGAGCCTGTAACACGCAGCGAGACGATCGACTTGCCAGGCGCCACCAGGTCCGGGTTGCGCTTGCTGTCGCCGGTGCTCGAGAAGGCAGGAACCACGTCATCGTGGACGCTCATGCTGCCGCGCGTGTCAGACGCACCGACCGCGATCACCCACGGGTTGTAGGCGGGGTTGTTGAGCTTTGTGGAAGCGAAGCCGGCGTTGCCGGCGGCGGCGACCACGACGATGCCGTGGTGCCAGGCCTGCTCGACGGCGTACGACAGCGGGTCGAGCCTGTAGCCCTGGATACCGTCTGTGCCAAACGACAGGTTGAGCACGCGGATATTGAGATCGCCGCTGCGGCGATGCGCGATGACCCATTCGATGGCCGCGATGACCTGCGACACGTCGGTCGCACCCATCGCGTTGGCCACCTTCAGGCTGACGATACGCGCGCCGGGTGCGATGCCGATGAAGTCATGGTGGTTCTCGTTGAGCTCGTACGTGCCCGGATCGCGCCCGGCGATGATGCCGGCCATATGGGTGCCGTGGCCGTACGTGTCCAGATCGCGCAAGTTGGGACTCTGGCTCTCGAAGGAGAGGTCAGGGCCAAGAACGAGCTTGTTCTTGGTGCTGAGCCCGCGCACGGGGACGGCCCCGGTGTCGATGACGGCGACATCGACCCCGCGCCCGGTGAAGCCCTTGTTCCAGTACCACTTGGTGCCGATCTGGCGGGCGGTGTTGTAGAGCGACCCGGACTCACCCTCGGCGTCGAAGCCATCGACGGCATGCAGCGGCCGCAGCGTCGCGTCGGGCGTGACCGAGGCGACGCCGGGCATCGACTCCAGGGCGAGCAGCGCCTTCGCCGGCACGCGCGAGGCGAAGCCGTTGATGAGATTCAGCCGGCGGCTGACCTCGCCACCAACGCTCATGACGCTGCGCTGGGCCTGGTTGCCGGCTCCGGGCTCCGCCCGAACGATGACGGATCGCAGTTCCCGCTGGCCGCCGGCGCTCGCCGCCGGACCGCCGATGCCGGTGGCGACGAGCGCCAGGACGAGGAGGACGGCAAGGTGTGCTGTCGTGTGTCGCCGGCGCCGCCGACCGCCCGTTTCTGCCTCTGCCACCAGAGTGTCCTCCCGCACTCGGTCGCTGCTGGTAGCTGGGCGGTCTCGTGGAGACCCCTGGCTTTGCGTCCCCGTCTCGCGGCGGGTTTGCCCCCGTCAGTAGCGCCGTTGGCAGCGTCCGCTGCCTATCTGGCGACGCTACGCCGGGCGTTGCGGCAGGGCAACGGCCTATACGTACCGCCAGACGCCGATCGGCGTAGGACCTTAGTACTGGCCGACGGTGCGCTGCGCTGCGGTTGGCTGGGGTGGCGTCCGGCTCGTGTCCGGCTCGTATCGGGCTGGGGTCCGGCTCAGATGCCGCCGCTGAACGTGTCACAGGCCGCTGGATCACCCTCGAGATAGCCCTTGCCGAACCACTCCCGGCGCTGCTCCGACGAGCCGTGCGTCCAGCTCTCGGGCGTCACCCGGCCCTGCGCCGTCTCCTGGATGCGGTCGTCGCCGACGGCCGCCGCCGCGTCCAGCGCGACTGCGATCTCGCTCTGCGTCAGCGGCTCGATGTACTCGGTGTCGACGGCGTTCGCCGCCCAGGTGCCGGCGTAGCAGTCGGCCTGCAGCTCGACGCGGACGGCGTTGCTTTGCGGGCCGGTGTCGCCGTCCTGCGCACGGCTCAGCGTGCCGGTCAGGTTCTGGATGTGGTGGCCGTACTCGTGGGCCAGCACGTACGCCTCGGCCAGCGGCCCGCCCTGCGCGCCGAAGCGCGACTCGAGCTCGTCGAAGAAGCCGAGGTCGAGGTAGACGCCTCGGTCGGCCGGGCAGTAGAAGGGCCCGACCGCGGAGGTCGCCACCCCGCAGCCGGTGCTGACCGAGCCCTCGAAGAGGGTCGTCTGCGCCGCCTGGTACGTCTGGCCGCGGGCGGCGAGCTCGTCCTCCCAGTAGGCCTGGATGCTGTTGACGAAGCCGACGATGCGGCAGTCCTGCCGCCGGTTGGCGTCCTCGCCGGTCTGGCATTCCTCGAGCAGCGTGTCGTTGCCGCTGCCGTCGTCGAGCGGGAAGCCGCCGGCGCCCGGCTGCGTGTTCGGCCCGGCTCCGCCGTCGAGCACGCCGCTCATCAGGACGACCACGGCGATCACCAGGATCAGCCCGACCAGCCCGCCGCCGACAGGCAGCGGGATCGGGATGCCGGCGCCTCCGCCACCGCCCAGCCCGCCGAGGCCGCCCAGTCCACCGGCGCGCGGCCCGCGCCGCCCGCGCAGGTCGCGCACCTGCCGCGGATCGAGGCGCACGTTTCTGCGGAAGGTCATCGCCTCGGGATGGTCGCGCCCGCCCGGCCCTCAGTCACTACCTGTTCATGCGGCGCGGATTACAGGCTGCTGTAGGTCCAGCGGCGCCTGGCGGCCCCTGCGCGTGCGGCGGCGGCGGTTCCAGCCACCGTGCCGCCGGTGCAGCCTTCGAGCCGCGGCTGTCGAGGTGGCCGACATATCTGGGCCTTGAGCGGTCTCAACGTGATCGTTTCGGGCGGCCAGGCGGTCGATCCGGCGCTCGACTCGTCGCGATCGTGCAGGCTGAGGTCGTGGGCGGCGGATGAAGCGGGGCTTGTCGATCCGTAAGCCGAGTTCCTGTCGGTGTCGTCGACGTTGGCAACTTCAAGCCGGGAAGCCGGCTGCGGATAGGCCGCCTGGAGGCGGACAACGCCCAACTACCGACACCGCCCTCCCACCAACGCGGCGCTACGAAATGGCGACCTCCGCCACCTCGCCGACGGTCGAGCCGAGCAGCAGCGGCCGCCCCAGTCGGCCGTGGTACTGCGGCCGGAAGCGGTTGACGTCGTACATCGTGTCGATATCGACCTTGCGCGGGTTGCCCGGCTCGGGAATCGGCACGTGCGCGTACTTGCCGTCGACGATGGCCATCATCCGGCCGGTCACGCCGCCGTCGCGGATGAGGTCGACACAGATGTTGGCGAACGTCATCGCGACCATCTGGTCGAGCGAGTCGGCCTCGCCCGAGCGCAGGTCGTACGTCAGCTCGGAGTTGACGACCTCCTCGCCGCTGCGCTGCTTGATCTGCTCGGCCAGCGCGAAACCGATGTCGACCTTGCGCCGGTGGCCGTACGCGTCGGCCTCGCCGAACTCGCCCAGCGTGCCGCCCTGCCAGATGGCGCCCTCCGACGCGATCACGAACGCGTAGCGCGAGGGGTTGAGGCGCTTGTCCTCGAGCAGCAGCTCGGTCAGGCGGTCGACATCGAAGGGCGCCTCGGGGATGACGCAGCGCGCCGACGTCACGTACGCGGTGTACAGCGCCGAGAAGCCGGCGTCGCGCCCGAAAATGCGGAAGACGCCGATCCGCTCGTGCGAGCCGAGCGTCGTCCGCTGGCGGTTGATCGCCTCCTTCGCGCGCGTGATCGCCGTCGAGAAGCCGATGCAGTACTCGGTTCCCTGGACGTCGTTGTCCATCGTCTTGGGGATGGCCAGCAGCGGCACGCCATGGCGGTCGAGCACCTTTGAGTAGGAGAGCGTGTCGTCGCCGCCGATCGTCACCAGGTGATCGAGCCGGAGGCCTTCGATGTTGTCGAGGACGATCGGCGTCAGGTCGTACAGGCCGTCGTCCGTCCGGAGGGCGGACAGCTGGTCGGCCGGCAGGTGGGCGGGAAGTCGGTCCTCCTTCATCTTGCTCGGATTGGTCCGCGAGGTGTGCAGGACCGTGCCGCCGGTGCGGTCGATCGTCCGCGTGTTGGCCCGATCGAGCAGTCGGACGTAATCGTCGTCGAGCCCCCGCTCGCGGCGCATGTGGGTCAGCCCCTCCCAGCCGCGGCGGATGCCGACGACCTCGTAGCCGATCTCGCTGGCGTTGTAGACGACGCTCTTGATGACCGAGTTGAGACCGGGGACGTCGCCTCCGCCGGTCAGGATGCCGATGCGGCGGGTGGCCATGGCTGGCCCTCCTTCGCTATTGGATGACGGGTTCTAGACCCCGGCGTAGGTGTGCAGGCCGGGGAAGAACAGGTTGCCGAAATAGGTGAACAGGACGGCCCCGAAGCCGACGACCAGGATCAGCGCCGCCGGCCGGCCGGCCCAGCCCTTCTGGTTGCGCGCGTGGAGGTAGACGGCGTAGATCAGCCAGGTCACGAGGGCGGCCGTCTCCTTCGGGTCCCAGCCCCAGTAGCGGCCCCACGCGATCGACGCCCACCATGAGCCGAGGATGATCAGCGTCGCGAAGATCGGGAAGCCGACGATGACCGCCCGGTAGGCGACCTCGTCGAGGACCTTCGCCGGCGGCAGCCACGCGACGCGGTTCTCGCGGCCCTGCACGAGGTAGCCCACGGCGGCCCCGAAGCTGACCGCGAAGATGCCGTAGCTGAGCATCGCCATCGCCACGTGGAGGGTCAGCAGCGGCGGGTTGTCGAGGGCCGGCACGAGCGGCGCGATCTGGTGCGGCAGGGTGAAGGCGTAGCCCATCAGGAAGAAGGCCACGCCGACGGGCAGGAAGGCGATCGAGCGGATGGGGTAACGGCGGCCGAGGATGAGGTAGGCCAGCAGGATGCCGAAGGCGAAGGCGACCGAGAACTCGTACAGGTTGCCCCACGGCCCCCGACCGACGAGCACGGCGCGGATGAGCATGCCCAGCCCGATGAGCACGAACGAAGACCAGACGAAGGCCTGGCCCATGCCGCCGGCGGTTGCGGCGCCGTCACGCTGGCCGTTGGGGAGGCTGATCGTCGCGCTGCCCGGCCCGGCGGATGCGCCGGCCACGGCGGTCTGCCGCCGGCCGAGCGCGAGCAGCGTGGTGTGGATGACGAGCAGCACGAACGAGATGGCGAGCGTGATCGTGCCGATGTCGACGAGGTAGTAGGAGATGCGCTCGAGGCTCAAGTCGGGGACTCCGTCAGCGGATCAGTTCCGTCACGAGGCAGCGGTCAGGCGACTGCCGCCCCGCCGTCCGGCGGCCGGCCGTGGCGGCGCACGACGACAGGCGCCATCGACGCGCCCAGCTGGTAGCGGGTTCCGCAGCCGCGGCAGAGCTGCTGGCTGGCGACACGGGTCGTGCCGTCGATGGGGCAGTTGACGTGCAGCTCCTCGCCGTCGATCCCGCACGTCCTCTGCGTCGGTGGATAGAGCAGTTCATGGCGCTGGCAGTAGGGCGTATTGGGCGGGTAGATCGGCGTGCCGTCGGCGGCGTGGCGGGCCGGCACCGGCTCCGGCTCGCCCGTCCGGACGCGGCCGCGCGGCGCCTTGATCATCACGTACAGCCAGTACAGCAGCAGCAGCGTCAGCGCCGGCCCGACCAGTCCGAAGATGAGCAGCCACGGCAGGAATGGCATGAGGCCACTCCAGTCGGGGATGAGCAGCGCCTCGAGCAGCTCCAGCAGGCGCGTCCCGAAATCCGTTCGCGCTGGTTCGTCAGGCACGCAGGCATGATAGGACGGTGCCGTGAGCAGCGCAGGTGGCGCTCCCGGCTGAGTGGGCGGCGGTTCCGTGCACGCAGTGCAACAGATCACCGGCACGTTGCATGGGCTGCAACCAACCGCCGGCGCGTGCGAGCGGCGGCGGCGGATCCAGCTGCCGAGGCGCCGATCCTTTCATCGGGCGCAACAAATCGCCCGGCGCGAGCGGTCGGACGGCCGGGACGTGCACCGGCTGCAACAGGTCACCCCGGGTAACGGGGGCGGAGCGGCACCGGCGGCGCTTGGTTGCACTGCATGCAACGCGAACGGCCCGCGCCGGACGGGGTCAGCGGCCGAACCACTCCGCCAAACGGGACCTTTCGAACTCGCGCTTCTCCTCGAGCGTGGCCGGATCGGGCGAGGTGACCTCCACTTGCGGCGGGTCGGCGAGGAAGGCGCCGTGCGTCTTGGCCGCCTCGCCGCGGCCGGTCTCGAGGTAGCAGACGCCGTCGCCGGCAAAGGTGGCGATCGGCTCCTCGCCGCGCAGGCGTGCCGCGATGCGCGCGGCGACGACCTCACCCTGGGCGCCGGCGAAGACGCCCGCCTTGGGCAGCGCCATGCCGTTGGCCAGCTCGATGACGGTGCAGTCACCGACGGCGTAGACGTCAGCCACGCCGGCGACCTCCAGCGTCCGCGGGTCGGGCTTGACCCACCCACCGGCCTCGGCCAGCCCGGCATCGACGAGCACCGACGGGCAGCGGTGGGGCGGGACGGCGAGCAGCACGTCGAAGGCGGCCTGCGAATCGTCGGCAAAGGTGACCGCCGACGCGCTCACGCCAGTCGCCCGGCGCTCGCTCAGGAACCGCACGCCGCGCCTGGCGAGCAGCCCCTCGAGCCGCGCGCTCTGCTCCCGGCCGGCGATCGACAGCGCCATCGGCGCCGGCGTGAAGACGGTCACGTCGACCTCGTCCGGCAGGTGGTCGCGGGCGAGCAGCGCGAACTCGTACGGCGCCGGCGGGCAGCTGTAGGGCATGCCGAACACGCCGATCACGAGCCGGCCCCGGTCCAGCGCTCCGAGCGCAGCCTTGGCGCGCTCGGCCTCGGCGCGGTCCCACACGTTGATGCCGTGCTCGGCGAGCCCCGGCACCAGCCCGCTGGCGTGCTGGGCGCCGAGAGCGAGGACCAGCGCGTCGCCGGCGATCCGCCGGCCGTCGACCTCCAGCGCGCGGGCAGTCGGCTCCACGGCCGACACCTCGGCCTGGACGACGTCGACGCCGGCCAGCTCCGACAGCCCGCGGGTGCCCGGCTGCAGGCCCTCGATGCCGAAGACCGCCCACGCCTTGCGCAGGCCCATCGCGAACTCGGGCCGCCGGTCGATCAGCGTCACCGAGCCCGGCCCGAGCGCGCGGGTCAGGTGGACGGCGGCCGAGATGCCGCCGAAGCCCCCGCCCGCGATGACGACGCGTGCCATGCGCGGCAGCGTAGCAGGGTCAGCGGCGCTTGACGTTGCCGCCGTTCGCCCGGCGTATTGCGCCGACCGCCGCGACGACCGCTGCGCCCACGCCGGCGGTCGCCGCCACGATCCAGCCGCGGTTGCGGTCGAGCCACCAGACGGGGCTGTCGGCACGGGCGCGGTCGTCGAACGGGCCGTGCGCTCCGTGATCGCCGGGCACCGGCGCGAACAGGTTGTCTGGCCGTTCCGCGTCGCGCGGCTCGTCGATCATCTGGTCCTGCCAGGCACCGACGACGTAGCGGTCCATCAGCTCGGGCACGACCTTCTGGCCGAGGATCGCGCCGAGCGCCGGCGCGGCGAGGTGGATCTCGCGCCGGTCGTGCTCGGTCGCCCAGACGATCGCCTCGGCGGCCAGCTCGGGCTGGTAGATCGGCGGCACCGGCTGGGCCTCGCGCGGCAGCCGGCTGCGCACCAGCCGGAACTGCGGCGTGTTGTGCGCCGGCAGGTGGACCGCCGTCAGCTTGATGTTGCTCTTCTCGTAGAGCAGCTCCGCGCGCAGCGAATCGGTGAAGCCGACGATCGCCGACTTGGCGCCGCAGTACGCCGACTGGAGCGGGATGCTGCGGTAGGCCAGCGCAGAGCCGACCATCACGATCGTGCCCTTGTCGCGCCGGCGCATGTACCTCAGCGCCGCCCGCGTGCCGTTGACGTAGCCGTGGTAGGTCACGTCGGTCACGCGCCGGAACTCGTCGGGCTCGATGTCCCAGAACGGCGAGAAGACGCTCGTCATCGCGTTGTTGACCCACACGTCGATCGGGCCGAGCTCGTTCTCGGTGCGCTCGGCGGCGTCGAACATCTGCTGCGGATCGGCGACGTCGGCCGGGATGGCGATCGCCCGGCCGCCCTCGCGTTCGACCTCGGCCTGCGCGGCGCGCAGGCCGTCCTCGCCGCGCGCGATGAGTGCGACGTCGGCGCCGCGCTGGGCAAAGGCGCGGACGGTGGCCCGGCCGACGCCGGCGGATGCGCCGGTGACGACCACGACCTGGCCCTCATGGGTTGTGTTCATCTGTTCCTCCTTCGGTCGATTCAGCGTCGAGGTGGTGCGGGTTCTCGCCGGGGTGGTAGGGGTCCTCGGGCAGGCGGACGACGGCGCGCCAGCCGCCGCCGAGGCGCTGGTTGACAGGGCCGCGGACGATCGACACCGCCGTCAGGGCCATGCCGGTCGCGACGCCGGCGAAGAGCGCCGCGTCGCTGTGCTCGATGAACAGGACCGACAGGACCAGCCACGCGCCGAGCGCGAAGTTGACCCAGCGCAGCTCGCGCATGACGTCCGACATGGCGATGACCGACACGCTGGCCGCGATCGGGCCCACGACAAGGTGGCTTATGCGCGCCGCGCCGTCGTAGTCGAGCAGGTACGGCGCCGCCAACAGCCAGACGCCGAGCGCGGCGCCGACGATCCGGGCAGCCATCACGCGTCCTCCGTCGCCATCAGCGGCTCTCCTCGCGGGCCAGCTCGTCGAGGCCCCAGAACGCCCGCCACACCGCGCGCCGGCCGCGGGTGGCGACGCGGCGCAGGTGCTGCAGCGTGGCCAGGACCTCGTCGAAGGCCGGACCGATCATCGCCACCGACGCTACCGCCGTGGCCAGGCACAGCGTGCAGAAGGTGTCGAAGAGCACCGGCTGGAGGATGACCAGCAGGATGCTTATGCCGCCGAGCGGCCCGACGGCGAGGCCGAAGAGGACGACTATCCAGGGCATCCTGCGCCAGCGCGCCACGCCACCGACGACGCCCGCGACGGCATCGGCGACGTAGCCCAACATCCCGAGGATCGCGTCGGGGATGGGCAGCACGCGCGACACACCCGAGTCGAGGATGACGCGGCTGCCGTTGCCGAAGAACGGCTCCCAGACGTCGCCGATCAGGCGGATCTGGTACGCGCCGAGGTAGCCGGCGATGATGGTGCCCACGACGGCGATGGCGACGATCGGCAGGCGCTGGTCCCAGCTCGACGGGTTGTGCTTCCAGCCGGGCGGGATGACGCCCACCTCGTGGACGCGAAAGGCGCGCTCGAGGCGCTCGACGCGGGTCAGTGCGCTCATCTGTGGCCGCTGCGACCGCGCTCGAGCAGCCCCACCAGCGCCGCGCCATAGACGGCGTGCCCCAGCGCGTTCGTCAGCTGGCGGCCGGCGTCGTCGTGCGGCACGGGTGGCGCCAGGCGCAGAGCCGGCGCGAGCACGCCGTAGTTGACCAGCCACAGCCCGAGGCCGAGCAGCACTCCGCCGGCCGGGTTGCGCAGCGACCGCGGCACGATCCTGCGCGCGACGCCGTAGACCAGCCCGAACATGGCCCCGAGGTCCACATGGACGATCGGCCAGACGTCATCCTGCTCGTCTGGCTGGAGGGTCGGCGCCGGGCCGTGCGGGTCGGTCGCGCGCTTGACGACCATCTCCGGTGGGTGCGCCGAGTACAGGCCGACTCTCCGTCCGGCGAGCAGGACGGCCGACATGGCGAGGGTGGCCGCCACGCCGGCAAGGACGCCGGCGACGGCCGACTCAACGAATGCGCGCATGTGGCGTGAACGTGCCAGCCGGCGGCTCGCGCTCGCCACGGGCGCGGCGCGGGCGCTGGTATCGGCTCTGTTGCAGTCGCTCTCGCGCGTGCCGTCAGGCGCCCGCGCGTCGGCGCCGCGGCGCGCGGCGGGGATTGCCTCGCTTGCGGGTGGCGCCGCGCCCCGGCTGCCACGCCGGCCGCTCCTCGTCCGTGTCGGCGGCGGGCCGCGGTGGGCGTCCGGGAGCGATGCCGGTGGCCCGCCCAGGGAGGTCGAGCAGCCCGACGAGCCAGTCGAGGCGCTGCGTACCTGCGCCGGCGCTGCGCGCCCGCTCGGTCAGTGCGCGGTCGTCGGTCACGACGACCGTCCGCGCCCGCATGCCATCGGGCAGCCCGCGGACGTGGGCGACGATGTGGTCGTCGGCCGACCCGCCGGCATGGCGGACTTCGAGCCACCGGTCGGCAGCCTGGTGCGGGCGGTCGGTTGGTCGATGGCCGTCGAGCACGACGATTTTGGTTACGCCCGGCAGGGTCGTGCGCAGGCGGGCGAGCAGCGGCTGGCGGGCGGGCTCGCCGACGCCGCCGCTGACGCGGTGGAGCAGGTTGTTGCCGTCGACAAGCAGTAGCTCGAGCTCGGACCGCGGGCGGCTCACGGCGTGTCCGCCGGGCGCCCTACCATCTGGACGTGCTCCTCCTGGTCGATCTGGATGGCGTCGTCTATCGCGGCCGCGAGCCGGTGCCCGGCGTGGCCGAGGTACTGACCCGGCGCGCCGCCGGCGGGGATCGGCTGATTTACGTGACCAACAACTCGCGCTCGCATCGCGACCAGTATCGAGCCCGGCTGGCCGAGATGGGGCTGCCGCTGACCGAGGACAGCATCGTCACGGCGGCGCGCGCGACGGCGGTGCTGCTCGCCGAGCGCCGGCCGCGGCCGCGCCTGGCGATGGTCCTCGGCGGGCCGGGGCTGGCGCGCGAGCTGCGCGACGCCGGCCTGCGCACCGTCGCGCCCACCGAGCGCGGCCTCGAGGCCGGCCCCGACGTGCTCGTCGTGGGCGTCGACTTCTCGCTGACCTACCGGCGCCTGAGCATCGCCGCCGAGGTCGTCCGCCGCGGACAGATGTTCGTCGCGACCAATCGCGACCCGGTCTACCCGGCGCCGCAGCGCCTCAACGCCGGCGCCGGTGCGATGGTCGCCGCCGTCGCTGTCGCCGCCGCCCGCGAGCCGGACCTCGTCGTGGGCAAGCCCGAGCCGCGCCTCTTCCAGGCCGCCGCCGAGGTCGCCGGCCTGCCGGTGTCGGAGGCGATCGTCATCGGCGACAACCTGCTGACCGACATCCGCGCGGCGCGGGCGGTCGACGCGCGCTCGATCCTGATGCTCACCGGCGTCACCGGCACGGCCGAGCTCGAGGCGGCTGCGCCCGAACTGAGGCCGACGGCCGTCGCCCACGACGCCGGGGAGCTCGCCGCCCGCCTCGACGAGCTGGCACAGGCAGGATGACCGACCGCGCGGCGAGGGCGCGCGTCTTCGAGAAGTGGCGCGCATGGAGAACCACGGGGAGTGACTCGACTGGCTCGGCTGAGCGCCGCGTTTCACACCTCGGCGATCCATAGCCCGCGGCCCATTAGGCCATCTGGGTCGTGCTCCGACTCGAGCCCGGCCCGCGCGAAGGAGGCACGAAAGTCGTCGAGCGTAAAGAGCGACAGCACATGATCCTCGACCAGGTGTGTGACCGAGCCTGGCCGGGCGACGAGGTAATGCATCTCGAGCACCGCCCGCAGACCGTCGAGACGATGGCCGTTCATGCGCACGACGGTAAGGTCATCCGTGCTGCCGACCATCGGCCGCGCCAGGTGCAGCGGGTCGAACGCGTCGGGCGTCAGGAACGGCTCCACGATCAGGAGGCCGCCGGGAGCGACGTGGCGTGCCATGTTCGCGATCGCCGCGGCCAGGTCGTCCGGCGTGGGCAGGTAGGCGACGGAGCCGAACAGCGAGGTGACGACGTCGAAGCTGCGGCCGAGGTCGAAGCGGCGCATGTCGGTCAGGGCCAGCGGGACGTCAGGCAGGCGGCGCCTGGCGATGTCGAGCAGCGCGGGCTCGGCATCGAGGCCCTCGACGGTGAACCAGCGGCGCAGCGACTCGAGGTGCTTGCCCGTGCCGCAGCCGACATCGAGAAGCGTCGCCGCCGTGGGTGCACGCTCGGCGACGAGGGCCCGAATTCGCTCGGCCTCGTCCTCGTAGTTCTTCCACGAGTACAGCAGGTCGTAGTACTCGGCGGAGCGGTTGAACATCCCTGGTGCTGCCCGGCTCAGCCGGCGGCGGCCGCCGGCCGGCGGGCGGCGGCGTAGGCCGCGAAGTCGGCGAGCAACGACCGCCGCAGGTCCTCGTCGTGGTGCAGGAACGCGACCTCCAGGGCGTGCACGTTGATGCGCCACAGCTCGGCGGCGCTGAGGCCCAGCACGTCGTGCGCGCGGCGGTACTCCAGCGGCAACGTCAGCCCGCTGACGGTCCGATCGTCCGTCGAGAGCGTGACCGGCACGCCCGAGCGGGCGAGATAGGGCAGGGGATGGTCCTCGAGCCGCGGCACGATCGCCGCCTGGACGTTGCTCGTTGGGCACAAGTCGAGGGTCACGCCGCGCGCGGCCAGCTCCTGCATCAGCGAGCGATCATCCGCCGCGGGCGCACCGTGGGCGATGCGCGACGGCTCCAGCTCCAGCGCTCGCCAGACCTGCGCCGCCCCGCCCCACTCACCGGCATGGAGCGTGATCCCAAATCCGGCCTGGCGGGCGACCGCGAATGCCTCGGCGTGGAGCAGCGGGTCGGGGAAGGCGGCTTCGGGGCCGGCCAGGTCGTAGCCGGTCAGCCCGTCCTCGACGAAGCGCGCCGCTTCGTGCGCGACGGCGAGGCTCATCTGCGGCGGGTGCGAGCGCAGTGCGACGGCGATCAGCCGCGCCACGCAGCCGGACGCCGCGGCCATGGCCGAGCGCGCGCCGGCGACGACTGCCGCGATCGAGGCGCGCAGGTCGAGCCCGCCGCGGAGATGGAGCGCCGGCGCCCAGCGGATCTCGACATAGCGCGTCCCGTCGGCGGCCACGTCCTCGATGAGCTCGTGCGTGATCCGCTCCAGCGCCTCCGCGTCCTGCATCAGCGCGATGGGCAGCTCGAAGGCCTCCAGCAGCTCGGCCTGGTCGCGGCACTGGTCGGGGGCGCGCAGCCGGGCGGCGACGGCGGCGAGGTCCAGGCCCTCGTCGAGCTTGCGCTCGCGGGCCAGCTCGAGCGCAGTCTGCGGGCGCAGCGAGCCGTCGAGATGGAGGTGCAGCTCGGCCTTCGGCCAGTCCTCGAAGTTCTCGCCCGGTGTCGCGCCGTGCTGATGCCGGTCAGCCCGATCGTCGCTCCCGCTCACGGACCGATGGTAGGGCAGCCGGCCAAGGACGCTGCACCGTAGACTGCCGCGGAATGGCCACTCGCACGCCCCGCGTCACCCTGGGCTCGGAATGGCTCCGCCGGCGCCTGCTCTGGACGACGGTGCTAGTTCTCGTCGCCCTCGGCGGAGCCGGCCTTGCGTCGGCCGTCGACCGGCCGCACACGCAGGCGGCGCGGCCCGAGCTGGGCTACGTCACCGACGAGCGGGCGGCACCCTGGCTGGCCGAGATGCTGGCCCAGCTCGAGGAGCTGGAGGACGAAGTGGTGGAGCTCGCCGCGGCGGCGCGGCGCGTGTTCGTCGGCGTCAGCGCCCTGCGGCCGGCCGAGGTGGCGGCCGGCGTCGTGTCCGGCGACGAGATCAGCGAGGGCCTCGGCAATGTGCTCGGCCCGCTGGCAGCCACGCGTGCCATGCCGCCGGCGGGCGTCGAGACATGGCGGCTGGGCGAGGCGCAGCGCCAGCGCCTTGCCCGCATCGACACGGCCATCGCCGAGGCCTCCGACCTCCCCGGCGTGTGGCGCGCGATGGCCGAGCAGACCGGTCCGGCGATGGAGCTGATCACGGCGCTGCGCGATCACGACGAGGCCGCCGCCGCGGCGCTCGCCGCCGGCCGGGGCGGCGAGTGGGAGCGCGCGGTCGGCCAGCTCGAGCAGGCGCAGCCGCACCTCGATGCCGCGGCCGCCGCGCGCGACGAGCTCCTTTCCATCCGGACGGCGCCGATGCTGGACGAGCTGATCGCCGGGCACCGCGCCCACGACGAGGCGCTGCTCGCGCTCTACCGCCACCTCGCGGACACGGGCTCGCTCGACGATCCGGAGGCGGCCGAGCTGCGGCGGCAGGTGGAGCAGGCGCGGATGCCGCTGCCGACGCCGACCGCCACGCTGCAGGCGGTCGTCGCCGAAGCCGCCGGCCAGTCGCTCAGCCAGCGGCTGGCGGCCATCGAGGAGGCACGCGGCAGCATCACCGCCGCGCTCGACGCGGCCGAGGAGCAGCCGCCCGACGCGACCGAGGCATCCCCGTGATCGAGGTGCTGGCCATCGCCGCGGCGCTCGCCGGCGCCGGCTTCGGCCTCTTCGCCGACCGGCTCGCAGCGCGCTGGCCCGAGCACGAGGAGAGCGAATGGTTCCGCCGGCCCGACTGGCGGACGGCGGTCGTGGCGGTCTGTGGCGCGGCCGTCGGTGCCGGTCTCATCCTGCGCTGGCAGGACCCGCGCGACGTGGCGGTGCTGGGCGTCTACTGCGCCGCTCTCGTCGTCCTGCTGGCGACCGACCTCGACCAGCGCCTGCTGCCCGAGCGGCTGACCGTGCCGCTGGTCGGCTACTCGGCCGTCATCCTGCTCGTCGGCTGGTCGCCGATCCTCGCCGGCGACCGGCTGGCCATCATCAGCGCCGTGGCGGCGGCCGTCGGCGCGCCCGTCTTCCTTGCCGTCACCGATTTCCTGCTCAAGGGTGCGCTTGGCTTCGGAGACCTCGTGCTGTCGGTCAGCATCGGCCTGATGTCGGGCGTCGCCGCCTTCTTTACCGGATTCCTCGTAGCAAGCCTGGCCGTGTCGGCGGTCCTGCTGGTGCTCATCGGGCTACGCAGGCTGGGCATGCGCAGCGTCATCCCATTCGGGCCGATTCTCATCGGCGCCGCCTTCGTCGCGGCACTCGCCCCGTAGGTAGGCACTCACCCCGGAGAGGCGACTTCGGGAAGGTGTAGCATCGGCCTCGTGAAGCGCGTCCTGGCGATCGTCCTGGCCGGTGGCGAAGGTGAACGGCTGTCGATCCTGTCGGCGATACGCGCCAAGCCGGCGGTGCCCTTCGCCGGCAAGTACCGGATCATCGACTTCACGCTGTCGAACTGCGTCAACTCGGACATCGACAACGTCGTCGTGCTGACGCAGTACAACCCGCGCTCGCTCAACGACCACATCGGCGTGGGGCGGCCATGGGACCTCGACCGCAACGTGCGCGGCGTGCGCCTGCTCCAGCCGTACATCGCCCGCGGCCGGCCGACGGAGTGGTACCGCGGCACCGCCGACGCGGTTCTCCAGAACGTCGAGACGATCCGCCAGGAGCCCGGCGACATCGTGCTGATCCTGGCCGGCGACCACATCTACAAGATGGACTACCAGCGCTTCGTCGTCGCCCACCGCCGGCGGCGGGCCGACGTGACGATCGCCGTCAAGCGCGTGCCCATCGGCGAGGCGAGCCGCTTCGGCATCCTCGCCCTCGACGACGACGACCGGGTGACCGACTGGCAGGAGAAGCCGCGCCAGCCCAAGAGCGACCTGGCCAGCCTGGGCATCTACGTCTTCTCGCGCAAGGCGCTGCTCGCCTGGCTCGACGAGTCGCGCACGGACTTCGGGCGCGACGTCATCCCGGCCATGCTCGCCGGCGGCGCGCGCGTCTACGGCTACCGCTTTGACGGCTACTGGCAGGACGTCGGCACCGTCGAGAGCTACTGGCGCGCGCACATGGACCTGCTCGACGACCATCCTGCCCTCGACATGTACGACAAGGAGTGGCTCATCCACACGCGCTCCGAGGAGCGCGCACCGGCCCGCGTCGGCCCGACGGCGAGCGTCCACCGCAGCCTGATCAGCCACGGCTGCCTGATCAGCGGCACGGTCGAGCGCAGCGTCCTGTCGCCGGGCGTGCGCGTCGACCCCGGCGCCGTCGTGCGCGACAGCATCGTCATGTTCGACTCGGTCATCCGCGCCGGGGCGGTGGTCGACCGTGCCATCATCGACAAGGAGGTGTCGGTGGGGCCCAACGCGGTCGTCGGCATGGGCCCCGACTTCGACGTCCCAAACCGCCAGGAACCGGAGCGGCTGAACGCCGGCATCACCGTCGTCGGCAAGCGGGCAGTCATTCCCAACGGCATGCGGCTCGGGCGCAACGTGCGCGTCGACGAGGGCGTCCGGCCGTCCGACTTCGGCCGCCGCCGGTCGGTGCCCAGCGGCGGGACGGTCGAGCGACGGCGCGAGCAGCGGAGCGCGGCGGTCGAGCCGCCGGCCGTCGACCGGGTCGGCTCCAGCCAGTCGCCGGCGGCCGCAAGGGCGAGCCGCTGAACCAGCCGCCGACCGCCGGCCTGGCCGGCCGCCTCGAGCGCTGGCTGTCCGACCTGGGGCTGACGCCGATCGAGCGCGCCGAGCGCGAGGGCGCGACCAGCTGGGACCTGCTGCTCGATGGGCGGCGCCGGCAACGCGTGCGGCTGACGCTCATCCTCGACCCGCAACTGGCGCTCGTCGGCTGGGTCCACTACGCGCCGCCGCTGTCCGACAGCCTGCGCCGCCGCTACCGCCAGCTGCTGCGCTGGAACGACGAGCTGCCCTTCGCCAAGTTCGCCATTTCGGAGGACGAGCGGCCGGCGCTGACCGCCGAGATCGGCGTGGATGAGCTCGATCGCGACCGCGTCGGGCTGCTCGTCGCCCGGCTGCTGGCCATCTGCGACCTGCTCTACACCGAGTCGGCGGAGTGGGTCGACCGCATCAAGCTGCGCGCCGGCGAGCAGCGCGACCGTGGCCGGCAGCGCGACCGTGGCGATCCGCGCGCGGGCGTGGCCCTCCTCGAGCGCTACGCCGCCGAGCTCGGCGAGCTGGGATCGGCCGGCGAGTGATCGGTGGCGAACACGTCAGCCGGCGCGCCGCGAGGGTGGTCGTCGTCGACCCGCGTGGCCGGCTGCTGCTGTTCGGTGTGCGCGACCTGGTCGACGGCCACATCGGCTGGTTCATGCCCGGAGGCGGGGTCGAGGCCGGCGAGACGATTGAGCAGGCCGCCCGGCGCGAGCTACTCGAGGAGTTGCGGCTGGCCGACGCGGCCGGGCTAGACGGGCCGCTGTGGACCAGCCACTACGAGTTCGTCTGGAACGGCCGGCGGGTCAGCCAGGACGAGTCATTCTTCTTCCTGCGGCTGGCAGTCGCCCTGGACGAGCAATCCCTGACCCTGACCGACCTGATCGATGCGACCGACCACCGCGCACGCTGGGTCACCGTTGACGAGCTGGCCGAGCTGGCCGACGACGGCGTGATCATCGGGCCGCCCGACCTGCTCGAGCGGCTGAGGTCGCTACTCGGCGGCGTCCCACCCTCCCAGCCGTTCGATGCCCGCGTTTAGGAGTACGACCCTGAAGCGGATGACGTTCAGGCAGCGGACGGTTGGCGGGCTGCTCGCCCTTGCCCTCGTCAGCTTGGCGTGCAACGCCGGCCCGGCTCCCGGCTCACCGTCCAGCCCTGACGCGCCCATCGTCACTGCCTCCGTCTCGCCTGCTCAGCCGACGCGACCACCGACCGTCCGGCCGACCTTTCCGGACGACGACTTCAGCCGGCTGGTCGACCAGATAACCGGCCGGGGTGGGGCAGAGGGCGAGCTCGACAGGCTCTGGAGACGCGTGCTGGCCGCCGAGGACGTGGCCTATGAGCGCCCCAGTGACGTCGTGGCCTACCGTGGGGGCGAAGAGGTGCCGCCATCGGGCTGCTCGCCCGGGACGGGCATCGGGTTCTGGCGCCAAAACGCGCGCTACTGCCCTGCCGACGGATCCATCCTCTACGACGAGTTATGGCTGCGCGACTTCGCCGAGACGGCTGGCCCCTTTGCGCCAGTCGCGATCCTGGCCCACGAGTGGGGCCACCACGTTCAGCATCTGCTTGCGACGCGTGGTTTTTCGATCCAGCTCGAGCTGCAGGCTGATTGCTTTGCGGGCATGTTCCTCGGCACCAGCGAGCAGGTTGTGGAGGGCGAGTACGTGATCCGCGAGCAGGAGCTGGATAGCGGCCTGCGCACGTTCTTCTCGATTGGAAATCGCGACTACAGCGAGGACTCATGGTTCCAGGCCTACGAGCACGGCTCGCAGAACCAGCGACTGGTGGCCTTCGGCACGGGATACCTTGGGGCACTCGGTGATCTCGGCGAGCACCGGGACCTCGTCGACGGCTATCCGTGGTGCGCCGGTTATGCCGACTTCGAGGCTGGCGAGTTGACCGAGATAGGGCCGTTCACGCTGCTAAATCCGCCGGGCCGAGCGGAGGAGTGGCGCGACGACACCTACCACATCGAGCCGGCCGTGCACACGCGGCAGCAGACGTCCGGCATCCGATTGACCTGGTTGGAGAGTGCCCCGCTGGACGGCCCGGCATCGGCGCTCGAGCACCTGCAAGCCGCCGTGGCGGAGCGGATGCCGGGAGCCACGCTGCTCTACGAACCCACGCCAATGGACACTGCTCGGGTCGCCGCAGCCGCACACTACTTCGAGCGCCCCGTGCCCGCGGGGGGCGAGGCCGGCCTTGAAAGCGGCATGGTTTACCTACAGTTGCCGCCCGAAACCGACGGAGCTTTGTTGCTTGTTGTCCACCGGCCCCAGCCGGCTCTACGCGACCCGCTGACTCGTGAGAAGCTGGCCGTCATCGCCGAGCACCTGGTCAGCATGTCCCAGACGATCAACCGTCTGTGTGCGCCGTACGACCGGGCCGACAGCGGGGCTGGCTCGGGCAACGTCGCCTGCTTGGCCGAGCAGTAGCAGAGCCGGCGACTACTCCGTCAGGGCCGGCTCACTTGCGGCCCTCACGTGATCGGATGCTGGGCCGCGCTGGCTGAGGTCCTCGAGGCTGCCGCCGGCGCCGGGCACCGCCGGCGCGACGACGGCGTACCAGCGATACCGCCCACTTACGCCGGGCCGGACGGCGCGCCATCGACCAATGGTGCCCAGCGTGGCCCGGCTCTCCGGAAACAGCTCTGCTTCGACGGGCAACCACGTGGCACTCGGGTCGTCCGCGGGCTGGCCTATGAACAACACTGTTTCGCGGCCGGGATCGATGTTCTCGAAGCGCCCTTCAGCACTGACCTCCTCGGGGCTGGTGAGCACGATCTCGAGCGTCACCCGTGGCCCGTCTGCGGCGCCACCGACCGGCGACGATGCAGGATTGGACGCAGGAGGTTGGGCTTCGGGGTTTCGAACCAGACCGAAGATCACCAGCGCGGTGAGCAGCACGCCGGCGACGGCCGCGATGGCCGACAACCAGGCCGGCAATGTCTCGTACCTGCGCCGCGTGGCCGGCTCACCCGACCCAGGCGTCTGTGGCGGGGGAGCGGCCGCAGCAGCCTCAGGCTTGCGTCGCCGGGTCACGCGGCTTGTTCCATCTCTCACCTGACCGGTTGATCGCTGCGCCGGCCGAAGCTGGCGGCATGGATCTCGGCGTAGTTATCGCCGCCGGCCGCACTGAGGGTCATGCATGAAGCGGTCCATGAGTCGTTGCCGCCAGCCGAGGTGATGCCGAGGTAGTCGCCAGAGGCGGGACGGCGACTGTCAGTGTCCGAGGCGGCCACGCTGGCGAGGTCCCAGCCCCTTTCCGGCGGGGTGGCACGGTCGCGGACCAGTACTGCACAGCCCATATAGGAGCGGCCACCGCCCCACACGGCGACAGCGCCCAGGTCGCCGCGCGAGTTCGGAGCCACCGTGCCGTACTGAAACGCGGTCTGCGAGTGCCAAATGTGGGGATAGGCCAACACGCATTGGCCGGCGGCGCAGCTACTCAACCGCTCTTCACTCAGGATCAGCACCCAGACGAAGGGGAACGGTTTGCCAGTGCTCGCGTCCTGGGAAACGTTCCAAGCGAAACCGAGTTCGCCGCCGTGTAGCCAGCCCGAGTGGAGGCGGTCGTCGGAGCGGGTGCACCAGTCGCTCATGACTGGATTGTTGGATCCTTCGCGCTGGCAGGAGTAGAGCGGCGCGCGCGGATAGCTCTTGGGTCGGCCCGCTTCGTCGGCGTCGCTCACCTGTTGGAGCGTCGGCGCGGCGGCGTCGTCGGGCCAGCGCCAGACGGCCAGCGTGGAGCGCGAGAAGTGGCTGGCCAGGTACATCGTGTCGGCCGCCCTGCGGACCGGGTAAGGCCCGAACAACGGCTGGCCCCAGGCATCCAGCTGGTCCGTCGTCGTGAAGCAGACTGGCTGCAACTCGGAGCCGGCGGCGAGCTCGGCGAGGGGCAGGCGCATGACCAGCGCGGCCACGAACTGGCCGTCGCCATGTGGCTCCTTTGGGTGGAACGCGTTGATCGACAGGTAGAGATGGCGCTCGGTCACGCCGAGCTTGGGTTGATCGAGCCAGATCCCATCGCCGAAACCCGCCTGCTGGGCGGTGACGTCCCAGTAATCGAACTGGCGCGCCGCGAAGGCGGCGTCGCCCCGAGCCGCGGCCAGCCTGATGCGATTGTTGCCACCCGGAGTCTCAACCCGCAGATACTGCAGCACCCAGATCCACAGGTCGTGGCTGGGCACGTGCTCAGCCAGCTGATCACAGCAGAACCCATCGTCGGCCGGTGCCATCTCGAGGTGCGGGTTCAGGTAGCTGGCGGTTCGGCCTCCGTCGAACGACTGCGCGGCGCCCCAGTTCCATGTGATCAGCATGCTCTCCCCGCTGACGGCGACCTCCGGCTCGGCGATCTCCGAGGCCGGCGCACCCCTGATCGTCAACGGCTGCTGGAACAGCACCACCGGATCCTCGGCGTCCGGATCGTGCGCCCCCGGTGGGAGGAGTACCGTCGGACCGAGGTCGTCATCGGTCACCACGACGCCGTCCGGATCATCGGGCGTGGGGGGCTTGCGGCCGGGGTTCAGCACGATCGGTGGGGTCGGCTGGGCGCCGGGCACGTCGGGGCGCTGGGGCGGATCTTCGTAGGCGCGCAGCTCGGCGCTACGTGCCTCGGCCAGCCGGCACGGTTGGGTGTCGATCGCTGTCGAGCGCGTGCCATCCGGCTGCGGCGTCGGGTCGCCGCTCGTGGGGGCGGGCGAAAGGGTGGCCGGTGGAGCGGAGGCGCATGCCGCGGCCAGAGCCGCCAGCCCGAAGAGCACGCTGAGCCGTCGTACCCGCCGCTGACCACCCACCGGATCCCCTCCCTTGCTTTGGCCGATCATAGCCACCGTATCGTTCCAGCGCGACTGAGTGCAGCGCGACTGAGTGCCACGGCGGCCGACTGCTACACTCGCCCGCACTCGGGCACCCGTCAGCCCTCAACGAGCCAGCCCAGTGAGCAGCCCACCAGACGCCAACCGCCCTAACGGCATACGCCGGCCGCCATCGTTGGACATCCTGTCGGGCGACTCGGCGGACGTCTACTTCAGCCGCGCCGAGCAGATCCTCGCCCGCGAGGATCTCGACCCGGTCGTGGTCATGGAGGTCTTCGCCCGCCGTCCCGCCGTGCTCTGCGGTATCGACGAGGCGAAGGTGCTGCTTGCCCACGTGCTGGGCGGCGCGCCGGAGGATCAGGTCCTCGTCGAGGCGCTGTCCGACGGCGACTGGGTCGAGCCGAAGGAGGTGGTGCTGCGCATCCGTGCCCGCTACCGTGCCTTCGGGCTGTACGAGACGGCGCTACTGGGCATGCTCGCCCAATCGACCGGCTGGGCCACCGCCGCTCGCGAGTGCGTCGAGGCGGCCGCGCCCGAGCCGGTCATCAGCTTCGGCGCGCGCCACGTCCACCCCGAGATCAGCGACACGCTCGACTACGCGGCGATCGTCGGCGGCTGCGTCGGCGCCTCGACGCCGGCCGGCGCGCGTCTCGCCGGGCTGAGCCCGACCGGCACCATGCCCCACTCGCTGGTGCTCATCTTCGGCGACACAGTCAGTGCGGCCGAGGCCTTCGACCGGCACATGCCCGCCGACGTGCCGCGCATCATCCTCATCGACACGTTCAAGGACGAGGCCGAGGAGGCCCTGCGCGTGGCGCGCGCGCTTGGCGACCGGCTCTACGGCGTCCGCCTCGACACCCCCGCCGAGCGCGGTCGCGTGACCGCCGACCTGGTGCTCGAGGTGCGCGCCCGTCTCGACCAGGCCGGCTTCGGGCACGTCAAGATCATCGTCAGCGGCGGGCTGACGCCGGAGCGTATCCGCTACTTCAAGGAGAACGGCGCGCCCGTCGACTCGTACGCCGTCGGCTCGTACATCAGCGGTGCCACCCCGATCGACTTCACCGGCGATTTGAAGGAGATCGACGGCCGACCGATAGCCAAGCGCGGACGCATCCCCGGCCTGACGCCTAGCCCACGCCTGCAGCGCGTCGACCTCGCGGCCTGGCGAGTCGAGCAGTCGGGCCAGCAGGAGCGGTAGGCCGTCCTCTAGCCGAGTTGCAGCGACACCCGAGCGGCAGGCGGCTGGCCCGGGCTGGCGCCGCCTCCAGGGATAAGTCAGCGCCCGGCTTTTTAGCGACGCGTCCCGTCATATGTCGCGGTGGTGAGCGCTACGCGACTTCGGTCAGCGGTGGACCTGCCGTAGGCAGCGCTTCCGTCACCCTCTCACGCTCGGCGACGGCCATCCGCTGGCCGCAGACGGCGTCTCGGCTGGCGTAGTGCTTCAGCCGGCGAGCGAAGCCACCGGGTGTGCTCGATGGCAGGTACGTGCGAGGTCATGGACAGATCGCCTCACGGACAGCCGGCCACGCCCGTGGCACGATGGGGGAGATGACTGATCCAGACCGGGAAGAGCTCGAAGCGCAGCTCGGCGAGCTGGTCGAGCGCGAGACCGCCTACGGCCTCTTTCAGCGCGGCCGCGCGCTGCTGAAGGGCCGTCACCACGCGCAGGCCGCCGTCGTCCTCGAGCGCGCCGCCCGCCTGGAGCCGGGCAAGGGCTCGATTGTCGAGGCGCTCGGGCGGGCCTACTACAACAGCGGCCAGCACCAGCGCGCGGCCGACGCCTTCCGCCAGCTGCTCGAGATCGATCCGTCGGCCGCCTACGGCCACTTCGGCCTCGGCCAGTCGCTGAAGCAGATGGGCCAGCGCGACGAGGCGCGGACGCACCTGCGCCTGGCCGTCGCGCTCGCTCCGGACAGCGCGATCTACCGCAACGCGCTCGCCCGCCTCGGCTGACGCGAGTTCAGCCGCCGCGCAGCGGCGGCTGGTCCTGCGTCTGCGCCAGGCGCGCCAGCCAGAGGACGCCGACGAGCGTCTTGGCGTCGCGCAGGCGGCCTTCCTCGGCCAGCCGGAGGGCGTCGGTCCAGTGCATCGGCTCGAGCTCGAGCCGCTCGTCGGGCGCCGGCCCGGCGTAGCCGTCGATCGGCGCGAGATCGGTGGCGAGGTAAAGGTGCATCACCTCCGTCGCGAAGCCGGGCGCCGTGTAGAAGGTCGCCAGCTTGCGCCAGGCGCCGGCGCGGTGACCGGTCTCCTCGGCCAGCTCGCGCCGGGCGGCCGCGTCGGGATCCTCGGTCGAGCCGTCGTCACCGCGGTCGAGAGTGCCCGCCGGCAGCTCGAGGCAGACCTCGCCGACGGCGTGGCGGTACTGCCGTACCAGCAAGATCTGGCCGTCGTCCCGTAAGGCGACAACGCAGATGGCGCCCGGATGCACCACAACTTCGCGCGCATGCCTCTCGCCGGCGGCGTCACTGACCACGTCGCGCAACAGGCTGAGGTAGTCGCCGGAATGGACCGTCTCACGCTCGACGAGCGTCTCGCGCAGGTGATCGTCGGGGCCGCGGCTCATCTGCGGCGAAGTATGTCACCGCAACCGGTCCTGGTACCACTTACCCATAGAGTCGGCCGTGGCGCGCACCTAGGATCGGGCGCGTACCGGGTCAACCGGTGGCCTGCCGGATGGTAGTGCTATTGAGGACCCGCTAGATGGGAGTCGCCACCATGACGAATGTCAGGCAGATCGCTCTCAGCATCGCGGTGCTGGTTTCGTTCCTGCTCGTCCTGGCTGCCCCGTTCCGCTGGTTCTAGGCAGCCGCCATCGGGCGTGGCTGACCACCACGGTCGCGCCCCGTCGCACCTGACAACGGCGCGTTTTAGATGACGCGCCGTTCGTCCTGTCTGGAGGTCTCTCTCGTGCAGCGTCAGCTCGTGCCGGCAGAGGGGATCGGGCGCTGATGTTGCTGCTCTACGCCGTTGCCGCCGGCATCCTCGTCGGGCTCGCCCGCGGTGGACGTCTCGGCGCGCTGGGCAACGTCCGCTTCACGTGGTGGGCGCTCGCCCTGGCGGGCCTGCTCTTCCAGTTGCTGCTGTTCACGCCGCCGGTCGCGTCGAGCGTCGGCGACGCCGGGCCGGCCCTCTACGTCGGCTCGACGGCGATGGTTCTCGTCGCGCTCATCCCGAATCTGCGCAAGCCCGGCTTCCGGCTGGTCGCCGTCGGTGCGCTGCTCAACTTCATGGCGATAACCGCCAACGGCGGCCAGATGCCGGCCTCGCCGGCCGCCTTCGCCGCGCTGACCGGCGTCGCCGAAGTGCCGGTCGACCACTTCTCCAACTCGACGCTCATCGGGCCGCACACCCTTTTGCCGTTCCTCGGCGACATCTTCGTGCTGCCCCACCCGATCCCGCTGGCCAACGTCTTCTCCATCGGCGACGTGCTGATCGGCGTGGGGGGCGCACTCTTCGTGATCGCGACGATGGGCCGCCGAAGGCCTTTCGCTGCCGCCGCCAAGGGCTCACGTTCCGCCGCCGACGCCTCGCGACAGGCCCCACCGCTGGCCACGTCGCAGCATGGCTGAGCCGCATCGCGTCGGCCTGCTCGAGCTCCTGAGTGAGCTCGCACGGGACGTCGGCGCCGATGCCGGCGCGTCGCTGTACCTCGACGACGGAGACGGCGTCCTCGAGCTCGTCGCCTCGACACTCGGCCCGTCCCGGCCGAGCCGCACGCGCGACCTCCTCGGTCGCCTGCGCCGCGGCCGAGCGGACGTCCAGGCGAGCGCCAGCACGCTCGTCCTGAGCGTGCCCGACAGGCACGGCGGCGTCCTCGTCCTCGAACGCAGCTCTGACCAGGAGTTCAGCCACCACGACCGCGCCGTGGCGCGGATCCACGCGCGGCGGATGGTCGACGAGGTCGCCCTCGCCGCCGGCCAGACACGCAGCAGCGTCTGGGCCCGCCAGCTGGAGGCTGTCCAGCGTATCGCCGCTCGCCTGACGCGGCTGACGACCGTCGGCGAGGTCGGCGCCGCGATCTGCAACGAGACCAGGCGGGTGATCGACTTCGACGAGGCGCACGTCGTGCTCCTGCCCGCCGGCGAGGAGCCGCAGACGGTCGCCGCCGTCGGAGCGCCTTGCGACGCCGCCGGCGTGCCGCTTCCGCTCGCCCCACCCGCCGCTGGCGATGCCGCCGGACCCCTGTCCGCGGCGCTGGGCGACCCGCGGCCGATGATGCAGCCCGCGCTGAGCGGCCTGGGCGCCGGCCGCGAGGGCATATGGTCGCTGCTGCTGGCGCCGATGCACTACGAGGGCCAGGTCAGCGGCGTCGTCTGCCTGCTCAAGCGTGGCCAGCACCAGTTCGACGAGGTGCACCTGCGCGTGCTCCAGATCATCGCCGACCAGGCCGCCGTCGCCCTCGAGAACTCGCTTCTGCTGGCGGCGCGCGACGAGCATGCGGCCGGCCTGAAGGCGCTGCTCGACATCAGCCAGGCCGCGTCTGAGGCGGCGACCGAGCGTCAGCTGGCCAACCGGCTGGCGACCATGATCTGCGCCGCCGCGCACGTCGACGCCTGCGTCATCTCGCGCCGCGAGGAAGGCTCGACGGTGCTGCGCACGCTGGCGCGTGCCGGTGTCGAAGTCCCCGACCTTGTTGCCGACAGCGCCGACATGCCGATGCGCCGCGGCGTGCTGACCGACGGTGCTCCGCGGCTGATCCAGGTCGACGCCGACGGCGCGCCGGCCGCGCCCGACCAGCCGGCCGAGGAGGCGCGCTTGCTGGCCGAGATGGGCGGCCGCACGCTGCTCCTGCTGCCCGTCCAGGCCGGCGGTCCGCCGGTCGGCCTGATCGAGCTGATCTCGTTCGCGCCGCGCACGTTTGACGACGCCGAGATGAGCTTCGTCCAGACCATGGCCAGCCTGGCGTCGACCGGCCTCGAGCGGGTGCGCCTGCTCGAGCAGCTGCGTCACGCGGCCGACATCGATCCGTTGACCGGCGTCCACAATCACCGCTACCTGCGCGGCCGCCTGCGCCAGGAGGTCGCGCGCGCCTCGCGCAACAGCAGCCCTCTGAGCGTGCTCATGCTCGACCTCGACGGCTTCAAGCCGGTCAACGACCGCTACGGCCACGCTGAGGGCGACCGCCTGCTGACGCGCGTCGCGGGCACGATCAAGGCTCACGTGCGGACCGCCGACATCGTCGCCCGCTACGGCGGCGACGAGTTCGTGGTGGTCATGCCCGACACCGCCGCCGACCGTGCGCGCGTCGTCGCGCGGCGCGTCGTCGCCGGCATCCGGAAGGAGCGCCACGCTATGGCCGACAGCAGCGAAGTCACCGTCGGTGCGAGCGCGGGCCTGGCCGTCTTCCCGCAGGACGGACGGACGGCGGCCGCCCTGCTCAACGCCGCCGACGCCCAGATGTACCAGGTCAAGCGCGGCCGGCGATCGGACGCTGCTGCGGCGGACCGCGCCGGCGCGCGCCGGTCGACCAAGGCGTCGGCTGCCGGCTGACCAGGCTCGGTTGCCGCCTCGATGCAGGCGGTCAGGCGCCGGCGATCTTCGAGGTCAGCGCGGTACCGCTCTCCTGGTCGAAGATGTGCAGCTTCTCGATGGGCACGTGAAAGTCGAGCACATCGCCCGGCTTGACGCGATGAGAGGCGTCCACGATGGCCACCAGCTCGTGCTCCCCGATGGTCACGTGGAGCAGCTCTTCATTGCCCAGGAACTCGACCACGTCGCACGTCGCACGGAACTTCGCCCCCTCGACGGCCTCGCCCAGCTCGAAGTGCTCCGGTCGCACGCCGGCGGTCAGGCTGTCACCCGCGCTGTCGACGGAAGGCTGAAGCCTGTCGGGCACCGGCAACTCGACATTCTCGTTGCGCAGGGTGAGCCTGCCGTTGTCGCGGTGCGCCTTGACGTCGATGAAGTTCATCGCCGGGCTGCCGATGAAGCCGGCGACGAACTTGTTGGTGGGGTGCTCGTAGAGCTCCTGCGGCGGGCCAACCTGCTGCAGGACGCCGTTGTTCATGACCGCGATGCGGTTGCCCATCGTCATCGCCTCGACCTGGTCGTGGGTGACGTAGACGACCGTCGTCTTGAGCCGCTGGTGCAGGCGCGCGATCTCGGCGCGCGTCTGGACGCGCAGCTTGGCGTCGAGGTTGGACAGCGGCTCGTCCATCAGGAAGACGGCCGGCTCGCGGACGATCGCGCGGCCGAGCGCGACGCGCTGGCGCTGGCCGCCCGACAGCTGCTTGGGCTTGCGCTCGAGCAGGTTGGTCAGCTCGATGATCCGTGCTGCCTCCTGCACGCGCCGCTCGATCTCGTCCTTGGGCACCTTGCGCAGCTTGAGGCCGAAGGCGAGGTTGTCGCGCACGCTCATGTGCGGGTACAGGGCGTAGCTCTGGAAGACCATCGCGACGTCGCGGTCCTTGGGCGCCAGGTCGTTGACCACCCGGTCACCGATCTTGAGCGTGCCCTCGGTTATCTCTTCGAGGCCGGCGATCATTCGCAACGCCGTCGTCTTGCCGCAGCCCGACGGGCCGACCAGGACGAGGAACTCTTCGTCCTGGATCTCGAGATTGAAGTCCCGTACAGCGACGACGTCGCCGCCGTAACGCTTCCATACGTGGTCGAAGGTGACCGTCGCCATGGCCGCAAGCCTCCTCGTGAACGTCGTAAGCCGGATCCGGCTTCGGATCGTGCGGCTCGACCGCTCTTTGACTCATGATCGTAGCATCGGCGCTCAAGACTGAGATCGCCGCGACCCGGCGACGCTGCTCTACTGGCGGGGGAGAGCGGAAAGCAGGAGGACCCCTATGCCTGAGCTGGGCATCATCGGCTGGATCATCATCGGCTTCGTCGCCGGCGCGCTGTCCGGGCTGGTCGTCGGCGACAGGTCGCCCGGTGGTTGCCTGCCCAACATCCTCATCGGCATCCTCGGCGGCATCGTCGGCGGTTTCCTCGCGCGGGAGCTGTTCGGCGTCGACGTCGTCACCGGCTGGATCGGCGCTTTCATCGTCGCCTTCGTCGGCGCCGTCCTCATCCGCTGGCTGCTCGAGCTCGCCCGCCGCTGAATCCTTCCTGAGCGTCTTCTCAGCCCCGCCTCACGACCGCTTCATCTCCTCGGCGCAGCGTTGCCGCTGCTGTGTGGCACTGGCTCGACGCAGGGAGGACCGACCGATGGGCGGGCACCCATTACGACTCCTGATACTCAGCGCGCTGTTGGGCGCCCTTCTGGCCGCGGCGGCGCCGGCGGCGGTCCTCGCCGAGGAGCGCACCTGTCGCGGGACGCTCGGCGCGATCACCGTCGACAACCTGCGCGTGCCGAAGGGTGCCACGTGCGAGCTGCACGGCACGCGCGTCAAGGGCACGATCAAGGTCGGCACCAACGCGGTGCTGCGCGCCTTCGGCGTGCGCGTCGTGGGCAACGTCCAGGGCGAGAACTTGAAGCGCGTCGCCGTTCGCGACAACTCGCGCGTCGGCGGCAGCGTGCAGGTGGTGCAGAGCGGCTACGTGATCGTCCTCGACAGCCGCATCAACGGCGACATCCTGGTCGACGAGAACGACCGCCGCAACAACATCCGGCGCAACGTTGTCGGCGGCAACATCCAGGCCTTCCAGAACACCGGCGGCGTCGAGATCTACCGCAACCGCGTCGACGGCAACCTGCAATGCAAGGCCAACAAGCCCAAGCCGGTCGGCGCCAACAACGTCGTCCAGGGCAACAAGGAAGACCAGTGCCGCAACCTCTGAGGCGGCTCGGATGAGGCGGCTCGGACAGTAACGGTCGCGCCCGCCTGTGCCGAATCGGCCGGCGGGAGCACCTCCGCGCGGGGTAGATTCAGCCTCGCGTCCGCGGCAGCAGGCACGCTCCAGCTCCGTGCCCGCACGTCACCGCGGCGCCGTTCGCGCCGGTCCCAGCCGGCTCGGCGCAAATGCCGGCCCCAGCCGGCTCATAGGCACGCCGGCCCGGCGGCCGGCGACAAGGGAGGGAATCGGATGCGCACCGGCACGCGCTCCTTCTTGCCGACGCTCGTCGGCATTCTTGTCGTGGCTATAGCAGCACCGCTCGGGAGTCCAGGCCGTGTGGTTGCTCAGGACCTCTGCGGCACTGCCGAAGGAGACTTGACTCTCATCAACGAGATCCAGGGCGACGGGCTGAGCACTCCGCTCCCCGGCCAAACCGTCGTGACGCGCGGCGTCGTGACCGCCGACTTCACATCCGGTGGCGCCTCTGGTATCGCGGCGAACCAGGGCCTGCGCGGCTTCTTCATGGAGGCCATCGCCGACGATCGCGACGAGGACCCCCAGACGTCGGAGGGGATCTTCGTCTTCGATGCGGGCGCCACCTTCGCCGGCGACCTCGGCGACCTCATCTACGTCTCCGGTACGGCCGGCGAGTTCTCGACGGTTACGCAGGTCAGCGCCACCGAGCTGAAGGTCTGCGACGTCGACGTCGCGCTGCCGCCGGCGGCCGGGCTGCCACTGCCGACGGCGCCCGCCGATCGCGCAACCATCTTCGAGCCGCTCGAGTCGATGCGCGTCACCCACCCGGAGCTGACGGTCACTGAGTTCTTCCAGGTCGAGCGCTTCGGCGAGATCCGCCTGTCGGCCGACGGCGTGCTGCAGACGCCGACCAACGTGCACCTGCCGAGCAGCGACGAGATGTTCGACCTGTTCGCGCACAACGCGGCGGTGAACATCATCCTCGACGATGGACGGACGGGCCAGAACCTCAACCGCCTCGACGAGGACGGCAACCTGCACGACGATCTGCTGCCCTACGTCAAGGCTGGCGGAACGCTGCGCATCGGCGATCAACTGATCGATCACACCTTCGTGCTGCACTTCGGCTTCAGCCAGTGGCGCCTTCAGCCGATCGACATCGACGAGATCACCGATGAGCTGGCCGCCAACCGGACTCGGCCGCGACCCGAGGCGCCGCCTGCTGTGGGCGGCAACCTCAAGGTCGCCAGCTTCAACGTGCTCAACTACTTCGACGGCGACGGCCAGGGCGGCGGCTTCCCCAACGCCAGGGGCGCGACCACGCCGTCGGAGCTCGCGCGCCAGACGGAGAAGCTCGTCGACGCGATCACCCGTCTCGACGCGGATATCTACGGCCTGATCGAGATCGAGAACGACGGTGGCGAGTTCCAGGCGACGCGCACCCTCGTCGCCGCGTTGAACGCGCATCTTGGCGGTGAGGTGTTCCGCTTCGTCGACACCGGCGTCATCGGCACCGACGCGATCAAGCAGGCGTTCATCTACAAGCGCGCCACAGTCCAGCCCGTCGGCGACTGGGCGATCCTGACCAGCGAGGTCGACCCGCGCTTCGACGACAGCCGCAGCCGCCCCGCGCTCGCCCAGACGTTCCTGCGCAAGGGGACCGGTGAGCGCGTGACGGTCGTCGTCAACCACTTCAAGTCGAAGGGGTCGAGCGGCCTGGCCGACCCGACTGATCCCGACTTCGACCAGGGCGACGGCCAGGGCTTCTGGAACCACACTCGCACGCAGTCAGCCATCGCGCTCGCGGACTGGCTGGCGACCAACCCGACCGGCGTCGAGTCGCTTGGTGCGCTGATCATCGGCGACCTCAACGCCTACGGTCGCGAGGACCCGATCCGGGCCCTCGAGGACGCGGGCTACATCGACCAGCTGATCGCGCACACCGCCGGCACGCCCTACACCTTCACGTTCGACGGTATGCAAGGGACGCTCGATACGGCGCTGGCACTGCCATCGCTGGCGGCGCGCATCACGGGCGCCGCCGTCTGGCACATCAATGCCGACGAAGTCCCGGCAATCGACTACCGGGAATCGGTCGGTTTTCCCGGCAACCTGCGCTTCCGCACGCCCGAGATCGCAGCCGCCTACTACGACCCGAGCGCGTTCCGCTCGTCGGATCACGACCCGGTGCTGATCGGGCTCGATCTGGGCAGGGCGCGGTCCCGATCCGGTCGCTGACAAGGGCCGGCACGCACTGAAGGGCGGCCGCCCTGCTTGGGGCGGCCGCCCTGTTTCCCCCGGCACCTCGGAGGAGGTGCGAGGTGCTGTGGGCGAGAGCGTGTCAGGCGGTGGCGGCGGCCGACTCCCGCTCGGCCGAGCGGATCGACTCGAGCCAGCCCGGCTCGGGCTCGCCGAACTGAGAAACCAGGTGGTCGCGCGACTCCTGCACCAGCCGCCGCGGACGGTCGAGGTCGGCCTTCAGCCGCCAGTTCTCCTTCATCACCTTGCCGTCGATCAGGACGGTCTTGACGTTTGAGACGTCGGCGGCGCAGACGACCGCGCCGACCGGATCGATGACCGGCGCGACGTTGACCGCCTTGGCGTCGATGATCACGATGTCGGCCTTCTTGCCCGGCGTGATCGAGCCCGCCCGATCGGCGACGCCGGCGACCATCGCGCCCTCGAGCGTCGCCCAGCGCAGGACGTCGCGCGAGGTGATCAGGTCGGGTGTCGGCGTGTTGCCGTCGAGGTCCTCGTCCCACGCGACGGCGTGGCGCCGGGCCCGCTCCGAGGCGAAGATGGCGTGCATCTGGGTGAAGCAGTCCGACGAGGCGGTCGTCGCCACGTCAGACGACAGCCCGACCGGGATGCCCAGCTTGGAGGCGGTCTGGGCGGGTGCCCAGCCGTGGCCCATCTGCAGCTCGATCTGCGGCGCGAGCGAGACGTTGCCGCCCGAGTCGGCGACCATCTGCCACTCGTCGTCGAGCAGGTGCGACGCGTGGATGTAGGTCGTATTGGGGTAGAGCAGATCGAGGTCCTTCAGCCCGCGCAGCTGCATCTTGGTGTAGCCGAAGCGGTCCATCGCGACGTGGACGGTGATGTTGATGCCCAGCTCCCTGGCCAGCTCCCACTCGTAGCGCACGACCTCCGGCTTGCAGAAGTTGGTGCCGCGCGTGGCGAGCGCCATCGTGATCAGCGCCTGGTCGTCGCTGAGGACGTTCTTGCGGATGCGCCGCGCCTCGTCGCCGTTGATGCGCTCGACGCTGCCCGCCCAGTCGGGCCCGAACCACCAGTCCTGGATCGAGGTGTTGGGAAAGCCAAAGGCGAAGACCGAGCGCAGGCCGGCGTCCTTCAGGCCCTGGATGGCGGCGTCGGCGTGCTCGGGCGTGTTCATGATGTGCGACCAGTCGACGAGCGTCGTGAT
>CAYRMQ010000008.1:4893-47063 GCA_964425305.1 uncultured Anaerolineaceae bacterium | reverse complement strand
GGCGTCGTGTACCATCTGTGTCTGCGCCGAGGGGGAGTACCCCACCTGAGGCGGCATCGTCAGGACAGCGGACCAGTGGTTCGCTCGGTGTCGTCGGCCGACTGCCCAGCGCGCGGTCGGGAGAGACCTTCGGTCACCGTACCGGAGGTCTGTCTTGAGCCCCGATCTCATCGGCTGGGTCGTCTTCGCCACCGTCGTACCGACGATGCTCGCCGTCGACCTGCTCATCTTCAATCGCCGGCCCCACGTCCTGTCGCTGCGCGAGGCATCGGCGTGGGTGGCCGTGTGGGTCTCGCTGGGAGTCGGCTTTGGGGCGCTCGTCTTCGCCACGCGCGGCCCGCTCTCGGGCACGGAGTACATCACCGGCTACCTGCTCGAGTACAGCCTGTCGATGGACAACGTCTTTGTCTTCGCGATGCTGTTCGCCTACTTCGGCGTGCCGCCCGAGCTCCGCCACCGTCTCCTCTACTGGGGCGTGATGGGAGCGATCTTCTTCCGAGCCGTGTTCATCGTCGGCGGCACGCTGCTCCTCCAGCAGGTGCACTTCCTGGTCTACGTGCTCGGCGCGGTGCTGGTGCTGACCGGCTGGCGGATGGCGGTCTCGAAGGGCGAGCTGGGCGACCCGCGCAACAGTCGCGTCGTCGGCCTCGTACGCCGGCTGCTGCCGGTGACCGACGGCTACCGCGGCCGTGCCTTCGTCGTGCGCGAGAACGGCCGCCTGATGGCGACGCCGATGCTCGTCGCGCTGGCCGTCGTCGAGACCTCCGACATCATGTTCGCCATCGACTCGGTGCCGGCCGTGTTCGCCATCACTACCGACACCTTCATCGTCTTCACCTCGAACGCGTTCGCCATCCTCGGCCTGCGCTCGCTCTACTTCCTGCTGGCCGGCCTGATCGACAAGTTCACCTACCTCAAGATCGGTCTCGGCGCGATCCTTGTGCTGGCCGGCGCGAAGATGCTGCTCTCCGACGTCGTCCACGTCCCGGCGCTGCTGTCGCTGGCGCTGATCGTCGCCGTGCTGGCCGTCGCGATCGCGGCGTCGCTGCTGATCGCCCGCCGGCGGGACGCCCGCGCCGCTCACCGTGGCCCGCGTCAGGCGCCCGACTGACAAGCGGGCGGGCTGCTGCTATCCTCGTCCTCGCCGCCGGACCCGTGGTGTAGCGGCCCAACATGCCAGCCTGTCACGCTGGAGATCGCCGGTTCGAATCCGGTCGGGTCCGCCAGTTGCTCCCTCTCTCACCGCCCCGGCGCCTGAACGTCCTGCGCACATGCCGCACTTGCCATACCATGCGCGCCGCAGGGAGGCACGTCATCACCCGACTCGAGAGGGTGGCCGACCGGCTGAGGGGCCGTCGCCAGCTTTCAACACTACTTGCGCTCGGTGGGCTGGTGCTGCTGGCCGCCATGGTCCTGCTGGCGCCTGGCGCCGCACCCGAAGTCGCCGGCAACGAGCCCAGCGTCGCGCCGCAGTCGACATCCGCCGCGCCCGCTCCGTCGGACACGCTGCCCGCCCCGACGGACGCTCCTTCGCCGAACGGCTCATCCTCACCCTCCGACGGACCGCCCGCCACGCCGCCCGACGGCGGGCCGGCCCCCGCCCAGGTCGCGCTGGTGCCCGTCGTCGGCTTCTGGTCGGGCGAGGAGTCGATCAGCCGGCGCGAGCTCGCGCGAGCGCTCGTCGGCGAGAGCGCGCGTTACGAGCGCGTCATCGTGCCCGAGGCCGACCGCGATGCCATCGCCGCCGCGCTCGGCGTCTCGCTCGGCGCCGGCGTCGAGAGCGGCGGGCCGGCGCAGATCCGGCGCGCCGCCGGCGACGGGGCGCTGGGCCTGCTGCGCGTGGCCGACGTCACGCCGGCGGTGCGCGCGCTGGCCATCGACGACGTCGCGCTCTTCGGCAACCGCCGCCTGGCGGACCTGGGCGACTGGCCGCTGCTCATCCCGGGCGCCGGCGCGGAGGGAGCGGCGTGGGACCAACGCGCGACGTGGACGCTCGTCGCCGGCGGCGACGTCCAGCTCGACCGCTGGATGGCCTACCACGTGACGACGCTCGAGAAGGGCGTCGACTGGCCGTGGGACGGCGGCCGCGTGCGCATCACACGGCGCGTCTGCTGCTCCGATCTCGGCCACCGCGTGCCGTTGTGGGAGCGCACGGCCGACGACGGCGCCGTGCGCGGGCTTTTCAGCGAGGCCGACCTCGCGATCGCCAACCTGGAGGCGGCAGCGGTCGACAATCCGCGCTACCACACGCTCGGCGAGCGCTTCCGCTTCAGCCTCAGCTTCAGCGGCGACCCGCGCCTGCTCGACGGACTGAGCAACGCCGGCTTCGACTTCCTGTCGCTGGCCAACAACCACATCCACAATGCCGGCCCGGCCGGCATCCGCGACACGCGGCGCCACCTCGAGCGACTCGGCATCGCCTTCGCCGGCGCCGGCCGTGACATCGAGCAGGCGACCGAGGGCGCCGTCGTGGAGGCCGGCGGCCGGCGCGTGGCGATCTTGCCCTGCACCAGCGTCGGCCTCATCGCCCGCGCCGACCGGCACGGCGCCGCGCCCTGCTCGGGCGCCGCCTTCGTGCGGCAGGTGGCATCCGCCGCCGAGTCGGCCGACGTCGTGGTCGTCTTCCCGCACTGGGGCCGCGAGTACCGCGCCGCGCCGAGCGCCGGCCAGCGCAACCTCGCCCGCCGCTGGGTCGCCGCCGGCGCCGACCTGGTGCTCGGCGCCCACTCGCACTGGGCCGGCGCCATCGAGGAGATCGGCGACGGGCTTGCCTCCTACTCGATGGGCAACCTCGCCTTCGACCAGCCGTGGTCGGAGCCGACGATGCAGGGCCTCATCCTCGAGCTGACCTTCCACGGCCACAATCTCGCCCAGGCGCGGCTGCACCCGACGCTCATCGTCGACCACGTCCAGCCCAACCTGCTCGATTACGACGGCGGCGGCCGGCGCGTGCTCGAGCGGGTGCGCGAGGCGTCGGAGGGGCTGCTGCCCTACTGAGGCCAGGCGCGGGCGGTGTCGCCCGCTAGCGGAGGCCGGCGAACAGGTCGTCCTCGGGGATGCGCACGCCGATGCGCGAGACGCGCAGGGTGAAGTCCTCCGTTGGCAGCAGCTCGCGCCAGTCGTCGGGCGTCAGCGCCAGGAAGGTCATCGTCGGCGACAGCTGGCTGACGTGTTCGCGCATGGCGGCGTGCTTGGCGTCGATGTAGGCATGTACGTCGACGCTCGTGGTGATCGGGCCCTGGGCGTCGGCCATGCGCTGGAGATGCTCCTCGCGCTGGCGGCGCTCCTCGTCGGTCTCGTCCCGCTTCGGTGTCCACCACGGATCGGCGCCGCGCTCCTCGGCGACGCGTCTGATCTCGTCGCGGCGGGCCATGCTGAGGACCGTCTCGTAGAGCTTGTGCGGCGGCTCGGGCTCGTCCGCCGCGCGCTCGAAGGCGGCCTTCGTGATGAGCGCGGCGCGGATGTGGTCGGGATGGCCGTAGCCGCCGAAGTCGTTGTAGCTGACCATCACCTGCGGCCGGAGCTCGCGCACGATGGCCGCCAGGCGCTCGACGGCCTCGTCGAAGTCGGCCTGCCAGAAGCTGCCCGGCGCCTCGTTCTCGGGCGTGCCCATCATCCCCGAGTCGACGTAGCCCAGCCAGCGGTGGTCGATCGGGCCGAGGTGGGCCAGCGCGCGACGGATCTCCTCGCGCCGGATATCGGCCAGCCGGGCGTGGTTCTCAAGCGTGTCCATCTCGGGCACGACGATCTCGCCGTGCTCGCCGCCGGTGCATGTCACGCACACGACGCGGGCGCCCTCGGCAGCGTAGCGGGCCATGATGCCGCCGGTCGAGATGCTCTCGTCGTCGGGGTGGGCATGGACGGTCATGAGCGTCAGTCGCTGATCCATGGCGCCGATGATAGGCCGGGTGGCCCCCGGCGCCGGTTGCTAGACTCCGCGCGATGACCGACGAGCGCGAGCGCTGGGCGCTGATCCTGGGGGCCAGCAGCGGCTTCGGGGAAGCGACCTCACTCGCCCTCGCCGCCGACGGCTACAACGTCTGCGGCGTCCACCTCGACCGGCGGCAGGGGCTGGCCCACGTCGAGGAGATCCGGCAGCGCATCACGGGGCACGGCCGGGAGGCGTTGTTCTTCAACGTCAACGCCGCCGCCGACGAGCAGCGCGGGCAGGTCCTGGCGGCGCTGCGGACCCGCCTCGACGAGCGGCGCGACGCGCGACCCTACGTGCGCGTGATGATGCACTCGCTCGCCTTCGGCACGCTTAAGCCCTACCTGGCAGCGGACGCCGCCGACAGCATCTCGCGCCGGAACATGGAGATGACGCTCGACGTGATGGCGCACAGCCTCGTCTACTGGGCGCAGGACGCCTGGCGCGGCGGGCTCCTCGGGGAGGGCTCGAAGGTCTACGCGATGACGAGCGAGGGCTCGACGCGCGTGGTGATGAGCTACGGCGCGGTCAGCGCCGCCAAATCAGCGCTCGAGTCGCACTGCCGCCAGCTGGCGATGGAGTTCGCGCGCAACGGCAGCGGCGTGACGGTCAACGCCATCCGGGCGGGCGTGACCAAGACGCCGGCACTGATGCGCATCCCCGAGGCGCAGGCGCTGATCGAGCACGGCGAGCGCAACCCGATGGGCCGGATGACGACCGTCGACGACGTCGCCCGAGCGATCGTCGCGCTCTCCCGCGACGGCACGCACTGGATCACCGGCAACGTCATCGGCGTCGACGGCGGCGAGCTGGTCAGCGGTTGACCGACGATCGCCGGGACGAGCCGCGCGTCGAGCTCCCGTCGGCGCGGGATCACCTGGCCAACGAGCGCACGCTGCTCGCCTGGATCCGGACCGCTCTGACGCTCATCGGCCTGGGCTTCATCGTCGATCGCCTGGCCGTCCAGGGCTCAGCCATCGGCGCGCTCGAGGCGCTGACCGGTATCGCCCTGGTGCTGCTCGGTGGACTCGTCGCCATCGGTGGCGCATGGTCCTTCCTGCGCGCCCGGCGCGAGCTCAGCGGCGGTACCTACACGCCGGCGGCCGGCCTCGATCTGGCCCTCGTCGGAGCTGTCGTGGTCGGCGCGATAGCCGTCACCGTCTTCCTGCTGACGAACCGGCCCGCCTGACGTTCGAGGCTAGGCGGGCGGTCCGGCGCGGCGAACGACGACCGAGCCGGCGAGCCGGTCGTGGAGGCCCCGCCCGCGGCGTCCTTCGACGGCCACCGACACGGCCAGCACCAGGTACCAGGCGATCGGCGCGAAGAAGGCCAGCGACGCCACGAGCAGCGGATCGGCACCGGGCGCCAGGTCGGCGCGGAAGATGACGTCGATGAGCTGCGTGTAGGAGAGCAGGGCCACGAACGGCGCGTAGAGGGCGAGCCAGCGCAGCAACGCGCGGCGGCGGCCGAGGCGCAGGCCGCTGCCGCGCTCGACGACGAAGAGGCCGAGCAGCATCTGGCCGGGCGTCGCGCGAAAGACGCGCCAGAAGTAGACGGCGGTCAGCGAGAGGAGCGCGATGGCGGCGACTGCGAGCCCGCCCGACACGGCGAGCGTCGGGTCGTTGGCCTGCGGGTCGTCGCGCGTCAGCCACAGCGCGGTCAACCCGCGCGCCTGGACGAGCACCTGGAAGACGAGCCAGAGCAGCGCCAGGTCGACGCCGAACGCGATGGCGCGGACGGGAAACTCGGCGTACGTGGCGCCCGCCGACGGCGGCAGGCGTTCCGGCGCGCCCGCCCGGCGCAGGGGCTCCCATTCGAGATCCCACCGGCGAGGCGCGTCAGCTGCGCGCGTGACCGCCTCCTCCCGTTCGGCCCGCGCGGCTTCCTCGCTCTCCATGTCCGGCGAAGCATACGGCGCCCGCCTTGCGCGCTCGTCGGTCACTGCCAGCTCAGTCGCTCCCCGTCGCGTAGTAGCCGGTCAGCTCGACGTAGGACTGGCCGCTCAACGGCGTGCCGGCACGCGTCGCCTCGACGATCTGCGACCCCTCCCAGTAGAACACGCCGCTCGTCGGGCGAGTATCGAGCTCCTGGTCGGCGAGCGTCGGCGTCAGGCCGATCTCGAGCTGCTCCGCGGGGACCTCGATGCGCCAGCCGGCAGGATACGTGGCGCCCGAGTGCGGGCTTGTCCACTGCCCCGTGGCCGTCACGTCGAAGTCGTCCTCCGACAGGTGGCGGACGTGGCCGTCGGGTTGGACCAGCGTGCCGGCCGCGCCGGCGCGGCTGCCGTCGGCGCCACGGAGCAGCGAGATCATCAGGTCCGTGCCGTCGTCGAGGTTGATCGCGAACCAATCCCAGCCGCCGGCGCCGACGGCGATGAAGTCGCCCCACTGATGGTCGAACCAGGCCGTGCCCTCGACGGGCAGCGGCTCACCATCGAGCATGAGCGTGCCCGATGCCTCCATCCGTGGCCAGGAGTAGTAGTACGAGCCGCCGGCAGGACCGAGGTCGACCCAGCCGATGCCGCTGTGCAGGACCGGATCGGCGCGCGTCGCAGACAGCCGAAGGTCGATGCCGAACTCGTCGGCCACGGCCGACAGCCGATCCTCGCCCAGGTGGCCGGTCATCCGCCAGGGCAGCCCAGCCGGCGGCGGCGTCGGTCCGCCGCTGACGGCGACGAGGTCGCTCAGGGGATCGCCGCCGCTGATCGCCAGGTTGAAGCCGCCGTCGGCGCCGGTCAGCCCGCCGCGGTCGACCTGCGGCCCGATCTCGGAGCGCTGGTCGAAGATGAAACGGCCGGCCGTCTCGTCGGTCAGCGCGAGGTGCGCCGCCCACGTGACGGGGAATGTGCCACGCTCAGCGCGGAAGATGACGAACTCGAAGCCGAAGGTGCGCCCGCCGCCGGCGGCGAGGTGGCCGGTGTAGTACCACCACTCGGTCAGCCGGTCGTGGGGCGCCTCGTCGGCGGGCAGGACGACGGGCTGGGGGTCGGGCGGCCGGACCGCTGTCGGCGCCGCCGTCGGAGGGCTCGGCCGCGGCGGCGGCTCGTTGGCCAGGATGCGCCCCGACGGCGAGCACGCGGCGACGAGTACGGCGCCGACCAGCAGAAGAGCCAGCGTCATGGTCGCCGTCTCGGGCAGGTGCAGGCGGGTGCTGATGAAGCGGCGGATGCGCGCCGGCAGCCACCAGTTGCGATCGCCCAGCATGCGCATCGTCGAGGGAACGAGCAGTGCGCGGACGATGCTCGCGTCGATCGCGACCGCGATGGCCACGCCCAGGCCGAGCGCCTTGATCAGCACGATGTCGGCGAGCGCGAACGAGCCGGCGACGAGGACGACGATCAGCGCCGCACTGGTCACGATGCGGCCGCTGCGCTCCATCCCGCGCGCCACCGCCTCGCGGTTGTTGCCGGTCTGGTCGTAGACCTCCTTCATGCGGCTGAGCAGGAAGACCTCATAGTCCATCGACAGCCCGAACAGCACGCAGAAGAGGATCACCGGCAGCGTCGTCTCGACGAAGCCGAGCGGCGCGAAGCCGAGCAGCGCCGACAGGTTGCCGTCCTGGAAGACCCACACCAGCGCGCCGAAGGCGGCCGTGATCGACAGCGCGTTGACGACGATCGCCTTGATCGGCAGGACCAGCGAACGGAGCAGCACGAACAGGACGAGGAAGGTTGTGACGAGGATGAACGCGGCGCTGCGCGGGAAGTCGGCTGCGATGCGCTCGACGACATCGCGCACCTCGGCCGCGCCACCGCCGACGAGCACGCTCATGCCGGCGGGCGGGACCAGCGGCGAGGTTGGGTCGCGCAGGTCGCGCACCAGCTCGTGGCCGGCGGGCCGGTTGGGGCCGTAGGGCGTGTAGATCGTGAAGGCCGTCAGGTCGCCGCTCGTCGTGCGCTCGAGGACGTCGGCGATGAAGCGGTCACCCGGGCCACCGGGCGCGCCGTAGAGCAGCTGGTACTGCTCGCGGCCGAGCCGCGGATCGATGTCGACGATGCCCTCGACGCGGTTGACGCGTGGATCGGCGGCGAGGCGGCGCGAGTAGTCGTACAGCGCCGCCACGTTGCGCGGGTCGGTCACCGGGCCGTCGGTCCGGACAGCCATCACCAGCGGCGCGAACTCGCCCTCGCCGAAGTGCTCGACGAGCAGGTCGTAGGCCTGCCGCGACGGGACGCCGGGCGGCAGGATCGTGGCGTCGGGCGCGTTGAAGCGGACGTGCATGAACGGCGTTCCGAGCAGGACCAGGAAGGCCAGCGTGGGCACGAAGAAGAGCAGCGGCCGATCCATCACGCGGCGGGCGAGCCGCGCCCAGGCGCCCTCGTCCGATCCCTCCAGCGAACGCCGGCGACGGACGGGCAGGTTGTCGATGCGCGCGCCGAGGAAGGCCAGCCCGGCGGGCAGGAGGGTGACCGCGCCGGCCACCGCCAGGCCGACGACGACCGCGCCGGCGACACCCACCGAGCGCAGGACCATGAAGTCGAAGAGCATCAGCCCGATCAGCCCGAGCAGGACGGTCAGGCCGCTGAAGAAGACCGCCCGGCCGGCCGTCGCGACGGTCGCCGCCACGGCCGCGTCGATCGCCGGGCGGTCGGCCTCGCCCGTGGGCAGCCGGCCCCCGCCACGCTGGGTCAGCTCCTCGCGGAAGCGGCTGGTCAGCAGCAGCGCGTAGTCGACGCCCAGGCCGAGCCCGAGGAGGGTCGCCAGGTTGAGCACGAAGATGCTCATCGGCGTGGCGCTGGCGACCAGGAACAGGACGGCGAGCGCCACGACGACGGCCGTGCCACCGACGACGATCGGCACGCCCGCCGCCACGACGCTGCCGAAGACGAGGAGCAGGGCCAGCGCCGCCAGCGGCAGCGAGATGAGCTCGCTGCGCTGGAGGTCGTGCTCGGAGAGGACCTGGATGTCGCCGTAGAAGGCCGGCGAGCCGGCGAGGTGGGCGCGGATGCCGGGCACGTCGCGCAGCGCCTGCTCGACGGGCTCGAGGGCCAGCGGCGAGTCGTCGGGCGGCAGGCTGAGCGTGACGATCTCGTACACGACGCGGCCATCGGCGCTGACCTGCCGCGGCGCAGCGTGGTGGGTCAGCAGGCCGGTGACGTACTGCGCGCGCGGGACGTCGGCCAGCGCCTGCGCGACGGCCAACTCGAAGGCCGGCTCGCCGGCGCGCGCGTCGGTCGTGCTCTCGAGCAGGATGACCATCGCCGACGGCGACGTGCCGAGCTCCTCCTCGAGCACCGTCCGCGCGCGCGCCGCCTCCAGGTCCTGCGTCGAGAAGCCGCCCGCGCGGAGCGCGCCCGGCAGCTGCGGCGCGAGCGGCACGGCGACGACGAGCAGCAGCAGCCACGCCGCCACCACGAGGTGGCGCCGGCGCGCGCAGAACAGGCCGATGCGATGGAAGAGGTTCATGGGGCCAGTCGGTCAGTCGGTCAGTCGGTCACCGACCCGAAGCATGAAGGCTGGAACCCGAACGCGCTGCGGCCGATCAGTCCTCGTCGGAGGTCGGTTCGGCGGCGGTGCCTGCGCCGGCCACTTCGGCAGCCTCCTCGGCCAGCGCCGCCGGCTCGAGCGCCAGGCTGACCGGCAGCCGGCCCGAGCCAGCGCCGTCGGTGCCGACCAGCTCCATCGTCGCTTCGACCTGCGCCACGCCGCGGACGGTCGCCAGCACCGAGCAGTAGCGCACGGCACTCAGGCGCACGACGCGCTCGAGAACCGGCGCGCTGAGGCCCGTGCATTGGACCCGGAAGTGGAGCGCGATGCGGCGGTAGGCCCACGGCGCCTCGTCGGCCTGCTCGCCCTCGACTGTGACATCGAGCGCGCTCAGCTCGTGGCGGCGCTTGCGCAGCATCTCGAGAACGTCCCACGCGGCGCAGGCGCCGGCGCCGGCGAGCAGCAACTCCGTGGCGCTGAAGCCCGTCGGCCGGCGGCTCTCGCCGACTGGCTTGGGCGCGTTGATGGCGATCGTCTGCCCGCGCAGGCTGCCCTCCGCGACGAATCGGCCGCCCGCCGGATCGAACCGGATCGAGACGCTTCTCATGCTGTCAGGCGCCCCACGTTTCCCGGACGGGAAGTGAGCGCCCCGCCATCACTCGCCGATAACGGCCCAGATGAAGCCCATGAACAGGAAGATGCCGACGAACAGCCCGACCAGCGCCGGCGCGCCGGCCTGCTGCGGGCCGAGGTCGAGCAGCGCCAGGAAGGCCATCGCGCCGCCCCACAGCAGCAGCAGCACCAGGAACAACCAGCGCGCGTTGGAGCCGGTGATGCCGCGCACCCAGCCGGTGTAGCGCCGCTCGGGCACCATCGCCACCTTCAGGAAGATCGCGACCATCAGCGTGCCGAGCGCGATCGAGCCGATCATCGCGATCGGGTTGGAGATCAGCAGCTGGAAGCTGTGGAAGAGCCCGACGACCACGACGCCGACGGTGAGCACGGCGAACACGATCGCGATCTGCTTCAGGCGCTCCATCGCGCCGGAGTCTATCAAAGGGCCACTCCTCCTCCCCGCTCCCCCGCCCGTCTCGGCAAGGCCGGTCTATCATCTCCCGTATCCACGCTGCATAGCGATTATTCACGGGAGGACCGATCGTGGAAGCCGTCCAGCGCCACGTCGCCCCGGCCGAGTCGGACTTCGTCAACACCCGCGACCCGGCGCGCCGGCTGGGGCCGGACGGCAGGCCCGCCGTCAGCCACCGCGCTCCTCTGTGGGCGGACGTCGCCGACGAGAAGTGGAGCGACTGGCGCTGGCAGCTGTCGAACCGCGTCAACGAGCTGGACGAGGTCGAGCAGGTCCTCAACCTGACCGACGAGGAGCGCGAGGGGCTGTCGGCACCGGACAAGTTCCGCGTCGACATCACGCCCTACTTCATTAGCCTGATCGATCCCGACGACCCCGACGATCCGATCCGCCGGCAGGTCATTCCCCTCGGCCGCGAGCAGCAGGCCTTCACGGCGATGATGGAGGACTCGCTCGCCGAGGACCGCCACTCACCGGTGCCCGGCCTCGTCCACCGCTACCCCGACCGCGTGCTGATGCTGGTCACCACGCAGTGCGCCTCGTACTGCCGCTACTGCACGCGCTCGCGGATCGTCGGCGACCCCAGCCAGAACTTCAACCGCAAGGAGCATGAGGCGCAGCTGGACTACCTGCGCCGGACGCCGCAGGTGCGCGACGTGCTGATCAGCGGCGGCGACGGACTGACGCTCGCCCCGAAGCTGCTCGAATCGATCATCCGCGGGCTGCGCGAGATCCCGCACATCGAGATCATCCGCATCGGCAGCCGCGTACCGGTCTTCCTGCCCCAGCGGGTGAACGACGAGTTGTGCGAGATGCTCGCGCGCTACCACCCGATCTGGATGAACCTGCACTTCAATCACGCGCAGGAGATCACGCCCGAGGTGGCGCGGGCGGTCGACAGGCTGACCCGGGCGGGCATCCCGGTCGGCAACCAGTCGGTGCTGCTGGCCGGCGTCAACGACTGCGTCAACGTCCAGCGCGAGCTGGTCCACCGGCTCGTCGAGATGCGCGTCCGTCCCTACTACCTCTACCAGTGCGACCTCGTCGAGGGCTCGGGCCACTTCCGCACGCCGGTGGGCAAGGGGCTCGAGATCATCGAGGGCCTGCGCGGTCACACGTCGGGTTACGCCATCCCGACCTACGTCATCGACGCGCCGGGCGGCGGCGGCAAGATCCCGGTCATGCCCAACTACCTGATCAGCTACTCCGACCACAAGGTCGTGCTGCGCAACTACGAGGGCTACATCACCACCTACGAGGAGCCGCTCGAGTACAAGCAGCACGACAAGAGCCGCTGCTCGGCCTGCCGGAACACGCGACCGGAGCCCGGCCAGTCGGGCGTCCACGGCCTGCTCCAGGGCGAGCGGATGTGGATCGAGCCTGAAGGTTTCGAGGAGGTGCACGCACGGGGCAACGTCGAGGCGCACCGGCTCCAGCGCGGCGACAAGTGGACGCCCTACGGGGTCGGCGCCATCGAGGGCGAGAAGCGGACGCTGCCCGTGCTCGACACGGGGAGCGCCACAGGGCAGAAGCCCGAGTACGGTCCGGGCGAGGAGCCGCGGCCGCGCGACGGCGAGCCGACCGGCTCGGCCCACGGCGAGCTGCTCTAGGCCAGATGAACCTGCTCCGCCGCCTGTTCGGCGGCGCGACGGACACGGGCGAGGAGCCGGCACCTGTCGACGAGCGGCAGTCCGTGACGGTCCTGCTCCGCCTGTCAGATCCGGAGCTGACCAATGAGCGCGAGCAGCTCCACGTCTACGCGCTCGAGGACGGCTTGATGCAGGCCCTCGATGAGTCCGGCGCCGGTACGCACGAGACCAACGAGCTCGAGCGCGGCTACCTGCGCATCCAGCTGCTGGGCCCGGATGCCGACCGCATCGTCGAGGTCGTCCGGCCGCTCCTCGGCGACGTACCTGCCGGCTCCTACCTGTCGGTCCGGCGCGGCCCTCCGGGCACGTCCGAGGAGCGGGTCGAGATCGGCGAGGCCGTCGGGTGACGCGCTTCGACCAGCCGACGCTCGAGCTGCTCGAGCACGCCCGCGAGGTCGACATCGAGACGATCCGGCCCGATGACCGCCGGCGGCGGACGACGATCTGGGCCGTCGTCGACGAGGGCGACGTCTTCGCCCGCTCGTGGCGCGGTGATCGTGCCCACTGGTTCCAGGCCGCACTCGATCGGCCGGACGAGGTCGCCCTGCTTGCCGACGGGCGCCGGCTGCCGGTGCGCGCGGTGCCGGCCACCGACGATCGCTCGGTCGCCCGCTGCTCGAGCGGCTTCGAGCGCAAGTACGCCGGCGATCCGGCGACGCCGGCGATGGTCCGGGCGGAGATCCTGGGCACGACCCTGCGCCTCGAGCCGCGGCCGTCGGCATGACCTTCGAGCTGCGCGACGTGGAGGGTCTCCCGGACCCACACCTCAGCCCGCCGGTCGTCGCCCAGAGTGGCGACCCCTTCTCGGCGCTGCGCGTCGCGCACCTGCTCGCGCGCCTGCCGCGCGGCCGCGCGGTCCGCCTGCGTGACGTCGTCGATCGGCTAAACGCCGAGTACCTCGACTGGTCGTTCGATCGGTCTGTCGTGCTGTCGGTGCTCGTCCAGCTGCAGGCCAACTGGATGGCCGACTACCGCAACCGGCAGGGCATCCTGCTCGAGGAGGGCGCGGCCGGCGAGGAAGTCGTCATCGAGGACAGCCCGCGCGTCGAGCCGTGGCTGGTGCGCCAGGTCGAGCGGCTGGCGGCCGACTGCCGCGAGCAGCTGCGCGCCTTCGCCCGCGACGAGGGCGCGACACCGTAGCGGCGGCGAGGACGGGAGGCACGGGCCGGGCAGCTCCCGCCAAAAGTCCGATTTCGCGCACATGGCCGCCGGCGCCCGCCCTTCGCCAACCCTCGGATGCGCGGCGAGGGGTACAAATGAGGGGTGCGAACGCCGATTCCGGGCCGTGTGCTGATGTGCCGAAGAACGGACATTTGAGCGTAGACGGCGATCAGCGGCCGCCGCCCCCTCACGTCATCGCGCGGCGGCCAGCGCCTCATAGACGCCCTCGAGCGCCTCGCGCTCGGGCGAGCGATCAGGGTCCCACTGGTTGGTGAAGTAGACGAAGACGAGCTCGGCGTCGGGGTCGATCCACATGCTCGTGCCGGTCGCACCGCCGTGGCCGATCGTCCGCTCGGAGCCGGGCAGGCCCGTCGACAGCGTCGGCTTGTTCCAGCCCAATCCGAAGTGGACCGGCCGCTCCTCGCCCTCGACCACGCCGGGCAGGCCGCGCGTGTGGTCCTCACCCATCAGCGCGATGGTCTCGGGCGCCAGCGGCAGGTGGCGTCCGTCACGCCGCTGCGGGCGCAGGAGCGCCGCCCCGAAGCGGAGCAGGTCATCGAGCGTACCGAAGAGGCCGCCGCCGGGCGGTGCGATCGAGACGACGTAGCGCAGCAGCAGGTAACGCCGGATCCGGCCCTCGGCTCCCACGCCGCGAACCGGGACGATGGGCCGGCCCCTGCGTCGTGGGTCGAACGTCGTCTCCATGCCCAGCGGCGAGAACAGGCGCTCGGCCAGGTAGCGCCGGTAGGTCAGGCCGGTCAGCCGCTCGATCAGCTTGGCAAGGACGTAGTAGGAGGCGCTGCAGTACTCCCAGCGCGTGCCCGGCTGGAAGCGCAGCGGTGCCGTCAGCGCCAGATCGGTCATGCGCCGCGCCGACGGCCGCTCGCGCCGGATGACCTCGGGCAGGACGTCGGGGATGCCCGAGGTGTGGGTCAGGATGTGCCATGTCGTGACGCGCTCCTTGTCGGCGGTCGCGAACTCCAGCAAGTGACGGGCCAGCGGCTCATGCAGGCCCAGCCGGCCCTCCTCGACGAGCTGCATGACGGCGGTCGCGAAGATCGGCTTGGTCAGCGAGGCGAGGAAGAAGAAGCTTTCCGGATCGACGCTCGAGCCGGCGGCGAACGTCTGGCGCCGGATTGGCCCGCTGGCGTCGCCGACGGCCAGCGCGGCGGCCGGCACGTGGCCGGCGCGGACCCTCTCGTCGAGCCGCGCGAACACGTCGTCGAGCAGCCGTGGATCGGGGCGCGCGCTGATGGCTCGGTCGGGCATGGCGCTCCGCTGCTTGTCCGCTGGGTGACGACATAATCGCCCATGGCCGCCCGACCGCGCAGATGAGCGCACCCGCCGCTAAGCTCGGATGAAGCGGGGCCAGCTGATCCGGGAGACGCGCCGGCTGATCGCCGAGGGCGAGCGCCTCGAGCGCGCGCCCTCCATCGGCGCCCTGCGCCTGTGGCTGCAGCTGTCCGACGACCTGCTCAGCACGGCCTGGGGCCAGATGGATCGCTACCACCTCGCCTGGCTGATGGTCGGCCGGCCGGAAGCCGTCCGTGGCCGGCGCATGACCGACGACGAGGAGGCGGCCTACGTGCGCGAGGTGGCGCGCCAGAAGACGGCGGCGCTGCGCATGAGCCTCAAGGCGGTCGAGGAGCAGCACATGCCGTTCGTCGGCGAGACGCCCGAGGAAGACGGCGCGACCTGAGGCGGGCTCAAGACGGTGGGCTCAGGACGCGCCGCGGCGAGGCCCGGTCAGATCCGCCTGATGTCATCGAGCGGCATGATGAAGACCGTCGCGCCGCCGTGGGTAACCTCGGTCGGCAGCCAGCTCGAGTCCATGCCGCCGAGCAGTTCGACGGGCACGCTCTCGGTACGCGACTGGCAGTTCTCGTCGATCAGCCGCATCGCCAGCGGCACCTGCTCATCCTCCAGTCCGAGAAAGAGCATCACGTTGCGCGCCTTGAGGAAGCCGCCACGCGAGTTGACCTCGGTCAGGCGCAGCTCGGCCGCACGCAGCGCCTCCACCAGCCGGCCGGCATCCTGCGCGTGGACGACGGCGATCAGCAGCTTCGGCATCTGACGACTTCGCTCCCTCTCACGCACACATCATCGCGCGGTGCGCCAGCCCATGATCACCATCGCCGCCAGCGCGATGGCGTGCACCAGGCCGCCGGCCTCGTACTGCTGGGTCAGGTACTCGGCGAAGGGGAGGTCGGACAGCCGCTCGGCGAAGGACAGGTCCGATTCGGGTAGCAACGCCCGGCTGACGACATAGGCGACGTACGCGCCGCCGAACCAGGCGACGACGCTGACGACCGCGGCAAACGCCTTCAGCCGCCGCGACGGGCTGTGCTGCGGGCTGCGCCACGCCGCGCGCCAGGCACCGTGGCGGACAGCTGCGCCGATCAGCCAGCCGCCCATCACCGCGACGGCGATCAAGCCGAACTGCAGCTCGATGCCGCCCCACAGGATGCCGTAGACGAGCGCGACCGCGATGCCGGCGACGGCGCCCCAGTCGAAGGCGTGCAGCGCGCGCCGCCGATCGAGCCCGGGCGCCGCCTCGGACTCGGCGCCGCTCGTCTGCTGCTCACTCATGCCGGATCACTGTAACTCCCGCCAGGCTTGGCGAGAACGGCACGCAGCTCGCGCGCGGGCGATCAGCCGGGCGGCGGGACGAACGACTCCTCGCAGAAGCGGAAGCTGCCGTCGTCGGCGCGGACGCGGTACTCGAGCAGAACCTCGGTTGCCTCCGGTTCCTCGACGCGCAGTACGACGACGTAGCCCTCGACCAGCCCCACGACCGGCTCTTCGCCCGGCTGCGGGCAGTCCATCGTGCTGTCCGGCCACGTCGCCGGCACCGATGGAACGACGATGAAGCGGTCCTGGCTGTAACCCGTGCGCTGCTCGGCATCGCGCAGGATCGGCTCGACGATCTCGTGCGGCAGACCGGGCTCGGCCGCCGGCGAGGTGAGCGAACCGGGCGTCGGCTGCGGCGGTGTCGGCTGCTCGGCGGCGGCGCAGCCGGAGGATGCGAGCAGGGCGCCAAGCATGATCAGGGCCGTCAGCGTCGGTCGGGTCACGAGGCCCACCCTAGCCATGAGCGCATGTCAGCCTCACCGTCAGCGGCGTGGCCGGTAATCAAGGGAGGGTTGCGCCGCCGACGGTAGACTGGAAGGGCAATGGCACACCCGACCCTAGGACTGCCACCGCCAGATCACACGGCCGGCCTGCCGGCGGCGGCGATGCGGCTGCGCACGAACAACGCGCGCCTCAGCCGGCTGGCGCTGCAGAACACGGTCCGCCTCGTGCCCGGTTTCGACGAGCACTACGACGAGGCGGCGCTGCGGCTGTTCCTGCGCGACATGGAGCGCCACGTCGAGCAGCTCGCCCGCGCCCTCGAGACCGGCAACTCGTCGTTCGTCACGAACTACGGGGAGTGGCTCGTGCCCGTCTACCGCCGGCGCCGCGTGCCGCTGCGCGACGTGATGGCGCAGCTCGAAGGCCTGCGCCAGGCCGCGGCGACTGTCCTGTCGCCAGAGGAGAACGCCACCGCACGCGAGTACTTCGAGGCCTGGCTGCAGCGGCTCAAGCACCACCAGCGGCTGCCCGGCGACCACAAGGGCAATCCCATCATCCGCTTCTTCTGGAAGGGCGCCGGCGTCGGCGACGACAGGTGGATCTGAGGCGGCGCCGATGACGATCAAATGGGTCAAGACCGACCCGCTGGTGATGAACGGCGAGCCCTTCTGCCACAACACGCGCCTGACAGTCCGCAACCTGCTCGAGATGCGCGCCAACGGCCTCAGCCCGTCGGCCATCCTGGCCGACAACCCCGAGCTGCGCCGCGTCGGCATCGCCGAGGCGTTCAAGTTCGCCGCCGACAACCGGGCGCGCTACGCTGAGTTCTTCGCGAACGGCGCGCTGCGCGGACCGGGTTTCAGCGCTGCCGAGGCGGCCGCCTTTCCCGAGCACCTGCGCGATCTCCACGGGATCGTGGTGACCGCCGACGGAGACCAACGATGACAGACTCGACGAAGCCCGAACAGCCGACCACCGACCAGCCGGCACAGCCCGACCAGCCGGCGACGCCTGCCGGCGACCAGGCCGCGGGCCAGGCGACGGCAACCATCGATCCCCAGGCGCGGGCGACCGAGCTGGCCATCCTCGACGCGCTGCGCGCCGTCGTCGACCCCGAGATCGGGATGAACGTGGTCGAGCTGGCGCTGATCAAGCAGATAGTCCTCGGCGAGAACCAGACCGAGGTGAAGATGATCCTGACGACGCCCTTCTGCCCCTACGCCGGCTCGATGATCCAGCAGGTCAAGGAGCAGGTCGAGAGCGTCGTCGAGCACGACGTCAAGGTGACCCTGCTGGCCGAGCGCTGGGACCCGCGCGACGCCGGCCTCGTCTGGTGAGCCGGCGCCGCCCGGCCATCGCCGGCAGCGCGGTGGCGACGGGGCGCGGTGACGACGGGACGACCGGTCTGCTGTACGGCGGCCGGATAGCCAAGGACGATCCCCGAACCGACGCCTACGGCTCGCTCGACGAGGGCGTCGCCGCCCTCGGGCTGGCCCGCGCCGAGCTCGCCGCTGCCGGTCTTGGCGACCTCGCCGCGACCGTCCTGCGCTGCCAGCGCGAGCTGTTCGTCGCCGGCGCGGAGCTCGCCGCCCACCCCGACGCGCACGACCGCCTGCAGGACGGCGTGACGCGCGTCTCGGAGGGAATGCTTTCCGGGCTCGAGCAGGAGCTGGCCCGCTGGGAGGCGGCGATCCAGATGCCGCGCGAGTTCGTCGTGCCTGGAGAGTCGAGAGCGTCCGCCGCGCTCGAGCTGGCACGGACGGTGCTGCGCCGCGCCGAGCGCCGTGTGATCTCGCTCGATCGTGCCGGCGCGCTCGACAGTGCCTGGCTGGTGCCCTACCTCAACCGCCTGGCCGATCTGGTGTGGGTCCTCGCCCGCGCGGCCGAGGCGGCCGAGCACCGGCCGCCGACACCCTCGCGCCGCGGATGAGGCGGCTGCTCCTCGTCCTGCCCGTGCTGCTCGTCGCGTGTGGCGGCCCGCTCGTGCCGGGCGCGCCGGACGCGACCCCGATGCCGCCGTCGGGCATCAACGGCACGGTCATCCTCGGCCCGACGTGTCCCACCGGCAGCGAGCCGGGCGCCTACGACCCGGTGCCCTGTTTGACGCCCTACGCTGCTCAGCTTGTCGTGCTCGACGGCAACAACGCGGTCGTGACGCGCATCTCGTCGGGAGAGGACGGCACGTTCCGTGTCGACCTGCCGCCGGGTGACTATGTCATCGCGCCGCAGGGCGGCGATCCATACCCGATCGCCCAGCCGCTCCACGTCAACGTGGCCGTCGGCGAGTACGTCGACGTGCAGATCAACTACGACACCGGGATTCGCTGAGGCTGAGCGCCTTTCGCGCCTCTCACCAGCGCTCCCAGCGAACGAAGTCGTCGAGCGCTATCCAACCGCGGCGCAGCGACCCGGAACGCCGGTCCGCTGCGGGGTGGCCGACTGTGATCACGCCGACCGGCAGGAAGTCAGTCGGCATGCCCAGCAGCTCCTGCAGCTCGGATGTCCTGTGCGTGCCGAGGAAGCCGGCGGCGAGCCCTTCGTCGACGGCGGCCAGCAGGATGAGCATCACGTTGCAGCCGACGTCCATCCACCAGTAGGGCACCGGCCACTCGATCTCGGGTTCGCCCGGCCGGAGCTTGTCCGGCTCGCGGTAGCGTGCCCGATAGACCTCTTCGCTGACACACGCGATGAACAGGGCCGCCGATCGGCTGATCCAGGGATCGAAGCCGGCGGCGACGTACTCCGGCTCGTCGCACAGCTCGGCGATGGCTCGCTTGCGCTCGGGCTCGGTGACTACCACGAGTCGGACGCCCTGGCTGAAACCGGCGCTGGGCGCCCGCTGCGCAACCTCGGCGATGCGCGCGATGACGTGGCGCGGCACGGGCCGATCGGCATAGTTGCGTACCATCCGGCGCCGCCGGACGACCTCTCGGAACTCCATCGGGCTCGCTCCTGACGCTTGGAAATGTGCCTCGCCGACGTCAATGTTGAGCGGTGAGGTACGCTCAGGTGACATTAGTGGGGGTACTAGTACGAACGTCCTGTCCGTACACTCTGGCTGAGTCGGAGGCGCGGGTGGCGCCTTCCGTGGTGGAGAACGAGTGTGGCTTTCATGACTCCTGAGCCGGCCCCGCAGGGGTCGCGCCTGATCGCCGCCTATGACAGCCCGCGTCGATCGCTGCTCGACCGCGGCATTGCTCTGCGCGCCGCGCCCGACATGATCGGTTTCCGCGCCTACCTCGCCGCGCGCCAGCGAGCGGAGGAGATCGCTCAGGCCGAGGCAGCCATCGCCGACGGCGTCCGCGTCGGCGGACGGGGCTTGCGCAGGCAGAAGCCCGCCGAGGTGCCCGATCCGCAGCTGCGGCCGGTCACGTGGGCCGTGCCGCGCCGCCGTAACCGGCCTGGCTACAAGAGCCACGAGGTCGTCGGGCCGTTCGACATCGAGGACGCCCATCTCCACCACGGCGCGGAGGCGCACGCCTTCGTCGTCAACGCCGACAGCGCCTCGCCGGCGGTCTGCGGCTTCCGGCCGCGCATGCGCAGCGTGCCCGGCGGCGGCCGTGTGGCCGAGCTGGCCGCCGCGTCGCTCGAGACCAATCGCAAGTGCCCGCGTTGCCTGATCCTGCTCTACCAGGCGGCGCTGGCCGGCCAGTCGGACATGGGTAGCTGGCCGTCCGCCGACAGCGTCACGGCGGCCGAGGAGATGGAGGCGGCCGAGCGCGCGGCCGCGGAGGCCGCGGATGCAGAGCCCGTGGCGGCAGAGCGTTATATCGAGGTGCCCGTGCGGGCCGAGCCGGAAGACGTGGTCATCGGGCCAGGATCTTCGTCGGTCGAGCCTGACGAGACGTGGGCCGAGGACGCGGTCAGCGAGGATGCGTCGGCTGACGAGGCGCCGACAGAGGACTACCTGCCCGTCGAGTCGGCTCCGGCGGCCGCCGGCGCGGTCGAGGAACCGCTCGAGACCGCGGCGGCCTACGGCGCTGAGCCTTACGGCACAGGCGCCATCGAGGCCGACGCCGATCTCGAGGCCGTTGCCGAGATGGCCGCCGAGTACGGTGCGCCTGCGCCCGCCGACGTGGAAGCCGAACCCGAGCCGGAGCCGATCGCGCTCAGTGCAGACGCGGCGTGGGCTCCCGACGGTTACGCCGAGGACGCGGAGAAGGGTTACGCAGACGATGAGGCGCTTGCCGGGGACGAGGCCGATCTCACTGTCGAGGAGGCCCAGGTTGCTCACTTCGCGGGCCCGCAGCTGACCGTCATCGAGGGCCGGGCAGACCCGCTCGAAGCGGTCATGCAGACGGGCATCGACGACGTCCTGGTGGTGACGGCAAGCGGCCGGTCGGCGCTGGTCGCCGGCGGAGTGGGGCGCGGAGCGGACTGGGCGGGCAGCGTCCTCGATCTCGACGAGGAGCCGGTTCTGCGCCGCGCATGGAGCTCGGGCCAGATCTACCATCGCGACGGGCACGAGCCGCAGCGCATCTGCGGGCCGTACTGGGCGCGCGCAGCCGTGCTTGCCCCGGTGAGCGAGACCGTCTGCGTCGTCTTCGGCGCGTCGGAGCCGGTCGACGTGCCCGAGCAACTTCTCTATGACGCCGGCCGCTTCGCGGCCGAGCGCTTCCAGCGGCCGACCCCCGACGTGGCCCTTGCCGACGAGCGCGAGATCTCGATCGCTCTCAACCGCGTCATGGCGGGCTCCGACCTGTCGTTCGAGGGTGCACTCGACCACGTCATGACGACGACTGCATCCGTACTCGGCTGCTCGGTCGCTGCCGGCGTCGCGCGCATGGGCCGGCGACTGGCGATGCGTGCGATCGACCTCGACGGCACCGACAGCTTCGATCCGGCGCTGCTCCTCGGCGGCGGCCCGATGCTCACCGCCGAGCAGGGCGTGTCGGTCGAGGACGGCATCGCAGCCAACGGCAGCCTGCCGGCGGTCGTATCGCGGCTGCGCCTGCCGCTCCGCGGCAGCAACGTCGAGGGCCTGCTTGTGGTGACGCACACGGCGCGCCGGCCGCGCGGCTTCACGACGCAGGACCATCGCCTGGCCCAGGCGATCGCGCCGGCGGCCGTGCTCGTCCTGGAGCGGGCCGGCTTCGGCGAGGGGCTGCACGCGCTGGAGTCGCACCTGCGCTCGGCGCCGGCGACAGACCCACTGACTGGCCTCGCCAACAAGGCCGCCTTCGACGAGGCTCTCGCGCGCGAGAGCGAGCGGCTCTCCCGCTCCGGCGGCGCGGCCGCGGTCGCTGCCTTCCGCATTGAGAATCTGCAGCGCATCGACGAGCGCCAGGGGCCGCTCGCCCGCGACGCCGCCCTGCGCCAGGCCGCCGAGCTCGTCCGTCGGCTGAGCCGCTCGACGGACCTCGCCGCGCGCGTCGGCGAAGACGAGTTCCGGGTCCTGGTCCGCGACGGCGGCGATGGCGGCGCACGCCGGCTTGCCGTCCGCATCCGGCGCGCTGCGCGTGAGGCGCAGGTCGGCCAGAACGCGCCGCCGCTGAGCGTCTCCTGGGCGACCGCGCAGTCGCCGGCGCAGCTGCTGGCGGCGGGCCGCGTCGTCGGGCGGCGGCTGCGCTCGCGGACGCGGACGGCGGATCATGCGCGCGTCGGGAGCGGCCGCCCGAACTGACCGCCGGCCTCGAGCTCGCAAGCCCGAAGACCTGAAGGATCCCGGCGATCAGCGGAGCATTGCGCCGCGCCAGGGCCTCGGCTAGACTTAATCCTGACGTGATAACTCGGAATTCTCTGCCGCGTGACGCGGCCGGCGGTGGGCGTGAACTGCCCCCAGGCCGGCGGTCGACCGTTGGTCGGCGACGCCTGGCGACGGCCGGCGACGCACCCGGCGACGCACACGCAGATCGCGCGCGACCGCGCTCCATCTTCCCGGGCAGCGGCGCCGTCCACTTTTCGACGCGCGGCGAGTACGGCGTGCGGCTGATGGTCGAGCTGGCCCGCCACTTCGGCGACGGGCCGGTCAGCCTGACCGAGATGGCTCACCACGAGGCACTTCCCCGGCCGTACCTCGAGCAGCTGGTCGTCAGCCTGCGCGAAGCGGGCCTGGTGACGAGCACGCGCGGCGCACGCGGCGGCTACGAGCTGGCCCGCCCGCCGGCCGAGATCCGGATGGGTGCGGTGCTGCGCGCGCTGGAAGGCCCGATCGCGCCGATGGTCTGCGCCAGCGAGGACCCGAGCCACGCCGGCATCTGCGACCGGACCGGCTTCTGCAACGTCAACCTGCTGTGGCTGAAGGTGCGCGACGCGATTACCGGCGCGCTCGACTCGGTCACGCTGGCCGACCTCGCCGTGCCGCGCCCACGTCACCCGTTCCATTCCCCGACACCCGCCTCCTGAGGAGACATGACCGACACCCAGACCCTCGAGACAACGCCAACCAGGTTGCCGGCGTCGGCGCCTGCCGCCGACGACCGTCAGCTCATCATCCGCGACCTCCACGTCGTGCCCACCGCCGAGCGAAGCCGGCCGATCCTGCGCGGCATCGACCTGACCGTCCGCAAGGGCGAGGTCCACGCGATCATGGGCCGCAACGGCTCGGGCAAGACGACGCTCGCCTATGCCCTGCTCGGCCATCCGGCGTACGAGGTGACCCGCGGCGAGGTCGTCTGGAAGGGCCGCGACATCCTGCGCCTGACACCCGACAAGCGCGGCCGGCTGGGCCTCTTCCTCGCCTTCCAGTATCCGACCGCGATCCCCGGCCTGTCGGTGGCCAGCTTCCTGCGCACCGCGCTCAACGCGCGCATGCGCCCGCTCGACGGCGCCGACACCGACGTCGACCCTTCAGACCCGACGCGCGGCGGGATCAAGATGGGCGAGTTCCGCAAGCTGATGCGCGACAAGATGGCCCTGCTCAAGCTCGATGAGAGCTTTGCCGGCCGCTACGTCAACGAGGGCTTCAGTGGCGGTGAGAAGAAGCGCCTCGAGATGCTCCAGATGGCCGTCCTCCAGCCGGAGATGGCGATCCTCGACGAGACTGACTCGGGGCTTGACATCGACGCGCTGCGCATCGTCGCCGACGGCGTCAACGCCCAGCTCAACCCGGACCTGGGGGTGCTGCTGATCACCCACTACCAGCGCATCCTCAACTACATCAAGCCCGACCGCGTGCACGTCCTGGCGGCCGGACGGATCGTCGCCTCGGGCGGGCACGAGCTGGCCGTGCGGCTGGAGCAGGAGGGTTACGCGCCGATCCTGCGCGAGGCCGGCCTCGAGCCCGACGTCGTCGACGAGGCCGAGCCGCTCGAGCCCGACGCCGAGCCGCTCGAGCCCGACGCCGAGCACGGGGCGGACCACTAGGAGCAGGTGATGGCCATCGTCAGGCCGCTCGACCCGGTCGCGGTTCGCGCCGACTTCCCGATCTTCGAGCGTGAGTTCAATGGCCGCCGCCTGGCCTATCTGGACAGCGCCGCGACGAGCCTCAAGCCGCGCGTCGTGATCGAGGCTGTCAGCGACTACCTCGGCCGCTACAGCGCCAACGTCCACCGCGGCATCTACCAGATCGCCGAGGAGTCGACGGCCGCCTACGAGCGCGCGCGCGCGACCATCGCGCGCTTCATCAACGCGCCCGACGCGCACGAGATCGTGATGGTGCGCAACGCGACCGAGGCGATCAACCTCGTCGCCAGCTCATGGGGCCGGCGCAACATCGGCCGTGCCGACACGATCGTGCTGACCGAGCTCGAGCATCACTCCAACCTGGTGCCGTGGCAGTTGCTGACGCAGGAGCGCGACGCCGACCTCGAGTTCGTGCCCTTCGACGACGAGGGCATCCTGAACATGGACAGCTACGAGGTGCTGCTGCGCACGCGGCCCCGGCTGGTCGCTTTCGCACAGGTCTCGAACGGTCTGGGCACGATCAACCCGGCGCGCCAGATGGTGCGCATGGCGCATGAGGCCGGCGCGCTCGTGCTCGTCGACGGCGCGCAGGCCGTGCCGCACGAGCCGGTCGACGTGCAGGACCTCGGCTGTGACTTCTACGTCTTCTCGGGGCACAAGGCGCTCGGGCCGCCGGGCTCGGGGGCGCTGTGGGCACGGCGTGAGCTGCTCGAGGAGATGCCGCCGTTCATGGGCGGCGGCGAGATGATCCGCGAGGTGCACCTGCGCCGGACCGAGTTCAACAAGGTGCCCTTCAAGTTCGAGGCCGGCACGCCCGACGTGTCGGCGGCCGTCGGTCTGGGCGCCGCGCTCGATTACCTGAGCGACATCGGCATGGAGCGCGTGCGCGCCCACGAGCGCGAGCTGACCGAGTACGCGCTCAGCGTCCTGTCCGCGGCGGTGCCCGAGCTGCGCCTCCACGGCCCGCGCTCGGCCGACCGGCGCGGCGGCATCGTGACGTTCAACATCGGCGACATCCACCCGCACGACGTGGCGACGCTGCTCGACCGCGAGGCGGTCGCCATCCGCGCCGGCCACCATTGCACGATGCCTCTCCACGAGCGGCTCGGCGAGGCCGCTAGCGCGCGGGCGAGCTTCGGCGTCTACACCGACCGCCAAGACATCGACCGGCTCGCCGAGGCGCTGGCCAAGGTTTACCGGATCTTCAATCGTCGGGCACACTGAGCGCGCTGATGGACGACCTGTACCGCGACGAGATCCTCGAGCACTACCGCAACCCGCACAACTTCGGCACGCTCGACTCACCCGACGCCGTGTCGGAGGGTGCCAACCCGCTGTGCGGCGACCGGATCACGCTGATGCTCGGCATCAGCGACGGCGGAGTCATCGAGGAGGTTGCCTTCACCGGCCGTGGCTGCGCCATCAGCCAGGCCTCGGCGAGCATGCTGACCGACGAGATCAAGGGCAGGCGGCTCGACGACATCGCACGCCTCGGCCGCGACGACGTGCTCGACAGCCTCGGCATCGAGATCAGCCCGGCCCGGCTCAAGTGCGCGCTGCTCTCGCTCCAGACGCTGCGCCAGGCGCTGACCGAGCGCGTCGTCTGGCAGGCCAGCACCGACGAGGCCGCTGAATGAGCCGCTGCAGGTGTAGCCAGCCGGCCTGATACGCCGGCAGGCATGCCCCGAATCGTCATCGCGGCGCACGCCGCCGCACCCTCTTTCTGCTGGAGCAACGACAGCCATGGTCAAGACATACGCACAACTGATACGCGAGGTGAAGTCGGCCATCCGCGAGGTGGACACCGCCGCTGCGGCGCAGCGCGCGTCGGCCGAGGGCGCCCTCCTCGTCGACGTCCGCGAGTCGACCGAGTGGCAGGAGGGCCACATCGTCGGCGCCGTCCACGTCCCGCGCGGCCACCTCGAGAGCAGGATCGAGGCCGCCGCACCCGACCACGGCCGGCCGCTGGTCATCTACTGCGCCAGCGGTGTCCGCTCCCTTTTCGCCGCCAGGCAGCTCGAGGAGATGGGCTACGAGGACGTCGCCTCGATGTCGGGCGGCTTCCAGGCGTGGAAGTCGGAAGGGCGGCCGTGGAAGGCGCCGGTCGTGCTCTCGGCCGAGCAGCAGAAGCGCTACAGCCGTCACCTGCTCATCCCGGAGGTCGGCGCCGAGGGCCAGAAGAAGCTGCTCGACTCGAGGGTGCTGTTCATCGGCGCCGGCGGGCTGGGCGCGCCGGGCCTGCTCTACCTGGCGGCGGCCGGCGTCGGCACGCTGGGCATCGTCGACTTCGACGTCGTCGAGCTGTCCAACCTCCAGCGGCAGGTCGTGCACAGCAGCGATCGGCTGGGCCAGAAGAAGACCGAGTCGGCGGCGGCGACGGTTCGCGCGCTGAACCCCGATGTGACCGTCGTCCAGCACGACGAGATGCTGACCGACGACAACGTCGCGCGGCTGATCGAGGGCTACGACCTGATCATCGACGGCACGGACACGTTCGAGACGCGCTACTCGCTCAACGACGCCGCCGTGCGGGCGCGCATCCCAGTCGTCCACGCGTCGGTCTTCCGCTTCGAGGGCCAGTTGACCGTCTTCGTGCCCTTCGACGGCCCGTGCTATCGGTGCCTCTATCCGACGCCGCCGCCGCCCGAGCTGGCGCCCGGCTGCTCGGTGGCCGGCGTGCTCGGCGTGGTGCCCGGCGTGATGGGCCTGTTGCAGGCGACCGAGGGCTTGAAGGTGCTGCTCGGCATCGGCGAGCCGCTGGTCGGGCGGTTGCTGATCTACGACGCGCTCGACGGCGTCTTCCAGGAGCTGCAGCTGCGCCGCGACCCGGCCTGCCCGGTGTGCGGCGAAGGCATACAGCAGGTCGCCGTCGAGACGGCCCAGGCGCAGCCGGTGGCGGAGGTGGCGCAGACATGACCACCGTCCGCATCCCGCCGGTCCTGCGCGCGCAGGTCGGCGACGCCAAGCAGGTCCAGGCCGGTGGCGCGACCGTTGGCGAGGTCATCGGTCAGCTCGTCGAGCAGCATCCTGCCCTGCGCGAGCAGCTCTTCACGCAGGCGGGCGAGCTGAACCGCTTCGTCAACGTCTACCTCAACGGGCAGGACGTGCGTTACCTGTCCGAGCTCGAGACGCCGGTCGGCGAGCAGGACACGCTGGTGCTGTTGCCGGCGATGGCCGGCGGCTGACGCGATGGCCGTGGACGAGATCACGGCCGCGGGCAGGGCATACGCGTCAATCGTCGAGGCCATCGGGCACACCCCGCTGGTCGAGATACCGCGCCTGTCGCCCAGCCCGCGCGTCCGGCTTTACGCCAAGCTCGAGGCCTACAACCCGACGGGCTCGGTCAAGGACCGGGTCGCGCGCTACCTCGTCGACGGGCTCGAGGCGTCGGCCCGGCTCGGCCCCGAGTCGATCATCCTTGAGCCCTCCTCGGGCAACCTGGGCATCTCGCTGGCGATGATCGCGCGGCGAAAGGGCTACCGCGTCGCCATCGTCATGCCCGACAGCGCGACCCACGAGAGGCGCCAGATGCTCGCCCTCTACGGCGCCGAGATCATCGACTCGCCGGGCGCTAAGGGCTCCAACGGCGCGATCGAGGTCGCGCGCAAGCTGGTCGAGCGCGACGAGCGTTTCGTCATGCCCTACCAGTACGGCAACCCGCTGAACCCGCTGGCACATTACGAGACGACCGGCCCGGAGATCGTCGCCGACTGCCCGGAGGTGGACGTCTTCGTCGCCGGCCTGGGCACGGGCGGCACCCTGATGGGCGTCGGGCGGCGGCTGCGCGAGCACAACCCGCGGCTGAAGGTGTACGCCGCCGAGCCGATGCCCGGCGAGGCCGTCCAGGGCCTGCGCTCGCTGGAGGAGGGCTTCGTGCCGGAGATCTTCGACGCCGGCCAGATCGACGGCAAGTACCTCGTCACGACGGCACAGTCGATCGAGGCGCTGCGCCTGCTGACCGAGCGCGAGGGCATCTTCGCCGGCGTCTCGTCGGGCGGAGTGCTGGCGGCGGCGATGCGCGTCGCGGCCGAGATGGACGGCGGCACGATCGTGACGCTGCTCGCCGACGGCGGCTGGAAGTACCTGTCGGAGGACGTCTGGCGACGCAACCTCGACGACGAGTCGCTCGAAGCGCTCAGCCTCTGGTGAGCCGGCCCGCGGAGCGACCGGTGCCCTCGCCCGCCGACTGGTCGGCGGCGGCCGAGTCGGGCAGTCAGCGGCGTCGCCTGAGCGGCACGAGCGCGTCGATCCGGGCGTCGCTGCCGGCGCGCCTGCTGCAGCAGGTCGTCGACGCGGCGCGGGCGGACGTACCGAACGAGACGGTGGGCCTGATCGTCGCCGACCGCTACGCCGCGGATGGCGGCGTTCCGAGTCGCTACGTGCGCATGACGAACGCGGCCGCCTCGCCCTACCGCTACCTGCTCGACCCAGACGAGCAACTGCGCGTCTTCCTCGAGATCGACGACGCCGACGAGGTCGTGTGGGCCATCGTCCACTCGCACGTCGCGTCTGTTGCGGTGCCGTCGGCGACCGACGTCGGACTGGCCTTCTACCCCGACAGCCTCTACCTGATCTGCTCGCTGCGCGACGTGCAGCCCGCAATGCGCGCGTGGACGATCCGCGACGGCGAGGTGACCGAGGTGCCGCTGGCGGTCAGCTGATGGGCCGCCAGCCCGGAACTACCGGGAACCCCTCTCGTTGGGCTGCCCGGGCCAGGCGGTCATCCAGGACGACTACGGGCAGAGAGCGCGGGTGGCCCTCCGCTGCGGCAATGGCTGCCGCAAGCTGGAGCGCATCCGCCGCGCGCAAGGGGTGTACGCGCAGCAAGCGTGCTGCCTGGCTGCGCAGTTGATCTGCGGGCTGGATCTCGGTCCAGGAAAGCTCGAAGCGCTCAAGCCGTTCGAGCGCCTGACCAATCACGTTGGCATCAAGTGCGCCGTCACGTTCAAGGCGCGCCAGCGCAGAGATGCACTCGAGCGGCGTCGCCCACCAGACGGCCAATGCCGGATCCTCGTCGAGCTCGCCTCTGACGATCGGCGTCGCCTCCTCCTCGATTAGCAGCGGCACGAGAGCGGAGGCGTCCCAGAATCTCATCGACCAGAACGGCGCTCCTCGAGCAGAGCCTCTAGTGCACTCGCCTTCTTCAGCGGTCTGGGCGGCGGACTCGACAGGTCCTCCGGCGACAGCGGGCGCTTGGCGCGACGGATGATGCCCGCGCGCTCCAGTCGCTCGAGCCGCCCTTCCGGGTCGGGCCGGCCGGTCACCGGTTCCAAGCGAGCGACGGGAATGCCGCGATCGAGGATGAGCACTGTCTGCCCCGCGCGCACCTGGTCGATCAGCGCGCTGAGCTGATTCTTTGCCTCAGTGATCGTCGCCCGCTTCATCGGGCTATTCTGGCCAGAACAAGAGCGCCAGTCAAGCCTCTTGCCGGGCGATGGATCTCGCAAGGGTCGCCACCACCGACTCCTCGGTCGGGGTCGAGCCCAGGCCCAGGCGAGCCCCCACGCGGGCGGCGTAGGGCGGATCGAGGTTGGTCGAGCGCAGGATCGGCCAGGCCTCCTCGGCGAAGACCTCCTCCGGCGTGCCGTCGAGCACGATGCGGCCGTCGCGCATGACGACGACGCGCTCGAAGGTCTCGGCCACGAAGCGGAGATCGTGGCTGACCGCGATGACCGTCCGCCCAGCGGCGCCGAGCGCGGCAACGATGCGCTCTATCGTCTGCACGCCCCGCGCGTCCTGGCCGGTGGTCGGCTCGTCGAGCACGACGATCGGTGTGCGCATGGCCAGCACCGACGCGATGGTCAGCAGCTTTCGCCGCGAATAGCCCAGGTCATACGGGTTGGTGTCGCGCTCATCCGCCAGCCCGACCGCTTCGAGCGCCGACGAGACGGCCGATTCGAGCTCCTGCCCGCGCAGCCCCAGGTTGCGCGGCCCGAAGGCCACCTCGGCCCTGACCGAGCCGGCAAAGATCTGGCGGTCGGGGTCCTGGAACGTCAGCCCGACGACGGCGGCGAGGCGGGCGACGCGCGTCTCGCGCGTGTCGAGAGCGCCCACCATCACGCTGCCCTCGAGCGGCTTGAACAGGCCGTTGAGATGACGGACGAGCGTCGTCTTGCCCGAGCCGTTCTGGCCGATGATGGCAACGCGCCGGCCGGCACCGATGTCGAGGTCCAGGCCGTCGAGGGCGCGGACGCCCGATGGATAGGCGTACGCCAGCCCACGGCACGCGATGGTTGTCATGCCGGAAGTTCCTTCGCGATGCCCGCCCGGTCGAGCGCCCGGCGCAGCCGGACCGCCGCCGGCGGATCGACGCCCCACTCGCCGAGTCGCTCGTCGCCCAGCACGGTGCGTGCCGGACCGCCCTCGACGATGCTCCCATCGTGGATGACCAGCACGCGCTGGCAGAGCGAGGCGAGCAGGTCAGCGTCGTGCTCGGTGATCAGCAGGGCCGTCCCCGCCCGCGCCAGCCGGCGCAGCGCCTCGGCGACCAGCCGCTTGCCTTCCGGATCCAGCTGGGCGGTGGGCTCGTCGAGGACGAGGTGGGCCGGGCGCATGGCGAGCAGGCCGGCGATGGCCACCAGCTGCATCTGGCCGCCCGACAGCCGCCGCGGATCTCGTTCGGCGAGGCCCTCGATGCCCAGCGCCTCGAGCGCGCCGGCTGTACGGCGGGCGACGACGGCGCGGTCGAGGCCGAGGTTCATCGGCCCGAAGGCGACCTCCTCGAAGACGGTGTCGGCGACCTGCGACAGCTGCGTGACCGGATTCTGGAAGCAGATGCCGACGCGCACCGCCAGCGCGTGGATCGGCCAGTCGGCGACGTCCACGCCGTCGATCAGCACGCGCCCCTTGAGCGTGCCACCGACGGAGCGCGGCGCGAGCCCGCTGGCGACCAGGCAGAGCGTGCTCTTGCCCGCCTCGCCGCCGCCCACGATGCCGACGATCTCACCGCCGGTAAGGTCGAGATCGACGTCACGCAGTGCCGGCCCGGACACGCCCGGGTAGCGATAGGTGACGCCCTCGAGGCGCAGCATCAGGGCGCCCAGCCGGCGCCGCGCGCGACGACCAGCAGCGCGAAACCGATGACGAGCGCCCAGCGCACGACTCGCTGCGTCTTCGAATCAGGCGGATGCCACAGCAGCGATCGGCGGCCGGGCCGCGTGAATGCGCGGGCTTCGAGGGCCATGCTGCGCTCCTCGACCTCGGCGATCGAGCCGAGCACGACCGGCGCGGCGAGCGGGACGATCCCGCGAAGCCTGTTGCGCAGGCCGCCTTCGGTGTCGAGCCCGCGAGCGCGTTGCGCGGCGATGATCGCGCCCGCCCGATCGGCCATCGCCGGCACCGTCTGGACCGAGGCGTTGGCGACGAAGGCGAGGCGCGCCGGGACGCCACGTCGCTCGAGGTCGATGACGAGCTCGGACGGCCTCGTCGTCAGGTAGAAGAGCGTGATGGCGCCCGATATGGCGGCGATCCGGACGAGGATCTCTACGGCGAACCCGAGGCCTTCGGCGGTGGCGGTGATGGGCCCTATGCGCAGGAGCACCTGCTGGCCGCCGGGGTAGAAGAAGAGGTTTACGAGCAGGGCGCTGATCGCGATCGGTGAGCTGAACAGCAGCATCAGCCGGAGCAGGCGCAGCAGCGTGCCCGCCGCGACGGCCGGTGCGAGAACTGCCGCCGCGATCAGCAGCAGCGGCCCGACCACGCCTCCCAAGACGACCGCGCCGGCGGCCGTCACGAGGGCGATGATGAGCTTGGTCAACGGGTTGAGCCGGTGGTAGAACGTCGGCCCCCGTCGGCCGAGGAAAGCCGGGATCGCCTCGCTCGCCGTCCCCGTCTCGATCAGCGCGTCGCCTCCGCCGCGTCGTCCAGCGCCAGCAGCCGCTCGCCCTGCGGGAAGCGCGCCTTGGTCCGCGTTGCCATGGCGCCCAGGATCACGTAGACGACGGCGAACGTGATCACCTTGTCGATCGGGTCCGAGATGAAGCCCTGGCCGAGTGCCGCCGTCTGGACGTCGGCGCCAGCCTGGCGAAAGGCGGCGACGAGGAAGTCGGTTCCGCCGCCGGTCACGCCGCCGAAGACGTTGGCCGAGATCGGCGCGCTGATCAGCGCTGCGACGATGCCGGTGACGATGCCGGCGAGCACGACGTAGGACGTTGTCAGGTCGCGCCGGACGAAGAGGAGCGTGGCCAGGCCGACGATCGTCGCGACGATGATGGCCAGCACGATGAAGCCGAGCAGCACCAGCGTCGTCTCCTGCTCCGGCGTCAGCCCGGCCTCGGGATCCACGCCGGGCAAGAGCCCGAACTCGAAGTCGACGCCGAAGGCGGCGAAGCCGGCGCTCCAGCCGACAATGGCCAGCCAGGCCAAGCCGATGACCGCGACGACCGTGGCGGTGCCGGCCACGGCGAGCCTGCCCGTGTCGGCGGTGATCCGCGGGCGCAGCCAGCCGAACCGGCCGAAGGCGCCGGCCAGCAGCCCGATGACGGCGGCCACGACGGCGAACGCTGCGGCATAGTCGTTGTGGAACGGTGGCGGCACGACGAAGGTCCACAGCGTGTTGGCGAGGAGGCCGGTGAGGGCGCCCGGGATCGGGCCGGCGAGCGCGCCGACGAGGATCGTGCCAACCGAGTCGAAGTAGATCGGGATGCGCAGCGCGGCTCCGACCGCCTGGCCGAGAATGATGTTCAGCGCGATGGCGAAGGGGATCAGGACGAGCGTGCGCGTGTCGAACTGGCCGGTGATGGAGTCGAGCCGGCGGGTCTGCGCGTACTCCACCGCGGCATAGGCGACGAACGCGGCACCGAGGCCGACCAGCGCGAGATATGCCCACGGCGTGACGCCGGCCACGTCCTCCCCGAAATTGAGCAGGAAAATCCCCGCGATGGCCACGACGACGAAGGCGACCAGCGCGGCCACGAAGCGAACCGTCCTGGGTGACACCTCTGTAGTCCTCCTTGTCTCCCCCTGCCCCTATCTCCCTCTGATCTCAGCTTGCCACGCCGGAGCGGCTCGCCGCCAGCCCGGCCAGATGGTCGAGGAAGCGCTCGAAGAACGTGGCGATGTCGGCCTCGACGGCGACGTCGAGGTTCGGCGGCCGGCCCCACGAGCGGCGCCAGTCGGTGACCGTCTCGCCCGTCGTCCAGCTCCCGCCCAGCTCGACCTCGACGCGCAGCGGCTCGGTGCGGATCAGCGCCGGATCGAGCGCGGCGGCGACGGCCAGCGGGTCGTGCACGAAAGCGCCGTAGAAGCCGTCATAGCGGCTGTGGAACTCCATGTAGAAGCGCAGCGCGTCGTCGACGAAGCGCAGGAGGGCGTCGTCGTCGGCCACCCGCGCGCGCGAGCGCAGGTCGGCCAGGTGGTCGGGTGTCAGCTTGGCCCGCTCGGTCACGTCGAGGCCGAGGGCGACCGGGCGGGGAGCCTCCGGTTGCGCGGCCCAGCCGGCGAGGACGACCTGCATCGCCTCGGGGTCGACGGCCACGTTCCACTCGGTCGTCGGCGCCGTGTTGCCGGCCGATCGGTATGAGCCAGCCATCATCAGCAGCCGGCGCAGCAGCCGGGGTAGCTCGGGCTCGCGCGCGAGGGCGACGGCCAGGTTGGTCAGCGGGCCGAGCGTGACCAGCGTCAGCTCGCCCGGGCGCGCCTTCGCCTCGGCGATGATCAGGTCGGCGGCGTGGCGCTCCGACAGCGGCCGGCCGGCGTCGGGCAGCTCGGCGTAGCCGACGCCACGCGCGCCGTGGGTCTCGGGCGCGATGCGCAGCTCGCGCACCAGCGGCACTTCACGGCCGAGGGCGATCTCGACGTCGTTGCGGCCGATCAGCTCAAGCAGGCCGAGCGTGTTGCGCGCCACCTGGCGGGCGGGGACGTTGCCCGAGACGCAGGTGACTGCGAGCAGGTCGACCTCCGCGGAGGCGCAAGCGTAGAGGATCGCCAGCGCGTCATCGATGCCGGTGTCCACGTCGAGGATGAGAGGCATGCGCGGGTCGCTCACCCGCCAAGCATAGGTCGCCGACGGGCGGGCAGCCGGCGTGCGACACTGGGCGCCATGTCGACTGCCGTTGGTTTGGTGGCCGTCATTGTCGGCAGCCGCTCCGACGTCGAGGTCGTGAGCAGGGCTACCGCGTTGCTCGGGCAGTTGGGCGTAGCCAGCGAGCTGCGCGTGCTGTCGGCCCACCGTGCGCCGGACCTGCTCGAGGAGTACGTGGCCGGCGCGATCGAGCGCGGCGTACGCGTCTTCATCTGCGCCGCCGGGCTGGCCGCGCATCTGCCCGGCGTGGTCGCGTCGAAGACGACCCTGCCGGTGATCGGCGTGCCCATGCCGGGCCAGCTTGCCGGCGGGCTGGACGCGCTGCTGTCGATCGTCCAGATGCCCCGTGGAGTGCCCGTCGCGACGGTCGGCGTCGGCCAGGCCGAGAACGCCGCCCTGCTGGCCGCCCAGATGATCGGACTGACCGACGAGGCGGTGGCCAGGGCCGTCGCCGATCATCGCGCCGAGGGCCGCCGCCAGATCGAGCAGGATCCAGCCAACCACCCCAGACGACCCGGCTGACGCCGATCAAGGATCACCCGACCGCAAAGAGCTGCCACTCCTCGGGCACGCCCTTCAGTGCATGTGTGCCACGGTCGGCGAACTGGATGCCCGAACCGCCGACGAGGTCACGCACCGTCCGTGAGACGAGGATCTCGTCCGGGCCGGCGAGCGCGGCCACCCGTGCCGCGACGTGGACGGCGATGCCCCCAATGGTGTCGGCGAGCCGCTCGACCTCACCGGTGTGCAGGCCCTGGCGTACGCTAAGCCCGATCGGCCGCATGGCTTCGCGTATTGCGATGCTGCAGTGGATCGCCCGTCCGGGGGCATCGAACGAGGCGAGGAAGCCGTCGCCGGCCGTGCTGATCTCCGTGCCGCGGAAGCGCGCCAGCTGCTGGCGCACGATCGCGTGATGGCGGTTCAGCAGTTCCTTCCAGCCACGGTCGCCCAACTCGGCCGCCCGTTCGGTGGATCCGACGATGTCAGTGAACAGGATGGTGGCCAGCACGCGTTCGGCCTCGCGCCCATCGCTCAAGCCACGCACGAACTCCTCGGTGCGGTCGAGAAGCCGGCCGTTGCCCACCGGATCGGCCCACGAGAAGCCGTCGACGAGGCCGGGGATCTCGACCAGACGCGCGTTCCGAATCCGGCTGGCCGCGTAGCCGGCCGGGCCGCTGGACGCGGCGCGGTGCGCGACCAGCGTGGGCACACTGATCGAGGGTAGGACGTTGGTGACGTCGCCCTCCATGACCATCCGCTGATACGCCACGGCAGCACCCGGGCTGGCGCTCTGGCGCATGTGGCGGACGAACCATGACCGGAATTCGGCATCGTCGGCGACGCTGGGTGAGTAGCGCGCCAGGTAAGCGTCCAGGAATTCGGCGCTGCCCCAACCTTCGGCGACCTCCCGTAGCCACGTACGCCACTCGTCCTCGTCGCGCGCCCACGGGTAGTCGGCCGACCGTCGCCCGCGGACCGACGGGTCGTAGAGAACCAACCCCAACGTGCGTTCGGGATAGGTGGCCGCGAAGAGGATCGCGATGCGCGACCCCTCGTGGGCCCCGAACAGCACCGCCCGCTCGACGCCGGCGGCGTCCATGACGGCCCGCACGTCGTCCATCCGCGCTTCCAGCGGCGGAACCTCGCGGACCCGGTCGGACAGCCCCATGCCGCGCTTGTCGAACATCAGCACGCGCGAGAACGAAGCCAGGCGCTCGACGTGGCGGACGAACAGCGGTTGGTCCCATACCGACGATAGGTCGGACAGGCTGCCCCTGACGACGACCAGATCGGGCGATCCCTCGCCGACGACCTGATACGCGATGCTGATGTCGCCGCTGCGAGCGTAACGAGTGTCGGGCGCCCTCACGCCGCCCATTCTGGCAGCGAGCCCGCGCCGAAGACCAGAGGGCGATGACGCCATAGACTGCGGCAGGTGGACGACGAACTGACCGGCGCTCCGCGGCTGGATCGTCAGCCACGGCCGGCGGCCCGCAGCGGGCAGGGTCGCCGCGTGCCGCAGAGAGTCCCCGAGACGCGGCCGACCCTGCTCGGCGACTGGTTCATCTACCTGTCGATCGTTGTGCTGGTGTGCGGCGTGATCGTCATCACCGCCCTCGAGCTCGGCCAGCCGCTGGCCTCGCCGATCGTGCGCCTGCCGCTACTCGTCGGTGGCGTCGTGCTGCTCGTGGTGGGCGCCGACGCGATCGTCCGCGTCTGGCGCTCGGCCTGGGCGTGGCTGCCCGTCGACCGCGGCCGCGGCCTGTTCCGCTTCGTCTGGGTCGCCGTGCTGGCGCTGATCCTGGTGGCGACCATCGGCGGGCTGTGGCTGGCGGTAAGCGCGTGAGCCACGAGCGCCCGACCCGCAAGCGCGCGCGCAGGCAGCCGGCCAAGGTGCCAGGCTGGCTGTCAGCGGCCGTCCGCTACTGCTCGCGCTGCGGCAGCGAGCTGGCCTTCGGGCCGGTCGCCGGCGAGGATCGCAAGCGCCTTGCCTGCTCGGCGTGCGGCTACATCGCCTACCTCAACCCGCGGCTTGTCGTCACCGCCCTGCCCGTGACCGATGCCGGCGAGGTGATTCTCCTGCGGCGCGGCATCGAGCCCGGCTACGGCCGCTGGGCGCAGCCCGGCGGCTTCCTCGAGATCGACGAGACCGCGCAGGACGGCGCCGTCCGCGAGACCCTCGAGGAGACCGGCCTGATCGTCGAGCCGACGACCATCGTCGGGCTCTACACGCGCCCGCAGGCGGCGATCGTCGTCGTCGCGTGGGAGGCGCGCATCGTCGGCGGCGAGGCACAGCCGACGCCCGAGAGCCTCGAGGTCCGACCCTTCGCGCCCGACGCCATCCCATGGCCGGGTATCGCCTTCCAGACAACCACGTGGGCGTTGCGCGACTGGCTGCGCCTGCGCCATCCCGCGCTGACCGACGAGCGAGCGGCCGGCGGCGCCTATCCCGACGACAGTGCCTGATCAGATCGTCAGCACGTTCGAGAACGCGCCGAGCAGTCCGGTACCGACGCCGAAGCCGACGATCAGCCCGCTCATCGCCCTCCGCTGGCGGATGAGGATCGCCACGACCGCAGCCGAGAGCGTGACGCTGGCCGCCTTGGCGATGGTCACGCCGATGAGGCCGAGCTGCTCGAAGAGAGCGACGACGAGCGGGTTCAACTCCGCCTCGACCCCGTGGCGCTCGATCATCGCCACGAACGTCGCATAGTCGAGGAACTGCGCCACGACCAACAAGCCGAGGGCGATCGGCAAGGGCACGACTGACCTCCTGTGCCGGCGGCCGCGCCGCCGCCGTACTGCAACCGATGTTGCCCTGCCCGGCGATGACGTTTCCTACCCGCCGGCGCGGAGTCGCTTGCAGGCTCCTTTCGGTGGCGGCCGCCGCGAGGCGGCATGGTGATGCGGCCCGCTTACCGGCGCCTTATCAGGCCGCCGCCCTCGCGCCACGCGGCAAGGAGTGCCGCCGCCCGCCCGACGAGCCCGCGCCCGACCATCGCGCTCTCCAGCTCGCGCCCCTCGGCGTGCCAGAAGTCCTCCTTGTAACCGCCGATCCACAGAAAGTCGTAGACGCGGTAGCCGCGCTCGACGGCCTCGGCCAGCCCGACGTCGAAGAGGTGCTTGCCAAGCGAGAACCTGCCGTAGTCCTCGTCGGTCGTCACCGCCACGAGCAGCGCCATGGCGTGCCCGTTCTGGGCGAGCGACACGAGGACGCCGTGGATGCCGGCGTCGTCGCGCGCGACCGACACCCACGCCGTGCCTCGCCGCGCCATCTGCGGCACCGCCTCGTGGAGCAGGTCGCGGAAACCGGGATCGGCGCTGAAGTAGGTCTCGCTGTCGCCCCAGCGTTCGTGGAGCAGCCGCTGGACGGCGTCGAGCGCCTCGGGCAGCTGCTCCTCGGCGACGGCTGCCTCCAGCCGCCCGCCGCGGAAGCCCTCGAACTTGCGCACCTCCCAGCGCATGACCTTGCGCGTTTTCGACGCCAGGTGCTTCTGCCAGCCCTCGGCCGAGTCGGGCAGGTCGAGCTGGTACGTCGTCGAGCGGACGGTCCGGTACGGCGCGTAGCTCCAGCCGGCCGCCTTCGCCTCGCGACGCAGGCGAGCCGGCGTATCTGAGCCGAACGGCGGGCGCAGCACGCGCAGCAGGTCCCACTTCGCTCCGTCGCCGCGCAGCCACTCGCACAGCCCGTCCAGCGCCTCGCCGCGCGCCTCAGGCAGCGCCACGAGATCGACCAGCCCGCGCATGCGCGGCCCGACGGTGCCCCACGGTGCCAGCTGGCGCAGCCGCCGGAACGATGGCCCGAAGCGGAGCACGCTGAACGGTTGGACCGCCCTCAGCCGGCCGGCGTCGTCGCGCCAGGCCAGCACCCGCGGGGGGTCGGTGGCGAGGTAACGCCGGCCCACCGGCCAGAGCCAGTCGGCGGCCTCCAGCGGCGAGCGCGCGGCGCCCTCCGTCAGCGCGCGCCACTCGGGCAGCAACGCTTCGACCGCGGCGAGGTCGGTCAGGACCTCGAGGCGCTGGCTCAACTCGGCTGGCTCAACTCAGCTCGACGAAGACGTTCTTGACCTCTGTGTACAGATCGAGCGCGTGCATGCCCAGCTCACGTCCCATGCCCGACATCTTGTAGCCGCCGAAGGGCGCCTCGGTGTGGACCTCCTGGTTGGTGTTGATCGAGATCGTGCCCGAGCGGACGGCGCGGGCGACGCGCAGGGCACGCGAGATGTCGCGCGTCCAGACCGACCCGGCGAGGCCGTAGGGCGTCTGGTTGGCCAGCCGGACGGCCTCCTCCTCCCTGTCGAACGGAATGATCCCGACGACCGGCCCGAAGACCTCCTCGCGCATGACGCGCATATCGGGGCGGCAGGCGTCGAAGATCGCCGGCTCGAGGAAGGCGCCATTGGCCAGTGCCGGGTCGTCGGGAGGCTCGCCGCCGAGGACCAGCCGCGCGCCCTCCTCGCGCGCCGAGTCGATGTACTCCAGCACCCGCTCGCGCTGGCGTAAGCTGACCAGGCTGCCGATCTGCGTCTTCTCGTCGGCCGGGTCGCCGACGACGAGCTTCCTGGTCGCCTCGCTGAACAGCTCGACGACCTTTTCGTGGACCGAGCGCTCAACGAGGATGCGGCTGCGCGCGCAGCAATCCTGACCGGCGTTGTCGAAGACGGCCAGCGGGGAATCGGCGGCGAAGCGCTCCAGATCGGCGTCGGCGAACACGATATTCGGGCTCTTGCCGCCCAGCTCGAGGCTGACCTTCTTCACGTTCGCCGAGGCCAGCCGCATGATCTCCTGGCCCGTCGTCGTTTCGCCGGTGAAGGCCACCTTGCCCACGCCGGGATGGGCCGCGATGGCTGCTCCGACCGTGCCGCCCGGCCCGCTGACGACGTTCACGACGCCCGGCGGAAAGCCGGCCTCCTGCGCCAGCTCAACAAGCCGGATGGCCGACAGCGGCGTCCAGCTGGCCGGCTTGAGGATGCAGGTGTTGCCGGCGGCCAGCGCCGGGCCCAGCTTCCAGGCGGCCATGTTCATTGGGAAGTTCCACGGCACGATCAGGCCGCACACGCCGATCGGCTCGCGCAGCGTGAAGTCGAGACCGGGGCGGCTTACCGGGATCGTCTCGCCGAAGTGCTTGTTGGCTGCGCCGGCGTAGTACTCGAGCACGAGCCAGACGGCGAGCGCCTCGCTCCGCGCGCTGGCGATGGGCTTGCCCACGTTGGCGCGCTCGAGCTGTGCCAGCTCCTCGATGTTCTTCTTGACCAGGTCGGCGAACTTCTGCAGCGTCCGGCCGCGCTTCGCCGCCGACCACGTCGACCACGGCCCCTCGAACGCCTGCTGGGCCGCCTCGACGGCGCGGTCGACATCGGCCTTGCCGCCGAGCGGCACGCTGGCAAGGAGCTGGCCGGTGGCCGGGTTGTGCACCTCGAACGTCTGCCCGTCGAGGGCGTCGACCTGCTCGCCGCCGATGATCATCTTCTGATCGCGGGGCGCCCCGTCACGGGCAGTCCGCGACGCGTGCGGGGCAGATTGCTGCTGGGTGGTCATCTGTTCCTCCGCGGGAGGGCCATCATGCGCCGGACCTGCCGGCGCGGGCCGCTGGGCTCGTCGGTCGATTCTACGCCTGCTTCCAGTGGCGGCCAGCGCTGGTCGAGTTCGGCCGCCAGCGTGCCCCACGGGTCGAGCGGCCAGCGCACCCGCTGGCCGAAGCCGAGCCAGTCATCGAGGTACCAGCAGATCACCGGCGCCAGCGCGCCGAGATAGGCGTACGTCGACCAGAAGCCGGTGTACAGCGTGGCGAGCATGATCACCGCACCGCCGAGGACCACGCCGCGGTGGCTGCGCACCACCACCAGCGCGAGAAGCGCTGTCACGCCACCGACGACGTAGCGGAAGATGTTGAGCACCGCCTCCGGTGGCGCGAGGTCGTAGCGCCCCAGCAGCTGGCCGAGCGAGTAGTAGGCCAGCTCGTGCACCTGGTCGGCCGTCCGGAAGCTCGCCAGGATGGGACCGACGCCCCACATCACGAGCGCCGGCAGCCAGAACAGCCCGGCACCGACGACCAGCGGGACGGCGCTCGCCAGCCCGGCCCAGGCAACCAGCGGCGGCAGCCACGCCAGCGCGTACGGCTTGAAGGCGGCCGCCACGCCGAGCACGAACGCGCCGGCGCGCGGGAAGCGCTCGAGCGTGACGAGGCCGGCGAGCAGCAGCAGCCCGGCGCTGGTGTCGTTCGAGCCGTCGCTGGCGAGAAGCAGCAGGATCGGCGTCGTGGCGTAGACGGCCAGGCCGAGGATCCGGCCGCGCAGCGCGAGCAGCCCGACGATCACGAACGAGATCAGCAGGTCGAGGCGTGCCGGATCGGGAAAGGGGAGGTACCACAGCAGCAGCAGCGGCCCGTAGGCGAAGGGCGCGCCCGGCGGATCGGAGACGGCGTAGCCGACGCCGTAGGGATTGCCGCCGGTCAGCGCCTGGGCAATGGCGGCGCGGGTGACATCGGCGACGTCCGTCCAGCCGACGCCCTGGTAGGCGACGCGCAGGTCGATGCCGGCGACGAACAGCGCGGCCAGCGCGAGCCAGCCGACGTTGAAGCGCAGCGACAGCACGAGCAGCGTGCCGAGCACGATGATGTGCAGCGACTCGCCGCGCGGCGGCGGCGCGCTGACCAGCAGCAGCGCGACGAAGAGTCCGAGCGAGACCCACGCCGATGGCCCGCGTGCCAGCAGCCGGGGGATCGGGAAGCGGGTCAGCGCTGGATCCTCCGTGCTGGTTGGTGGATCCGGTTGCCGGGACGGCGACTGGTCAGTAGAGGGTGCGCGTGGCGCTCGCGACGTGGATCCGGAATGCCTCGTCGCCGATCGGCTCGTCGAGGGCCGCGCTGACCGCCTCGGCGTGGCGCGAGATGCGCCCACCGACGTGCTCGGCGAGCAGCAGGATCATGCCCGTCTGGCGGTCGACGCCGACCTCCAGCCAGTGGTCGGGGCGATCGGTGAGGACGTGGCTGGTGCGCGGGTGGTCGCAGCGCAGGATGATGCTCTCGCGGTCGCCGACGAGCAGCGCCGTGCCGAGCTGCCGAACGCGGCCGGTGGCCAGCACGTTGCGGCAGAACCCGTGGGGATGGACGAACGTGTCGGCGACCGTCTCGCTGGGCAGCCGCGTGACGGGCAGGTAGATGCGCGCGAAGGCAGGCAACCGCGGGTCCGTCGAGCCGACGGGCGGCGGAGGCAGGCGGCGGACGGTTGCGACGTCGATGCGCGCGTCGTACGTGCGGACCGTCTCTGCGTCGGTCACCCACACGTCGAAGTCGCGCCCGGCCGGGTCGCGCGTCGTGACCACCTTCGCATGGCCCGGGTGGCGCAGCCAGATCTCGCTCGTCTCGACCTCTTCGCCGTCGGTTGCGAAACGGCGGTCGACGATGCGCATGCGCAGGGTCCCGAAGCGCAGCTCGGCCTCCTCCATGAAGCGGAAGAGCTCGGCGAGGGTCGGCTCCTCGCTGGCCAGGGTGGCGAGCGTCGGCGGGCGGAGCTCGGCGCGCGGCGCCACCTGCGGCAGGTCGTGCATGGACGCCGATTGTAACGGCCGGGTTGTGGGTTGGGATCGAGTCGGCGGGGGCGGAGGGAGCGGGCGGGTGATGGGCGCGCCTACCGCTTATGACTGTCAGGCTTGGGACCTGGCCTTACTCCAGCTGCCGGGACGCTGAACGGGTTTCTCCCGGCGGGCGGCGCGGCCTCCTCGTCGCTTTGATGCTCGAAAGATGACTGACAGTCTTGTCCGAGCAGGCCGGATGGCACGCCTGCGCCGCCGTGCTCGACGAAAGGGTCCGTCCTAAGACCACCCAGTCATATTCGCGGCGACAACTCGTGCCAACCCCGATCCGATGAGCCCGTCAGATCCGGCGCCGGGACCACGTGCACCATCTCATTGAGATCCGATGACTGCTGGTCATAGCCGCCGGCAGGTCCCCGCGACCACCTCCGCAGATCGGCCGCCCACG
>CAYRMQ010000008.1:0-4793 GCA_964425305.1 uncultured Anaerolineaceae bacterium | reverse complement strand
GGGCTACACTCACGCCATGACCCAAGCCACTCGCACCGAGCGCGACCCGCTGGGCACGCTGGAAGTTCCGGCCGGCGCCTACTACGGTATCCAGACCGCGCGCGCCATCGCCAATTTCCCGATCAGCGGCCGCCTGCCCGACGTCGCCCTGATCCGTGGCGCGGTGCAGGTCAAGAAGGCCGCGGCGCGAGCGAATCTGGCCACCGGCCGCCTGCCCGAGCAGCTGGCCGACGCCATCATCGAGGCCGCCGACGAGATCCTCGGCCTGGCGCCCGGCGCCGACACCCGCGACGGCCGCCTGCTGCAGGCGACGCTCGTCGGCGACTTCCGTGTCGATCCCTTCCAGGCAGGCGCCGGCGTCAGCCACAACATGAACACCAATGAGGTGTTGGCCAACCGCGCCATCGAGATCCTGGCGGCGCAGGGCGTCGGTAGCGGGCAGCGCGGCGACTACTCCGTCGTTCATCCCAATGACCACGTCAACATGGCGCAGTCGACGAACGACACCTTCCCGACGGCGATGCGCATCGCCACACTCGACCGGCTGCGCGAGCTGCTCACCGTCCTCGACGAGCTGGCCGGCGCCTTCGAGGAGCGCGCCCAGGCCCTCGACGGCGTGCTCAAGTCCGGGCGGACGCACATGCAGGACGCGGTCCCGATCCGGCTCGGCCAGGAGTTCGCCGCCTACGCTCTGACCGTCCGCCGGGCACGTGGCGGGATCCTCGCCGCGGCCGACGGGCTGGCCGAGCAGAACATCGGCGCGACGGCGGTGGGCACCGGTCTCAACGCCGAACCGGAGTACATCGAGAAGGTCATCGAGTTTCTCTCCGAGCAGACCGGCTACAAGCTGCGTACAGCCGAGTCGCTCGTCCACGCCACCCAGTCGATGGCGCCGATGCTGGCCGTCTCGGCGGCGCTGCGCGGGCTGGCCGTCGACCTGGCCAAGGTGACCGAAGACCTGCTGCTGATGTCGTCCGGCCCGCGCACGGGACTCGCCGAGATCCGCCTGCCGGCCAGGCAGCCGGGCTCCTCGATCATGCCCGGCAAGGTCAACCCGGTGATGGTCGAGAACCTGTCGATGATCTGCTACCACGTCATCGGCGCCGACACGGCCGTCGCCTGGGCCGCCTCACGCGGCCAGCTCGAGCTGAACGTGATGATGCCGCTCATCGCCCATGAGCTGCTCGAGTCGCTGACCATCCTGGCCAACGGCTGCCGGCAGTTCGCGCGCGAGTGCGTCGCCGGCATCGAGGCCGATGTGGAGCGCTGCGCGTGGTTGCTCGAGGAGTCGAGCGCGATGGCCACGCCGCTGGCGCCGTACATCGGCTACGCGCTGGCGGCCGACATCGCCAAGGAGGCGGTGGCGACGGGCAAGACGATCCGCCAGCTGGTCCTCGAGAAGGGTATCTTCGAGCGGGACGAGCTGGACCAGATCCTCGACCCGCACGAGCTGACCGAGCCGGGCGTCGCCGGCGGCTTTCGCTTCGAGCCGCGAATGCCGGAGGGCTACGAGCGTCCGACGGGACCGGTCGGCGGCGGCTGACGCCCGCGACGCCCGCTTCGACGGCGCCACGGCGGCTGGCGCCGACACGGTAATATCCACGCGGCCCGTAGAGGTCCGTCACGCCTGTGCCACGGGCGGGGTGGTCCTTCCCCAGTGAGGCCAGGAATGCTGTGCCTCTACCGACGGCACAGCTGCGAGGAGGTTCTTTTCATGTCGAGTACCCGGCTCATCAGCCTGCTGGCTGTGACGGCCCTCGTCGTCGGCGCGTGTCAGGCGACGCCCGCCGCCACGCCGACGCCCGCCGCGCCTACGCCTGGCGCCACGCCCGTCGCACCCACGCCGGCACCCACGCCAACGGAGGCCGCCGTTCCCGACCGGCTGGTCATCGGCTTCGTGCCGTCGCGCGAGGCGGCCGCACTGGTCGAGACGATCCAGCCCATCTCCGACTACCTGACCGAGCGGCTGGGCATCCCCGTCGAGGGCTTCGTCTCGACCGACTATCCCGGCCTGGTGACGGCGATGGAGACCGGCCAGGCGCACATCGGCGCCTTCGGCCCGTTCGCCATGCTGCAGGCCGTCGATCGCGCCGGCGCGGAGGTCATCCTCCAGTCGGAGCGCTTCGGCAGCCCGACGTACCACACCCAGTTCTTCACCAATGACCCGGACAAGTACTGCACCATCTCGCCGCCCGTCGAGAACGAGCGGACGACCGGTGCCAACCCGGGCACGTTCCTCAACTGCAACGGCACGGAGCGAGGGGCGGAAGACTCGCCCATCGGGCCAATCGGCGTCGAGGCGCTGACCGCCGTCGAGGCGGGCACGACCGTCTCGTTCGTGCAGGAGACGTCGGCTTCGGGCTACATCTTCCCGGCGACCGTCTTTGCCGTCGCGGGCACCCATCCGGATGACCTCGACCGGCTCTTCGCCGGCGCTCACGACGCGTCGGTGATCGCCGTCTGCGAGGGCCAGGCCGAGCTCGGCGTCAGCTTCGACGACGCCCGTCCCGAGGCGACCACCGGTTGCGATGTCAACGGCACCGTCGTCGTCTTCGCCTACGGGCCCGAGATCCCGAACGACGGCATCGTCGTCGACGGCGACCTGCCCGACGACCTCAAGCAGCAGATCCAGCAGGCGCTGATCGAGTACTCCGAGAGCGAGGAAGGCTCCGCCGTCCTGCAGGAGGTGTACAACATCACCCGCCTGACCGAGCCCAACCTCGACGCCCTCCAGATCGTGCGCGACGCGGCGCGCGAGCTGGGCATCGAGTAGCCCAGGCCACAGCGAGGGGCGGGCCGAATGGCCCGCCCCTTATTCTTGTCCGGTCGATGATCCGCTTCGAGAACGCCTCCGTCACGTATCCCGGTGGCGTGCACGCGCTCAAGAACGTCACGCTCGAGGTGCCGGAGGGCGAGCTGCTCGTCATCGTCGGCCTTTCGGGCGCGGGTAAGTCGACGCTGATCCGCGCCATCAACGGCCTCGTGCCGCTGAGCTCCGGCGACGTCATCGTCGACGGTCAGAGCGTGCGCAACGCGAATGCCCGGCAGCTGCGCGAGCTGCGCTCGAACATCGGCATGATCTTCCAGACGTTCAACCTGGTGAAGCGCACCAGCGTGCTCAACAACGTGCTGATGGGCCGCTTCCACACGACGAGCACATGGCGCTCGCTGGTCGGCTGGTACAAGCCGGCAGACGTCGAGATCGCGATGCGCGCGCTCGAGCGCGTCGACATCATCGAGAAGGCGTACGTGCGGGCGGCCAATCTGTCGGGCGGCCAGCAGCAACGCGTGGGCATCGCCCGCGCGCTGGCACAGGAGCCGAAGATCCTGCTCGCCGACGAGCCGGTGGCCAGCCTCGACCCGCCGACGAGCCACGTCGTGATGCGCGACCTGCAGCGGATCAACCGCGAGCTGGGCATCACGACCATCGTCAACCTGCACTTCCTTGACCTGGCCAAGGTCTACGGCGAACGCATCATCGGCATGCGCGCGGGCGAGCTCGTCTACGACGGCAACGCCGAGCAGGCCGACGAGAACGTCTTCCGTGACATCTACGGCCGTTCGCTGACCGCCGACGACCTGCTCGAAGCCGCCGCCATCGGATGACGGCCGCCGCCCCGACAGCGAGCCAGCGACCGGCGAAGCCGCCGCGGTCGCTCCTGCTGCCGGCGGGCATCGTCACCTTCCTGGTCATCACCTGGATCTCGATCAGCGGGCAGTTCGGCATCGGCCTCGATCTGCGCCGGCTGCTGGACGACATCCCGCGCGTGACGGCCATCCTGGTGCGCGACTTCGACAGGGCCGGCAACCTGCTGTCGCCGGCGCAGCGCGGCCTGCTCCAACCGCACTGGGAGTTCCTGCCGCGCACGTTCGAGCCGATGCTCGAGACGATCCAGATGGCAGTCCTGGCCTCGATCATCGGCTGCGCCGTCGCCCTGCCGGTGGCCTTTGCCGTCTCGCGCGTGACGTCGCCCAACCGCGCCGTCTACGGCGGCGGGCGTTCGGTCCTGAGCGTCATCCGCTCGATCCCCGATCTGCTGTGGGCGCTCATCTTCGTCGCCGCCGTCGGCCTCGGTCCGCTGCCCGGCATCGCGGCCCTCATCTTCTTCAACATCGGCGTCGTCGCCAAGCTGCTGTCGGAGACGGTTGACGGCGTCGACCAGGGACCGATCGAAGCAGCGCGCGCGAGCGGCGGCACGCGGCTGCAGTGGGTGCGCTGGTCGGTGCTGCCGCAGGTGCTGCCCAACTACGTCGCCTACTCGCTGTACGTCTTCGAGCTCAACGTGCGTGCCTCGACGGTGCTGGGCATCGTTGGCGCGGGCGGCATCGGCCGGCTGCTCTATGCCGAGTACGGCTTCCTGCGCTGGAGCAACGTGTCGGTGATCATCGTCGAGCTCTTCGTGCTCGTCTTCTTCATCGAGCTCTTCTCGATCGCCCTCCGGCGGAGGCTGGTGTGACCGCCCAGGCTGCCGCCGCCCGCGTCCGCCCGCAGCGGCCTTCGCAGGCCAAGCGCAACGCCGGCCTGCTGCTGGTCGCGATCGTCGTCGGCCTGGCGGCCTGGTCGGTCGACGTCGACGTCGACCGCGTGCTCGACCTGCCGGCCGGCATCTGGCGCATCGTCGAGCGCATGTTCTTCACCGGCGGTCCCGACTGGAGCTACGCGCCGGTGGCGCTCGAGCACATGATCAGGTCGATCCAGATGGCGTGGGTCGGCACGATCATCGGCGCGATCTTCTCGCTGCCGATCGGCTTCCTGGCAGCCAAGAACATCTCCGGCGGCTTCGGCTCTAACG
>CAYRMQ010000007.1:0-47777 GCA_964425305.1 uncultured Anaerolineaceae bacterium | reverse complement strand
ATCGCCAAGTTCCGCGCCGCGCGGCGCATCTGGTGGAAGCTGATGACGCAGCGCTATCGGGCCGAGAACGAGCGCTCGACATGGATGCGCTTCCACACCCAGACCGCCGGCGTCTCTCTGACGGCCCAGCAGCCGCTCAACAACCTGACCAGGGTGGCGACGCAGGCCCTCGCCGCCGTGCTCGGGGGTACCCAGTCGCTCCACACCGACGCCTACGACGAGGCGTGGGCCGTGCCGTCGGCCGAAGCGGCCCTGCTCGCCCTCCGCCAGCAGCAGGTCATCGCGTCGGAGACCGGCGTGACGAACACGGTCGATCCGCTCGGCGGATCATGGTTCGTCGAGTCGCTGACCAACGACGTCGAGCGGCAGGTCTGGCGCTACCTCGACGAGATCGATCGGCTGGGCGGGATGGTGGCGGCGATCCGGCTTGGCTACCCGCAGGAGGAGATCGCCGACGCGGCCTACCGCTTTCAGCGCGAGTTCGACGCGGGCGAGCGCGAGATCGTCGGGGTCAACGTCCACGCCGATCCCGACGAGGAGCTGGCGATACCGCTGCTCGAGGTCAGCGAGGAGTCGAAGCGACGTCACCTGTCGCGGCTCGAGCAGACTCGCCGCGAGCGCGATCACGAGCGCGTGGCGGCTGCCCTCGCGCGGTTGCGCGACCTGGCGTCGCGGCCCGGCTCGACCGAGACGAACCTGATGCCGGCCCTCGTCGAATGCGCCAACGCCTACGCAACGCTGGGTGAGATGTGCGGCATCTTCCGCGCCGTCTTCGGCGAGTACCGTGAGCCGGTAGCGGTGTGAGATAGCCGGCTGGGAGAGCAGAGCGAGGGATAGGTGAACGAGGGGAGCCACGAAGGCGGCGACCTGGTCGACGTCTTTCAGTCGCTGTCGGCCAAGCTCGGCGAGATCCATGTCGAGTTGCGCGGTGAGCGCGCCGAGTACCGCCGCGGCGGGAACCTGTTCGCGACGGCCGAGGGCAACCACGTCGAGCTGCGCCTCCAGCCCGAGATCGCCGATGCCGCCCGCCACACACCATCGACGGCAGCCTGCGCGCGCGGCGAGGAGTGGGTAACGTTCGCGCCGCCCGAACTCGACCGTCACGCCGTCGACCGGGCGGAGGCCTGGTTCCTGAGCGCCTGGCGCGGCGCCGTCCGGCCGCGGCAGTGACGCGCCAATGACGAGACCCCGGCCGGCTGGCCGGGGTCTCGCAGAGGAGGAGGATCGCCTGAGCGATCAGGAAGTGGCGATCAGTCGCCTCCGGTGACGATTCAGCTGCCCTGCGCGCCGGATGCCTCGCCGTTGGCCGACGGCGCGAACTGGTGCAGGCCGAACTGCTGCTCGAGCTGCTCCAGCGGCCGGAAGCCGACCACGCCCTGCGGCTGGTGGCCGGGCCGGAAGAACGCGATCGTGGGGATGCTCATGATGTTGAATGCCTGCGACAGGGCGGGGTTGGCGTCGACGTCGACCTTGACAACGTCGACCGCGCCGTCGTACTTGGCCGCCAACTTCTCCATCTCGGGCGCGACCATCTTGCACGGACCGCACCACGCGGCCCAGAAGTCGACGACCACGGGCCGCTCGCTCTTGAGCACGAGCTCTTCGAAGTTCGCGTCGGTCGCGACCTTGATATCAGCCATCCGCTCGATGTTCCTTTCTCCGCCGCAGGCGGTCTGCGATGCCTGGCCGGCGATGATGCCTAGCCGGCGATCGCCTGTAGCAGCCGGTACGCCTCGAGCACACGCTGGTCCGCGAGGCTGTAGTAGACCGTGCTTCCGTCCCGCCGGGCCCTGACGAGGCCCGCCGCGCGCAAGACAGACAGGTGCTGGCTCATGTTCGGCACCTGGCAGCCGACCTCACGTGACAGGTCGCTGACGGACCTCTCCCCGGCTGCCAGCGTCTCGAGGACGCACAGCCGCTTTGGATCCGCCAGAGCACGGGCGATTGCCGCACTGCGCTGCCGTCCAGGCTCGCCAATCGGGAGCACAGCCCCGGTCATGGCGGGATCTTCTCACTGTTTGCGCAAACGCGCAAGTGAGCTGGATTACAGAGGCGGATTACAAGCGGGTGTGTTCAATCGAGGCCGTAGCGCTCGAGCCGCTCGTCGTCGATGCCGGCATGGTGGGCCAGCTCGTGGACGACAGTCCGGCGCACCTGTTCGGCCAGCTCGTTGGGGTCGACGAAGTCCTCCTCGAGCGGCCGCCGGAAGAGGCTGATCTTGTTCGGAAAGGCGACCCAGTCAGCGCCGTACTCGACACCCGGCGTCCCCTCGTAGAGCCCGTACAACGACTCGCGCGGCCCGAGTCCGCTCGTGCGCAGCTGGGCCGACGTCGGCTCATCCTCGATGACGACGGCGACGTTCTCGAGCAGTCGCCTGACGTGCGCCGGCAGCTCGTCGAGCGCGCCCTCGACGAGGCGCTCGAAGGCGTCCGCGCCCGCCGGCGCGGGCGACAGCGGCACGCGCCGGTGCAGGCAGCGGCGGAATTGGCGGCCGCGGCGACGGAGAGGCACGTGCCTATGCTATCGGCGTGGCCGCCGAACCCGTACGTCGACTCGAGCCGTGGTCCGGCGAGCCGGATTCGCTACTCGTCACGGTCGACACCGGCGAGCGCATCCACTATCTCGACTGGGGCTCTGCGCCGGACGCGGATGGCGGCGACGGCGCGCGCCTCGACCTGCCGCCGCTGCTGCTGATCCACGGCCTCGCCCAGACGGCGTGGTCGTGGGCACCAGTCGCACGGCGGCTGCGCAACCTCACCCGTGTGCTGGCGCTCGACCTGCGCGGCCACGGCCTGTCCGACTCGCCGCGGTCAGGCTACGAGCTGGAGTCGCTCGCCTACGACGCGCTGACCGTCCTCGTCGCCAACGGCTGGGGACGTGACGCGAACGGCCCGCCGGCCGTCATCTGCGGGCACGGCCTGGGCGCGATGGTGGCGGCGACGATGGCCGATCTCCAGCCGGACTCGGTCGCGGGCGTCGGCCTCATCGACGGCGGCTGGGAGGACGTCGCCGAGGCTACGGGCCAGACGCCGGCCGAGTTCGAGCAGACGCTCGGCGATCCGCCGGAGGTTCTCGCCTCGATGAATGCCTTCTTGGCCGACCGGCGCGAGTTCGATCCGCCGACCTGGGACGCCGATCAGGAGCGCGCCGCCCGGGCGACGGTCGACGAGAAGCACGCCGGCCATGTCGTGCCGGTGACGCGCATCCATGCTCTGCGCGGCTGCGTGGCGGCGATGTTCGGCTATCAGCCGGCCGACGTGCTCGCCGGCCTGCCGATGCCCCTGCTCGTGGCCGTCACCGAGAGCGGCGCGGCCGACGACGAGACCAGCCGTGAGCGGCGGCTCGCGCTCGACGAGGTGCTGCGCACCCGCGCCGAACGCGGCTCGGGCGCCGCGATGGTCGAGGTCAACGTCGGCACTGGGCACAACCTGATGCGCTACGCGCCGGACCGCCTGAGCGCCGACCTGGCGCGCCTGCTCGACGAGGCGGCCAGCCACCAGCGCCCGCCGAGCGCCTACCAGCGATCGTAGGCGGGATGGCCGGGCCGGACGGCGACGAACGTCGCCCGGCAGCTGGCCGTCGCCCGGCCATCGGCCTCGAGCGTGCCCTCGACCGTCGCCCGCCGGTCGGACGAATCGACGACGCGTGCCCGCAACCTGAGCGGTCGGTCCGACGGCGTGGGCTGGTGGAGCGTGATGTGGTAGTCGGCCGTGACGGTCGTCGGCGGCCTCTCGCGCCCCAGGCGCTGCATCAGGTGGTGGGACGCCGTCCAGTTGCAGTGGCAGTCGAGCAGCGTGCCGATGATTCCGCCGTTGAGCACGCCCGGAAACGCCTCGTGGTGCGGGCCGGGCGTCCAGTCGGCGACGACCTCGTCACCGCGCGGGAAGCTGCGCACGTGGAGACCCGCCGGGTTGGCCGGCCCGCAGCCGAAGCAGATGGTTTGCGGCGCGTAAAGCTCCTGCAGGCTCTGGCCATTCATGCCCAGGAGTGTATGCGTGGCACAATCGGCCGATGGACCGCAGGCTACCCGACGAGGTGCGCACCGTCGTCGATGAGATCGAGCGCGAGGTCGGCGAGACCGATGGCCGTGTCCCGGCGGCCGAGCCCGGGCCTGACAGCGTCGAGGCCGCCGTTCGCCAGATCCTCGTCGAGATCGGCGAGGACCCCGATCGCGTCGGGCTGCTCGGCACGCCCGCGCGCGTGCACCGCATGTACCGTGAGCTGACCGCCGGCTATCACGTCGATCCCGAGCGGCTGATCAACCGCGCCATCTTCGACGAGGACTACAGCGAGATGGTCGTCGTCAAGGACATCCCCTTCTACAGCCTGTGCGAGCACCACCTGCTGCCGTTCTTCGGCCAGGCCGCCGTGGCCTACATCCCGCAGGGCCGGGTGATCGGTCTGTCGAAGATCCCGCGCATCGTCGAGATGTACGCCCGCCGCTTGCAGGTGCAGGAGCGGCTGACCAAGCAGATCGCCGACTTCCTGATGGAGCGCCTCCAGCCGCGCGGCGTCGGCGTCGTCATCGAGGCGTCGCACCTGTGCGCGGTCATGCGCGGCGTGCGCAAGCCGGGCACGATCATGACCACCAGCCACGTGCTCGGCCTCTTCCGCAGCGCCGACCGCACGCGCGCCGAGTTCTTCTCCCACCTGGAACGCCGCCCGCCCAGCCTGTGAGTAGCTCGATCATGGCCGCCTGCCCTGCCTGCGGACATGAGAACGAGCCCGCGGCGCGCTTCTGCTCGCGCTGCGGTACGAGTCTGGGCGCAGTCGTGGAGCGACGTCAGGAGCGCAAGGTCATCACCGTCGTATTCGCCGACCTGGCTGGCTTCACGTCGCGCGCCGAGCAGATGGATCCCGAAGACGTGCGCGCCATGCTCGAGCCGTACCACACACACCTGCGCAGCGAGCTCGAGCGCTTCGGCGGCACGGTCGAGAAGCTCATCGGTGACGCCGTGATGGCCATCTTCGGCGTGCCGGCCGCGCACGAGGACGATCCCGAGCGCGCACTGCGCGCAGCTCTCGCCATCCGCGACTGGGCCGTCGAAGAGGGCATAGAGCTGCGCATCGGCGTCAATACGGGCGAGGCCCTCATCAGCCTGGGCCAAGAACTGGTCGCCGCGGGCGACGTCGTCAACACCGCTGCCCGCCTGCAGGCGGCGTCACCGGTCGGCGGTATCGTGGTCGGCGAGCAGACCTTCCAGGCCACCCGGCAGGCAATCGACTACCGCGCGCTGACGCCGCTGCGAGCGAAGGGCAAGGCGGCGCCGCTGCCGGCCTTGAGGCAGTTCAGGCACGCGCGCGGGTGAAAGTCGAGCGCGAGGCAAGGTCGGCGTTGGTCGGACGCGACCGCGAGCGGGCGCTGCTGTGGGAAGCGCTCGAGCGCGCTATCGCCGAGCGCGAGTCGCAGCTCGTGACCATCGTCGGCGTTCCCGGCATCGGCAAGTCGCGCCTCGTCTACGAGCTATTCCGGATGATCGAGCACGGCGGGCGCCTGATCTGCTGGCGCCACGGGCGCTCGCTGCCGTACGGCGAAGGGGTCAGCTTCTGGGCCCTGGCCGACATGATCAAGGCGCACGCGGGCATCCTCGAGAGCGACGACGACACGACCGCTGCGGAGCGTCTTCGGCGAGCGATCGAAGGGCTTGTAGCCGAGCCTGAAGAGCGAGCATGGCTGCAAGGCCATCTCCGTCCGCTGGTCGGGCTGGAGGCCAGCAGCTCACCGAGCAGCGACCGCCGGGCGGAGTCATTCGCCGCCTGGCGGCGCTTCTTCGAGGCAATGGCCGAGCAGCGCCCGCTGGTGCTCATCTTCGAGGACCTGCACTGGGCCGGCGATGACCTCCTCGACTTCGTCGACCACCTCGTCGACTGGGTGAGCGGGGTGCCGCTGCTGGTCGTGGCGACTGCTCGCCTCGAGCTCCTGGCACGGCGACCGGCGTGGAGCGGTGGCAAGACGAATGCCCTCACCGTCAGGCTGACGCCGCTCGGCGAGGAAGGCAGCTCCCGCCTCGTGAGCGGCCTGCTTGGCGATCGCCAGCTGCCTGACGCCGTCCGCCAGAGGCTGATCGAGCGCGCGGAGGGCAATCCCCTCTATGCCGAGGAGTTCGTGCGACTGGTCGAGGAGGGCCGCGAGCCCGCCGAGCTACCGGCGACAGTCCAGGGCATCATCGCCGCCCGCCTCGATGCGTTGCCGTTCGACGAGAAGCCCCTGGTCCAGGGTGCGGCCGTCGTCGGCAAGATCTTGTGGGTCTCCGCGCTGGCGCAGGTGGCCGAAATCGAGCGACCACTGGTCGAGGACCGTCTGCACGGTCTCGAGCGCAAGGACTTCGTGCGCCGCGAGCGCCGTACTTCGGTCGCCGGTGAGACCGAGTTCGCCTTCAGGCATCTGCTCATCCGCGATGTCGCGTACGGACAGATTCCGAGGGCCGCGAGGGTCGACAAGCATCTTGCCGTGGCGGGCTGGATCGAGTCGCTCGGCCGAACCGAGGATCACGCCGAGATGCTTGCGCACCACTACCTGCTGGCGCTCGAGCTCGCCCCGGCTGCCGGCCGACCGACGGAGCCGATCGCCGACCGCGCGCGTCTGGCCCTCCGGCGCGCCGGCGAGCGGGCGACGGGATTGAACGCGTTCGCTGCCGCAGCCGGCTATTACCGGCGAGCGCTTTCGCTGTGGCCGCCCGACGACGCTGATCGCGGGAGGCTGCTGCTCGAGCTCGGTACTGCCGAGTACCTCGCCGATGGAGGCGGGGAAGCGCATCTGCGGGAGGCGGCGGAGGTGCTGCGCGGAGGCGGCGATCGCGAGTCGGCATCGGAGGCCGAGGTGCTGCTCAGTGACCGCGCCTGGATAGGAGGCACACGTGACCGTGCCTACGAGCACCTCGAGCGCGCCCGCGCCCTCGTCGCCGATGCGCCGCCGTCTGCGGCAAAGGCGCGCGTGCTGTCCGAGGTTGCGCGCTACCACATGGTCGCCGGCCGCAACGACGAGGGCATCGCGGTTGGCCGAGAGGCGCTGGCGATGGCGCAGCAATTCGGCGTCGACGAGATCGAGGCGCACGCGTGGGTCAACATCGGCACTGCCCGCGCCGCCAAGGGCGAGCGTGAGGGGCTCGACGACATTCGGCGCGGCCTGCAGATCGCGCTGCGGATCAACTCGCTGGAGAGCGGTCGGGCGTACAACAACCTGGCCGTCTCCTATGCTCGATGGGGCGATTTCAGGGCAGGGCTCGAGGTGCTGCGCGAGGGCCTGGCCGTGGCCGAGCGCTTCGGCCGGGCCGGCGGCACCTTTTGGTTCCTCGCCCATCAGTCGATCGGCGAGCGCTACGTCACCGGCGACTGGGCGGAGGCGCGCCGTTTGGCCGACGGGGTCATCGAGGGCGGTGGGCCCCGCTCGTTGGCCATCGCCGCGCTCGTGCTGCGTGCGGACATGAATCTCGCTTCCGGCAGGCAGGCGGAGGCTGATGCCGATTCGGAGACGGCGTTGGCCTACGCGCGCGACGCCAAGGAGCCGCAATGGATGCAGATGGCGCTCGCCATGCGCGCGCTGGTCGAGATCAGGCTCGGCCGGCGCTCGGAGGCTGCGCGCTACGTCGAGGAGCTGATCGCCCTCGACCCAGTTCACGATGTGGTGCCGGGCTGGACGCCGCCGCTGGTAACGCTCGCGTGGGTCGCCGACGAGCTCGGCGGAGCCGATGAGCTGCTCGGTCAGCTGCGCGCAGTGACTCCGAGGACAGTGTGGCACGACCTGCTCGCCGCGATCATCGAGGGTGACCTACTCGGAGCGCTCGAGATCGCCTCGCCCGTCGGCTCGCTGCCGCTACAGGCGTACCTCCAGTTGCGCGCCGGGCGGCAGCTCCTGGCCGATGGCCGGAAGTCGGATGCCGGCCGCACACTCGAGGCGGCGCGCTCGTTTTGGCGGTCGGTCGGGGCGAGCTACTACGCCGCCGAGGCTGAGGCTATGCTTCGGAGCGCACAATGAGCAGAGTGGGGGGTCCCACAATGAGCGAAGACGCTCTGCCGACCACGATCCGCCAGACCCTCGCCCGCGTCGACGACGGCTGGGCCGAGTTCCAGCGCCGCGTCGACGCCTTCCCGGCCGAGCACCTCGACGCACGCCTGCCGGCGGGCTGGACGCGCAAGCAGATGCTCGCCCACGTCGCCGCCTGGCACGACAACGCCAACGAGCGCCTGATCGCGTACATGAAAACCGGTGACAAGCAGCCGCTGCGCGACGACGTCGACACGTTCAACGCGCGCGTGGCGCGCGCCGCCGAGGGACGGACCGTCGGTGAGATCTTCGACGGTCTGCAGACGTCCTTCCGCCGCCTTCGCCGCCAGATCGGCTACATGACCGACGAGCAGCTGACCGCCGTCGACGGCTGGCCGGCACAGGTCATCGCGGCGAACACCTACGGCCACTACGAGGAGCACCTGCCGGACGTGGCCGCCGGCACTCGCTGAAGCGGGGGGCCGGGCCGTCGCGGGCGGCTGGCCACGCTGGTGCCCGCGTATCATCAGGCGCGATGACGACGCGCCCCATCAAGGTCCTGATCGCCAAGCCGGGCCTCGACGGCCACGATCGTGGCGCCAAGGTGCTCGCCCGCGGGCTGCGCGACGAGGGCTTCGAGGTGATCTACACCGGCCTGCGCCAGACGCCCGAGATGATCGTCTCGGCTGCGCTGCAGGAGGATGTCGACGTCGTCGGCCTGTCGATCCTGTCGGGCGCGCACATGACGCTGCTGCCCAAGATCTGCGACGGGCTGCGCGGAGAGGGGCTCGACGACGTGCTCGTGACGGCCGGCGGCATCATCCCCGACGTCGACATCCCGGCGCTGCGCGAGGCCGGCGTCAGCCGCGTTTTCGGGCCGGGCACCACCATCCGCGAGGTCGCCGAGTACATCCGCGGCAACGCCCGCCAGCGCGAGGGGTGAGCGCCAGCCTGACCGAACGCGCGCGCGCCGGCGACCGGCGCGCGCTGGCGCGCCTGCTCAGCGAGGTCGAGAACCGCACGCCGGCGGCCGAACGCGCCCTGCGCGAGCTTTATCCGCTGGCCGGGCGAGCGCACCTCGTCGGCGTCACCGGCGCGCCGGGCTCGGGCAAGAGCACGCTGGTCGCCGCGCTGGTGTCCGAGGCGCGGGCGGCGGGTCGGCCGGTGGCGGTGCTCGCCATCGATCCCTCGAGCCCGATCACCGGCGGGGCGATCCTCGGCGACCGCGTGCGCATGCAGGCGCACGCCGGCGACGGCGACGTGTTCATCCGCTCGATGGCCTCGCGCGGCCACGTCGGCGGCCTGGCCACATCGACTGTGGCGGCGGCGGCCGTGCTCGACGCGGCCGGCTTCCCGCTGATCTTCATCGAAACCGTCGGCACCGGCCAGAGCGAGGTCGAGATCGCCTCGATCGCCGACACGACGCTGGTCGTCCAGGCGCCCGACATGGGCGACGAGGTGCAGGCGATCAAGGCCGGCCTGCTCGAGGTTGCCGACATCGTCGTCGTCAACAAGGCCGACCGGCCCGGCGCCGACCGCGCGGCGGGGCAGCTGCGCGGCATGCTGACGGTCGGCGCCCAGCACGACCGCGCGATGGGCTACCGGCCGCGCCCCAAGCGGCCGGACGTCGTGCTCGCCTCGGGCCTCACCGGCGCGGGCGTGCCCGAGCTGCTCGCCGCGCTCGACCGCCGAGAGCAGGCGCTGAGCTCGACCGACGACGGCGCGCAGCCCGACCGATCGCCGCTGGCCCGCGCCGAAGCGCTCGTCTTCGCGACGCTCGGCGCGCGCGTGCGCGAGATGCTGCTCGACGACGAGCGCCGGACCGCGACCGAGGCCGTCCTGGCAGCGGTGGCTGATCACGAGCTCGATCCCTACACCGCCGCCGATCGGCTGCTGAGCGCGATAGCCACGACGACAGACAAGTGACGGCCGCCGACTCCGTGGCCGTGCGTCCGGCGTACGGCTCGCGCTCGCGGGCCGGCGCGCTGACGCTCGTGGAGGCGCTCGTCCCGCTGCTGGTCTGGCTGACCTGACGCGGATCGGCCGCGCCTCGGGTACTCTCGCAGTCGATGACTGAGCGGACCGTCCTAGTCTGCGGCGCAGGCCTGATGGGCCACGGCATCGCGCAGGTGATGGCTGCCGCCGGCCACCAGGTCTGGCTGTACGAGCCGGAGGTGGCGCGCGCGGAGGCCGGCCGGGCGCGCATCGGCGCCAACCTCGAACGGGCGGTGGCCAAGGGCCGGCTGACCGAGGCCGAGCTGGAAGGGCAGCTGGCGCGCGTGTCGATCGCCGGCTCGCTCGAGACCGGCGCCGCCTCGGCTGATCTTGTCGTCGAGGCCGTCTTCGAGGACGAGGCGATCAAGCGCCAGCTGTTCGTCGACCTGGACCGGTACGCGCCGCCTGGCACGATCTTTGCCAGCAACACCAGTTCGATCAGCATCACCCGCCTCGCGACGGCGGTCACGCCCGATCGGCGGGCGCGCTTCGTCGGCGTGCACTTCTTCAGCCCGGTACCGGTCATGCCGCTGATCGAGCTGATACGCGGCGCCGACACCGACGACGCGACGGAGGCCTACGTGCGCGGCGTCGCCGCCGAGCTGGGCAAGCAGGTCATCGTCAGCCGCGACCGGCCCGGCTTCATCGTCAACCGCATGCTGATGCCGTTCCTGGCCGAGGCGATGCGCGCCTTCGAGGAGGGCCTCGCCACCGCCGACGACATCGACGCCGGCGCGCGGCTCGGGCTCAATCACCCGCTGGGTCCGCTGGAGCTGGCCGACTTCATCGGCCTCGACGTGTGCCTCGACATCATGGAGGTGCTGCACGACGGCTTCGGGGCGCCACATCTCGCCCCGCCGCCGGTCCTGCGCCAGCTGGTCGACGCCGGCCATCTAGGTCAGAAGACGGGCCGCGGCTTCCACAGCTACCCGCGCGACTAGGTCACGGCGCGGGCGAGCTCCTCCTCGACGACGAGGATCAGGCTGCCCACGTCGAAGGGCTTGGGCAGCATGCGCAGTCCGCTGGCGGTGGCGAACTGCTGCAGCTCGGGATTGAGCGTATCGCCGCTCATCAGCACCGCCCGCCCGCGCAGCTCGGGGCACAGCTCGAGCGCCCGGCGGTAGAGCTCGGTGCCGTCCATGTCACCCATCCTGTGATCGACGAGCAGCAGGTCGGGCTGCTCGTCGGCCACGCGGCGGAGTGCCTCCGCACCGCCCTCGGCGAGCAGCACCCGGTACCCGCCGAGGCTCAGGGCACGCTCGATGAGCTCGCGCACGGCCGGCTCGTCGTCGACGGCCATGATCCGCGCCGGCGGCCGCCCGTCGTCGGCGCGGGCGACGCGCGGCGTCCAGCTCGGGGCGGTCCTCGTCACGGCCACGGGCGCGCCACTGCCCACCGGCAGCTCCAGCACGAACGTCGCGCCCGACCCGGAGCCCGGCTCGTGCCACAACCTGCCGCCGTGGGCCGTGACGATGCCGTAGCTGACGGGCAGGCCCAGCCCGGTGCCCTCGCCGACCGGCTTGGTCGTGAAGAACGGTTCGAACAGCCGCGACCGGACAGTCGGGCTGACGCCCGGCCCGTCGTCGCTGATCGTCAGGCGCACGCGCCGCCGCGAGCCGCCGCCCTCCTCGGCGACGGCCGCGCTGATCGTGATCCGCCCACCACCGCCGCGGGTGCCGATGGCCTGGATCGCGTTGAGCGTCAGGTTGAGCAGGACCTGCTGGATCTGGCCGGGGTCGGCGTCGACCGCCGGCAGGTCGTCGGCGATGTCGATCTCGGCGCCGATCGAGCCCGCCCCCAGGGCGTAGGCGTGCAGCTCGAGCGTGCGCTCGACGAGCGTCTTCAGGTCGGTCGGCTCCCGCTCGGGTGCGCGCTGGCGGGCGAAGTCGAGCAGGTTCTGGACGATCCGGCGGGTGCGGTCCGCCTCGCGCATCAGCAGCTCGGCGTCGCGCACCAGCTCCGGCGGCAGGCGCTCGTCGGCGCGCAGCAGCTGGCTGAAGGCGATGATCGCGCTGAGCGGGTTGTTGAGCTCGTGCGCGACGCCGCTGATCAGCTGGCCCAATGCCTCCATCTTCTGCGCCTGGAGCAGCTCGCCCTGCATTCGCTCCTGCTCGGTCAGGTCGCGCACCTGCACGAGCAGCCGCTCCTCGCCGCGCAGCACGGTCACCGCCATGTGCAGGATCAGCGGGAAGGTGCTGCCGTCGGGACGCATGCCGCTGCCGCGCACGTTGGCCCGACCGCGCCGGCGCAGCTGGGCGCGCATGCGTGAGCGGCGCTCGCGGCGGAGGGACCAGATCTCGTCGGTGTGAGCTCCCAGCAGGTCGCGCCGGCGCCGGCCGAAGACGACGCAGGCGGCGGCGTTCGCGTCGATGACGAAACCGTCGGCCGACTGGACCAGGATCGGCTCGGGTGCCTCCTCGAAGAGGCTGCGGTAGCGCTCCTCGGATTCATCGAGCGCCAGCTGACGCGCGAGCAGCGAGTCACGCAGGCGAACGTTGGCCAGGGCCAGCCCGATGAGGTGGCCGATCGCGGCGAGCAGCCCGCGGTCCTGCCCCAGCTCGGGCGGATCGTCGGGCCAGGTCACGCCGAGGACGCCGGCCAGCTCCTGCCCGGCGCGCAGCGGCACGACGGCGAAGGCGGCCACGCCGAGCCGGTCGGAAACCGCGCTGAGCGGGCTCCTCTGCCGGCCCGCGTGACGCCGGTCGATGACCTCGGGCAGGCCGCTGTCGAGCGCGCGCTGCAGCCAGGCCACGTCGCCGAGGCGGACGCCCTCCGCCGCGCGCACGAGAGGCGCCAGGCGGTGGCTGGCCAGCCACTCGACCGTTTCGTCGGCGCCTATCGTGCAGATCGCGGCACGCTCGGCGTCGAGCATCCGGCGGCATAGCTTGAGCGCCGTCCGGGCGACGGTCGTCAGGCTGCCCTCCTGCTCGTGCAGCCGGGCGAGGTCGGCCAGGCCGGTCAGGCCGGCTTCGAGGCGCTGCCGCTCTGACAGGTTGCGGGCGACGGCGAAGGCGCGGCCGGGGGCGTCGGGATCGGCGGCGAGGCGCATCTCCTGGCCGAAGGCGTGGCCGTCGGCGCGCTGCCCGCGTCCGATGAGCACGAGGCTGCCCCGCTGTCCGAGGTCGGCCAGCCGGCGGCGGATGGGCGCGCGCTCGTCGTCGGCCCACAGTTCCTCGAGGCGCCGCCCGACGAGGGCGTCCTGCTGCCAGCCGTACAGCTCGGAGGCAGCCCGGTTGGCGTCAGCGATCAGGCCGTCTTCGTTGACGATCAGCAGTGCGTCGGGCAGATGCTCGAAGAGGTGACTGAAGCGCTCCGGCACCGCGCTATCCTAGCCCGGTGAGACCCGCTCGGATGCCATGACCGCGGACCGCGCCGCGAAGGACCGCGGGGATCGTGGCGGAGCATCTGCTCCGCCGTGTCACTCAGGACTGGCCGACGCCTCCGTCGCGAGCCGATCGAAGACGGGCTTGTACGCCGAGGTCAGGAGCCGGCCGCCGAAGAGCCGGAACATGAGCACGATGAGCAGTCCGGACGCCGACGTCGACGTGCGCCGCCAATCGATCGTCAGACGGCTTCCGCCGTCGGCGAGCGCTTCTGCGACGACGTCGACGCCGCTGCCCGCTGCGCAGAAGTTGCTCGCCTCGGCGCGCCAGCTGACGCGGCCCGGCACCGACCACTCGTAGCGTTCGCGCGCCCAGACGTCGGGCCGCCGGCTGCCCTCAGTGACCAGTGCCCAGTCGGGGCCAAGCTCGTGCGCGACGAACTTGTCGGGGTCGAGATCGGGCCAGATGGTGGGCCGGCGCTCGGAGAAATCGGTCAGCGCAGCCACGACGAGCTCGGGCGCGAGTGCGGTCTCGAAGGTTGCCTGCCGGCGAGCGTGCATCGCCAGCAGTCTAATCCGGCTGTCGTCGCCGCTCGCCGGCAGCGGTGTACGCTTGTACTCATGGGTAACGTAGCCAGCCGGCCCAACGGCGACGTCTTCCTCGTCTCGGCCGCGCGCACGCCCATCGGCAAGTTCGGCGGTTCGCTCGCAGACGTCCCCGCCACCACCCTCGGCGGCGTCGCCATTCGCGCCGCGGTCGAGCGTGCCGGCGTACCTGCTGAGCAGGTCGACGAGGTGCTCATGGGCCAGGTCCTGCAGGCGGGCGTGGGCCAGGCGCCGGCGCGCCAGGCGGCGCTGCGCGGCGGCCTCGGCGATGAGACGCCGGCAACGACGATCAACCGCGTCTGCGGCTCCGGCCTGAAGGCGATCATGCTCGGCGCGGCGATGATCCGCGCCGGCGATGCCGAGGTCATCGTCGCCGGCGGCATGGAGAACATGAACCAGGGCCCGTACCTCGTGCCCAAGGCGCGCTTCGGCTATCGCCTGGGCAACGCCGAGCTGATCGACGCGACAGTCCACGACGGCCTGTGGTGCTCGGTCGAGGCCTGCCACATGGGCACGCACGCCGAGCGCGTCGCGATCAAGTCGCAGGTCAGCCGCGAGGACCAGGACCGCTACGCGCTGCAGAGCCACCAGCGTGCGGTCGCGGCCACCGACGAGGGCCGCTTCGCCGCCGAGATCGTGCCCGTCCCCGTCCGGCGTGGCGGCGAGGAGGCTCTCGTCGAGACCGACGAGGGCCCGCGCCGCGACACCAGCCTCGAGGCCCTGTCGAAGCTCAGGCCCGTCTTCTCGCTGCCGGACCCCGACTCCGGCACGCCGGGCCCGGCCGACGGCACGGTGACCGCCGGCAACGCCCCCGGCATCACCGACGGCGCGGCGGCGACCGTCGTCGCCAGCGAGCGCGCCGTCGAGCGGCTGGGCCTGAAGCCGCTCGCCCGCATCGTCGGCTACAGCCAGGCCGAGATGGAGCCGAAGTGGCTGTTCCTGGCGCCGGTCAAGGGCGTTCAGAAGCTGCTGGCGCGCATCGAGTTGCCGATCGAGGCGTTCGACCTGATCGAGATCAATGAGGCGTTCGCGGCGCAGGTCCTGGCCGATGGCCGGGAGCTGGGCTTCGACTGGTCGAGGGTGAACGTCAACGGTGGGGCCATCGCCCTCGGCCATCCCATCGGCGCGAGCGGCGCGCGCATCGTCGCGACGCTGCTCCACGAGCTCAGCAGGAGGGAGGGTCGCTATGGTCTGGCAACTCTGTGCCTGGGAGGCGGTGGCTCGGTGGCGATGGCCTTCGAGCGCGCCTGACGCAGAAGGCCTGCTTGGAGCCGCCCGATGAGCCGCGTGGCGGTCGTCACCGACTCGGCCAGCGACCTGCCGCCCGACCAGGCCGCGCAGGCCGGCATCAGCGTCGTCCCGCTGCTGTGCACCTTCGGTGAGAAGGAGTACCGCGCCGGCGTCGACATGTCGCCCGACGACTTCTGGCGCGAGCTGACCAAGTCCGACGCGCCGTTCCCCAAGACGGCCGCCTGCGCGCCGGGCGACTTCCGCGACGTCTTCTCGCGGCTGCTCGAGGACGGCGCAGAGGAGATCGTCTACGTCGGCGTCGGCGAGAAGCTGTCGGCGACCATCGCCAGTGCCAGGATCGCGCGCGACCTGGTCGGAGCCGACAAGGTGCACATCGTCGACAGCGCCTCGGCGTGCATGGGCATCGGCCTGCTGGCGCTGCTCGCCGCCGAACGTGCTGCGGCCGGCGCCACCGCGAGCGAGATCGTCGCCGAGCTGGAGAAGCGCAAGGACGACCTGCGCCTGTACGTTGTGCTCGAGACGCTCGAGTACCTCAAGCGCGGCGGGCGGATCAGCCCTGCCCGCGCCGCGATCGGCGGCGTGCTGTCGGTCAAGCCGATCATCACCATCGAGGACGGCGAGGTCGAGACGGCCGACAAGCCGCGCACGCGCTCGAAGGCGCGCGCCCGCCTGCTGGAGCTGCTCGGCGAGGTCAGGCCCGAGCGCGTCGCCGTCCTCCACAGCCAGATCCCTGACCTCGACGAGTTCGTCGACGAGCTCGCCCGCGCGACCGGCTTCCCGAAGGAGAAGATGACCGTCCACCTCATCGGCTCGTCGGTCGGGCCACATGTTGGCCCCGGCGCCTACGGCGCGGTCATGCTTCCGCCGGCCCGTGCCTGAGCAGCGCACCGGCACGGGGGGTCCGCCGCCGGAGGGGCGGTCTACCGTGCGCATGGTCGGGGCCGACCGGTCCGTCGGCGGCTGGTACGCCGGCGTTAGCGTTTTCTGACCAGTGGCCCATCTGGAGGGCGCTTCCGGCGGTGTAAACTCGGGTCCTTCGACGCCTCGTGGGCGCGCCATCTCCCTGTCTCGCGATCGCCGCCCGCCAACAGGAGGATCGAGATCTCGATGACGACCGAGCGAGTCGCGCCGGCCATCAACCCGTGGCATGTCGCGCAGCAGCAGTTCGACCTTGCCGCCGAGAAGCTCAACCTCGACCCCGGCCTGCGCCGCGTGCTGCGCGAGCCCAGACGCGTGCTGACGGTCCACTTCCCGGTCAAGATGGACGACGGCAGCGTGCAGGTCTTCACCGGCCACCGGGTGCAACACAACCTGGGTCGCGGGCCGGCCAAGGGGGGCATCCGCTACCACCAGGACGTGACCCTCGACGAGGTCAAGGCACTGGCCATGTGGATGACCTGGAAGTGCGCCGTGGTGGGCATTCCCTACGGCGGCGGCAAGGGTGGCGTCGTCGTCGATCCCAAGAAGCTGAGCCGGCGCGAGCTGGAGAACCTGACCCGCCGCTTCACGACCGAGATCGAGGTGCTCATTGGGCCGGAGCGCGACATTCCGGCGCCGGACGTCAACACCAACTCGCAGACGATGGCCTGGATCATGGATACGTACTCGATGCATGTCGGGTACACCGTCCCGGGCGTCGTCACCGGCAAGCCAATCAGCCTCGGCGGCTCGGAGGGACGCAACGAGGCCACCGCCCGCGGCGCCGTCTACTGCATCATCGAGGCGGCGCGCCACCTTGGCATCGACCTCCATGGCGCCACGGTGGCCGTCCAGGGCTTCGGCAACGCCGGCTCGATCGCCGCCCAGCTGATGAGTCGCGAGGGCGCGACGATCATCGCCGTCTCCGACTCAACCGGCGGCATCATCGATCGGAAGGGTCTTGACGTGGCGCGCGTCCTATCGTGGAAGGCGGAGCACGGCACAGTCCGCGGCTTCCCCGGCGCGCAGCCCATCTCGAACGCCGACCTGCTGGAGCTCGAGTGCGACGTGCTCATCCCGGCCGCGCTGGAGAACGTCATCACGCAGAACAACGCCGATCGGATCCAGGCGCGCATCTTGGCCGAGGCCGCCAATGGCCCGACGACGCCCGAGGCCGACGACATCCTGACGAGCAAGGGCGTCTTCATCATCCCCGACATCCTGTGCAACGCCGGCGGCGTAACGGTCAGCTACTTCGAGTGGGTGCAGGACCTCAACCGCGACCACTGGAGCGAGGCGATCGTCAACAGCAAGCTGCACGAGATCATGACCGGCGCCTTCGCCGAGGTACTGGCGATGGCCGACAAGGAGCAGGTCAACCAGCGCCTGGCGTCGTATTTGCTGGCCGTCGAGCGCGTGTCGTCGGCGACCTCGATCAGAGGCCTCTATCCATAGTCGTCCACAGGTGAGGATCCAGCCGGAGGCGCCTGCCCGCGTCGGCCGCTACGGCGCTCAGAGCATGACCGCGCCGCTGCGTGACGTGCTCGTCCGCTCGCCCGACGAGGCGTTCGGGCGCGCATTTGACGATCCCGCGCACGGCTTCCGCCATGCCGTCGACCTGGCCGCGGCGCGGCGCCAGCACGACGCCTTCTGCTCGCTGCTCGCCGGCCTTGGCGTGACGCTTCACCTGCTTGACGCCGACGGGCTCGGCCCCGACGCCGTCTACACCTTCGATTCGCTGCTGGTAACGGACCGCGGCGCGATCCCGCTGCGACCGGGCAAGCCGACGCGGCTGGGCGAGGAGGATGCGGCTGAGGCGTGGGCACGGTCGGCCGGCATCCCGATCGCCCGGCGGATCGAGGCGCCGGCGACGGTCGACGGCGGCGATACGTTCTGGCTGCGTCCCGACGTGCTGTGCATCGGGCGGTCGCTGCGCACCAACCGCGCCGGGGCGGAGCAGCTGGCCGACATCGTCGGCGGCCGTGTCGAGGTCTTCGACGTGCCGTACTGGCGCGGCCCGGCGGAGGTGCTGCATCTGCTCAGCGTGATCTCACCGGTGGCCGACGACCTGGCCGTCGTCTATCCGCCGCTGCTGCCTGCCGGGCTGCACGAGCTGCTGGCCCAGCTGGGCGTCCGCACGCTCGCCGTCGACGAGGCGGAGTTCGAGACACTTGGCTGCAACGTGTTGGCCGTTCGTCCTGGAGTAGTCGTACTGGCCGCGGGCAACCCGCGCATCGCCGCCGCTCTCGCCTCGGCCGGCTGCGAGGTACATACCTTCGCCGCCAGCGAGATAGGGTTGAACGGCTCAGGCGGCCCGACCTGCCTCACCCGCCCGATCTGGCGCGAGACCTGACCGCCTCGCCGGGGCCCGCCCGATCCGCGGCGGCCGATCGTTGCGCCGGGCGCACCGTATCGCCGGCTCGTTGCAGTGGATGCAACCAAGAGCCCGCGGCGCCGCCGTCGGTGGCGGTGACCGGCGCGGCGACGGTCGATCGTTGCACCAGCAGCAAGCCCGCGCCGCGTCAGCCCTGGGCCGCGGCGGATCGGTGCACGGGCGGCAACGAGTCACCGCCGGCCAGCCCCACCGTGGGATGCCGGCGGCGGTTGGTTGCACGGCATGCAAGGCGTCCGGCTGCGAGCCCACCGCGGGGGCGGTTCCTTATCGCCGGTGCCACGGATCGCCAAGCGACGCCTGCCAGGGCGACCGCCGACCCCTGCGTCCAGCCTGACGGCCACGACACGCACCGGTGCTACGATCCGCGGGCAATGCTCGATCACGAAGAACAGTTCCTCTTCAAGGAAGAGATCGTCCATCTCGCCACGGCGATGGCCGAGCCGGGCGTGCTCGACAACGTCGAGGACCTGCTCACCGACGTCATCACCAGCCCGCGCTTCGACTCGGAGGTCTTCACGCTCGAGCGCTCACTGCAGGTGATGCTCGGCGCCCGGGCGGGCAGCACCCTCGTCGGCCTGTTGACAGTCACGCCGGAGGTCTTCGACCAGGTCGCCGAGGTGCGCATCTCGCCCGAGGTCCACGAGCGGCTGATCGCCTGGCGCGCGCGCTTCGGGCTGGCCATCGACAACGCACTCAGCTTCCTCAACAACCCTGACGGTATCCAGGGCCACAACTTCTCGACGCAGGTCGCCCACGTCGACGACCGGCGCGTCCTTCAGGGCCGGCTGACGCTCGTGCGCTACAACAACGAGCCGCAGTTCTTCCTCGCCGACGCAGCCGTCTTCTACGGCCTCATCGCCGATATCCTCGAGCGGCTGGGGCCGTACACCGACGAGGACAACGTCGACGCCGAGTCGCTCGGCCGGATCAAGGAAGCGATCGCCACGATCGAGCGACGGATGGCCACCCGCGAGCGCGCCTGACGCCGCCGGCCACGCCACAGCCGGCCTGACGCCGACGGGCAACATGCGTCACCTCTTCCTCGCCGCGACGGGAATGAACCGCGGCAAGACGACGGTCGCGCTGGGCGTGCTCGCGGCGCTCATCGACCGCGGCATCAACACCGGCTTCATCAAGCCCATCGGCCAGCGCTACGCCGTCGTCGACGGCCAGCCGGCCGACGAGGACGCCATCCTGATGCGCAGCGCGCTCGGCCTGCGCGACCCGCTGTCGGCGATCAGCCCGGTGACGATCCCGCGCGGCTTCACCAAGGCATTCATCGCGGGCCAGACCGACACGGACCTGCCGGCGCAGATCCGGCGCGCGCACCGCCAGGTCGCCCACCGGCGCGAGGCGGTGCTCGTCGAGGGCACCGGCCATGCCGGCGTCGGCTCGGTCATCGGCATGAGCAACGCGCAGGTCGCGCGCATGCTCGGCGCACCGGCCCTGATCGTGGCCGAGGCGGGAGTCGGCCGGCCGATAGACGAGATTGTGCTCAACCACGCCCTCTTCGCCCGTCATGGCGTGGAGGTCGTCGGCGCGATCGTCAACAAGGTCGACGCCGACGCCCATCCTTCGCTGCCCGATGTGCTGCGCGACGGCCTCGCCCGCCACGGCATCGAACTGCTCGGCATGCTGCCCTACCGGCCGCTGCTCTCGAACCCGACGCTGTCGATGCTCGTCGAGCAGCTCGACGGCGAGGTGCTCTCGCCGGTCGCCGACATGGACCGCGTCATCGAGCACGTCGCCATCGGGGCGATGCAGCCGCGCCACCTCGTCGAGCGCGTCGGGCCCGGGTCGCTGCTGATCGTGCCCGGCGACCGGACGGACGTGATCCACGCCACGCTCGCCGCCAACCGGGCGGCACGCGAGCGGACCGAGCGCCGCGGCCTGTTCCGGGTGGGCAGGCGACCGACCTTCGGCCGGCCACCGACCGACCCGCGGCGGACCGAGCTCGTCGGCATGGTGCTGACCGGCGGCTACCGGCCGCGCCCGCGCGACCTCGACGCCATCCGGGCCGAGGGCATGTTCGCCTACCTCGTCGCCGACGACACCTATGCCGCCGCCTCGGCCGTCCACGACCTGCTGGTCAAGATCCACCCCGCCGACACCGACAAGATCGCGCTGACCAGGCGCCTCGTTGCCGAGCACCTCGACGTGGCGCTCATCTACGAGCGCTTCAGCGAGCCGCTCAGCGTGCCGCCGGCGGACGGACGCGCGCCCGGCGTCGGGCGCGTCGTCAGGCGAGTCGGTTCGGGCCTTCGCCGGCTGGGTCGCCGACCGTCACGTTGTCGATGAGGCGCGTCGAGCCGAAGCGGACAGCCAGCGAGACCAGCGCCGGACCGTCGAGCTCGTCGAGCTCGGCCAGCGTGGCGACGTCGGCCACCGAGACGTACTCGACGTCGGCCAGCGGCTCGGTTGCCAGCACCTCGCGCATGACGCCGCGCAGCGCTTCGGCCGAGCGCTCACCGCCGCGATGGGCCTCGCGCGCCGCGCTCAGCGCGCGGTGGAGCACCGGCGCCGCAGCCCGCTCGGCCGGGGAGAGATGGACGTTGCGTGAGGAGACGGCCAGGCCGTCGGGCTCGCGCACTGTGGGGCAGGGGATGACCTCGGTCGGGATGGCCAGGTCGAGAGCCATGCGCCGGATGACCATCACCTGCTGGGCATCCTTCTGGCCGAAGTAGGCCCGCTCGGCGCCGACGAGGTTGAACAGGATCGCCACGACGGTTGCGACGCCGTCGAAGTGTCCCGGTCGCGCGGTGCCCTCCAGCGGCTGGGCCACTACGCCCACGACGACCTTCGTGTCGAAGCCGGCCGGATAGACCTCCTCGACCGGCGGGGCAAAGACGATGTCGACGCCCTCCTCGGCGCAGATCGCGATGTCGGCCTCCTCGTCGCGCGGGTATTGCTGGTAGTCGGCGTCCTCGTTGAACTGGCGCGGGTTGACGAAGATCGTCACCACCACCGTCGCGTTGTCGGTGCGCGCGCGACGCATCAGCGCGCGGTGGCCCTCGTGCAGCCAGCCCATCGTCGGCACGAGGCCAAGCGGTCGCTGGACGGCCGCGAGCGCCTCGCCAAGCCCGGCGCGCGTGCGAACGACGCGCAGCGCGGCCGGCCTAGAGATCGCGATCGAGGGGCACCTCGCCGACCGCCTCGCCCTCGTCGGAGCGATCGAGCGCGGAGCGGCCGAGGACGTCGTCGAGGACGGCGTCGTCCATGCGCACCGTCTGCTCGGGGCCGGGGAAGCTGCCGGCGGCCACCTCGCTGGCGTACGTCCGGGCGGCGTCGAGGATGGCCGTCCGCAGGTCGGCGAACCGGCGCGCGTGCTTCGGCTGCCAGTCGGCCATTCCGAGCAGATCGGTGATTACCTGCACCTGGCCGCTGCAGTCTGGTCCGGCGCCGATGCCGATCGTCGGGATGCGCAGCCGCTCGGTGATCGCCGCCGCCAGCTGCGCCGGCACGAGCTCGAGCACGATCGAGAAGGCGCCCGCCTCCTGGACGGCCAGCGCGTCGCCGAGCATCTGCCGGCCGCGCTCGGCCGTCTTGCCCTGCACGCGGACCTTGCCGCCAAGGCCGTGGCGCGCCTGCGGCGTCCAGCCGATGTGGCCCATCACCGGGATGCCGGCCCTGACCAGCGCCTCGATGATGCGTCCACTGCGCACGCCGCCCTCGACCTTGACCGCCTGCGCGCCCGCCTCGCGCAGGAAGCGGCCGGCGTTGTCGACCGCCTCGTCGGGCGTGGCGTACGACAGGAAGGGCATGTCGCCGATGACCAGCGCGCGCGACGTGCCGCGCACGACGGCGGCGGTGTGATGGAGCATGTCGGCCATCGTCACGCGGATCTCGCTGTCGTAACCGAGCAGGACCGTGCCCAGCGAGTCGCCGACGAGCAGCAGCGGGATGCCGGCCTCGTCGAGGAGGCGGGCGGTGGGGTAGTCGTAGGCGGTCAGCATCGCGATGCGCTGGCCGTCGGCGTACATTCGGCCGATGTCCGAGACGGTCAGCCGGGCAAGGGGCTTGTCTGCGCTCATGATGCCGTCAATGATGCACCCTCGGGCGAGCGGAGGGCGACCAGCCGATCGAGCAGGCGGTCGGCGACCTCGCGCTTGGCCAGCAGCGGCCACTCCTCCGGCGGGCGGCCCGGCGTGACGATCGTCACCCGATTGGTGGCCGAGCCGAAGCTCGAGCCTTCCTCGGCCACGTCGTTGGCGACGAGCAGGTCGACGCCCTTGCGCGCGGCCTTCTCGGGGGCACGCTCGAGCGAGCCGGTCTCGGCGGCGAAGCCGACGAGCAGCGGCCGGCGTGCCTGCGTGCGGGCGACGGCGGCGGCCTCGGCCAGGATGTCCTCCGTCGGCTCGAGCTCGAGCGTCAGGCCGGCGTCGCGACCGATCTTGGTGTCGGCGCTGCGCCGCGGCCGGAAGTCGGCGACGGCCGCGGCCATGACGAGGGCGTCGGCGTCGGGCAGCGCGTCGAGGACGGCCTGGCGCATGTCGGCGGTCGTCGGCGCGGGGATGAGCCGCGCGGCGTCGGGCAGCGGCACGGACGTCGCGGCGTGGATCAGCGTCACGCGTGCGCCGCGCTCCAGAGCGGCCTCGGCGATGGCCACGCCCATCCGCCCGGACGAGCGGTTGCCGATGAAGCGGACCGGGTCGATCGGCTCGGCGGTGCCGCCGGCGGTGACGACGACGTGCCAGCGCGCCAGGTCGGGCTCGCGCCCCGCTGTCTCGACCGGCGGCCGCAGCGCCTCGTCCGGCTGGCGGACGGGCCTGCCGGCGACCTGTTCGCGGACTGCCGCGACGATGCGCGCCGGCTCGGCCAGCCGGCCGCGCCCGACGGCGCCCGAAGCCAGCGGCCCGACCTCCGGCTCGACGATGGTGTAGCCGAACGAGCGCAGCCGCTCGACGTTGGCGCGCGTGGCGGGGTGGTCGTACATCTCGCCGTCCATCGCCGGCGCGACGACGACCGGCGCGGCCGACGCCAGGCAGGTGGCCGTGATGACGTCGTCGGCCAGCCCGGCGGCCATCGCCGCCAGCCAGCGGGCCGTGGCCGGCGCGACGAGGATGACGTCGGCTGCGTCGGCGGCGACGATGTGAGCGATGCGTTGGTCGGACAGCAGCCCGAGGGCGTCGGTCAGCGGCCGGCGGCGGGTCAGCGTCTGGAGCGTCAGCGGGCCGAGGAAGGCCTGCGCGGAATGGGTCATCAGTGGCTGCACGTCGGCACCCGCAGCCACCAGCGCGCGGGCCAGCTCGGCCGCCTTGTATGCCGCGATCGAGCCGGTCACGCCGAGCAGCACCAGCCGCCCGCGCAGGTCTGTGGCGCTCTCGCTCACGCCCGGCTCCGCGCGCCGGCCTCGGCGTGGAGCAGCACCAACCCGCGCAGGGTGAGCGCCGGATCGACGACGTCGACGCCCGGGATGTCGGCCGCCCACGGCGCCTCCGACAGGCCGCCGGTCAGGATCACGCGCGGCTGCCGGCCGTCGTCGGCGGCCAGCTCGGCCTTGATGGCGGCGACGATCTCGCGCACGAGCCCGCGATAGCCGATGATCGCGCCGCTCTGCAGTGCCGCGACGGTGTCGCGGCCGATCGCCCATGCCGGCTCGGCCAGTTCCACCCGCGGCAGCTTGGCGGTGCGCTCGGCGAGCGCCGCCAGGCCCAGCTCGAGGCCGGGCGCGAGCGCGCCGCCGATGTAGGCGCCGTCGGCAGACACGACGTCGAAGTTGGTCGCCGTGCCCAGGTCGACGACGATCGCCGGCGTGCCGTGCAGGCGGGCCGCGGCGAGGGCGTTGCACAGCCGGTCGGCGCCCACCTCGGCGGGTCGCTCGGTGCGTACGGGGATAGTGATCGTGGTCGCGTCCGCGCTGAGCACACGGATTTCGCGGCGGCGGGCCAGCGCGAGAAGCGCTCCGGTCAGCTGTGGCACGACGCTGGCCAGCACGATCTCGTCGACGTCGCCCAGGCGCGTGCCGTCGAGCTGGAGCAGGTCGTCGAGCAGCGCCTCCAGCTCGTCGCTCGTCGCGCCCGCCCGCGTCGCCGCGCGCCGCGGCCGGCCCGGCTCCCCCTCGCGGGCTACGCTCAGCGTGATCGTCGTGTTGCCGACGTCGATGGCCAGCAGCATTGCCGCCCGATGATACGCGCACCTCGTGGTCGGGCGACCACTGCCGGCCGTCGGTGGGCGCTCGCAGCGACACACGTCGCGCCGGCTCCGCTCGCCGCCCGTCACTGAGTTGCCCACTGACTGTTGTCCAAGCCGCGGCGGCCGCTGGCGGCGCCTGCGACGTGACGTTCTGATGCTGTGGCATGTCGATTGGGGGCTACGCGTGTCCGCCATCGTGCGTTACCATCTGCCGGATTCGTGCCCTGGCCAAGCAACGAGGGAGGAGAGTGTCGCTCGAGCCGCCCGCCAAGTTCTTCGTCAATAGCGGCCTCGTCTCGAGCCCCACCGACATCTACAACCTTCTGCGCCCGCTGCTCAAGCAGACCGTCTCGTACCGCTACTACCGCGCCGGCAGCCTCGTCTCCAGCGGCACCGGCTGGGTCGAGCGCATCGTCGTCGACCGGCCCGAGGTGTCGACCTTCTTCACCCCGCTGTCGATCTGCCTCAACATCGACTCGTTCGAGCACCTCGAGTTCGAGACGCGGCCCGACCAGCTGATCGTCTACTCGCTGATCCAGGGCGACGAGCGGATCACGGTCGAATTCGCGCCGGTGGGGCGGACCGACAGCGATGAACCCGAGCAGCAGCGTTTCGCATTTCCGACGACCGACTACGTCCAGATGGAGCTGGGGGCGCTGGAGGGCGGGGAGCGCAGCGAGGGTTCGGGGGAGGCTAACGAGGGGAGCTAGCGCGGCCCGTCAGCGTGGCCGCCGGCCAAACAAGAGGGAGGTCTGGAGGCATGGAGGCGGTAGCTTCCTACTTCAAGCTGCGCGAGCGCGGCACCACGTTCGGCACGGAGATGCGGGCAGGTCTGACCACGTTCATGGTCATGGCCTACATCATCTTCGTGAACCCGAGCATCCTCTCCAGCGGACCGCTGGAGCAGGCCGGCCCACCGTTCCTGCAGGTGGTCGTCGGCACAGCCCTGGCGGCGGGGATCCTGACCCTCGCCATGGGCCTGGTGACGAACTATCCGTTCGCGCTGGCGGCCGGGCTCGGCCTCAACGCGGTGGTCGCGTTCGACCTGATCCTCAATCGCGGCTTCCTGTGGCAGGAGGCGATGGCGATCATCGTGTGGGAGGGCATCCTGATCACGATCCTCGTGCTGACCGGGCTGCGCGAGGCGGTGATGGCGGCCATTCCGCTCAACCTGAAACGGGCGATCGCCGTCGGCATCGGCCTCTTCATCCTGTTCATCGGTCTGTTCAACGGTGGCCTCGTCGTGCCCGGCGCGCCGGGCGGACCGCCCGTCGCCGTGGGCAACATCACCAGTGTCGCCACGCTGACGTTCGTCATTGGCCTGGCCATCGCGGTCGCCCTGTTGGCGATGCGCGTCAAGGGCGCGCTGTTGATCAGCATCATTGCCACGACCGTCATCGCCATCGTCTTCAACTCGATCGTCGGACCGGACGCGTCGGGCTTCCTGCCCAACACGGCGGTGATGCCGCAGGCCTACTTCTTCGACTTCGATCCGGCGAACTTCGGGATCATCTTCCAGCCGCTGGGGCACCTGATCAGCGTCTTCACCAACCAGCCCGGGATCGCCGCCGTGGTGACCGTCGCGCTGGTCATCTTCACGCTGATGCTGGCCGACTTCTTCGACACGATGGGCACCGTCATCGGCGTCGGCGAGCAGGCCGGCTTCGTCGACACCCAGGGCCGGCTGCCGGGCATTCGCCGCGTCCTCCTTGTCGACTCGCTCGGCGCGGTCACCGGCGGGGCGTTCGGCGTCAGCTCCAACACGACGTACATCGAGTCGGCCGCGGGTGTCGGGGAGGGTGGACGGACGGGCCTGACGTCGGTGGTCGTGGGCGTCCTGTTCCTGATCGCCATCATCTTCGCGCCGATCGCCGGCATCGTGCCGCCGCAGGCGACGGCGCCGGCGCTCGTCGTCGTGGGTTTCCTGATGTTCACCATCGCGCGCGAGTTCGATTGGTCGGCCACCGGCGCGGCGCTCGGCACCGGCCCGGAGATGGGCGAGCAGCACGAGCTGCGCGCCCCCGGCACCGTGGCACGCCCCGAGATCCGGATCGACGAGCTCTTCCCGGTGCTGGTCACGCTCATCGTGATGCCGCTGACCTTCAGCATCACCGAGGGCATCGCGTGGGGCTTCGTCGCCTACGGGTTCCTGAAGCTCGTCACGGGCCGCGTTAGCGACGTGCATCCACTGATGTGGGCGGTCGTCGTCGCCTTCATCGTCTTCCTCGCCGTGCCGTGGCTCCAGACGCTGCTCGGACCCGCCGCCGGGTAAGCGTGACTTCGGCCAGCTAACGCAGACGCCGGGCGCGGGCCAAACCGCGCCCGGCGTGTAGCATTCGGCGCGATGTTCCAACGCACGGCGCTGGCCGACGGGCCGCGCGTCATCTCCGCCCGCCTGCCGGGCACCCGCTCGCTGTCGGTGGCGGCGTATCTCAAGGTCGGCTCGCGCTTCGAAACGCGGCCGCGCTGGGGCGTCGCCCACTTCATGGAGCACGTCACCTTCAAGGGCACGCAGACCTACCCGACGTCGCGCACGGTATCCGAGGCAGTGGAGGCCTACGGCGGCACGTGCAACGCCGCGACCGACCGCGAGTCGACCGTCTACTGGACGCGACTGCCGGTGCGCGAGGCGGAGCGCGCCTTCGGCGTCATCGGCGAGCTGGTCAACCGGCCGCTGCTGCGCGACACCGACATCGAGCGCGAGCGCGAGATCATCGTCGAGGAGATTCGCTCATACCGCGACGACCCGGCGCAGTACATCTTCAACCTCTTCGACGAGTGTTTCTTCGGCGACTGCGCGCTCGGCCGCGAGATCGCCGGCGACGAAGACAGCGTCCGCCGCCTGCCGGGCGAGCAGATCCGCTCGTTCTGGTCGGAGGCGTACCGTCCGGCGAACACGGTCGTCGCCGTCGCCGGTGACATCGAGCACGAGCGCGCCGTCGAGCTCGTCGCCAACGCGTTCGGCACGGGCAACGGGCTGGTGCCCGACTTCGCACCGGCGCCCGGCGTCCCCGCGCGCAGGCTGCGCATCGAGCACCGGCCGAGCGCGCAGGCCCACATCTGCCTCGGCCTGCCGGCGCTGCCCCGCGACCACCCCGACCAGTGGGCGCTCGAGCTGCTCAACACCGTCCTCGGCGACGGCTCGAGCAGCCGCCTCTTCCTGAAGGTGCGCGAGGACGAGGGGCTGGCCTACGACGTCCACAGCTTCCAGACCGACTACGCCGACTGCGGCACGCTGCAGGTTTACGCCGGCGTCGATCCGACCGACATTCCCGCCGCCCTGCGCTCGATCCTCGCCGAGCTGGCCCGGCTGCGCGACGAGCCGATCCCCGAGGAGGAGCTGGCCAAGTCGCGCGCCTACACTGCCGGCCGCCTCGAGCTGCGCCTCGAGGAGAGCCGCCCGCTGGCCGCCTGGCTGGGCGTGCAGGAGGCGCTCCACGAGCGAGTGCTGACGCTCGACGAGGTGCTCGAGCATCTGCGGGCGGTCACGCCGGCCGACATCGCCGAGATGGCCCGCCGTCTCATTCGCGACGACGTCCTCAGCCTGGCCGTCATCGCGCCACGCGGCACGACCAGGGGCCTCGACGAGGCGCTGCGCCTGCCCTGAGCGAGGAGGACCGAAGCGGGTGACCGAACGAACCCTGATCCTGATCAAGCCGGACGGCGTCCAGCGCGCGCTCGTCGGCCGCATCCTCGCCCGCTACGAGGACCGCGGCCTGCGCCTCGTCGGGCTGAAGATGGTCCACGTCGATCGCGCGCTGGCCGAGCGCCACTACGACATCCATCGCGACAAGCCGTTCTTCGGCGGGCTGGTCGAGTTCATCACCTCGTCCCCGCTCGTCGCGCTCGTCGTCGAGGGACCCAACGCCATCGCCGTCTGCCGCGCGATCAACGGCGCGACGCGGCCGGAGGAAGCGGCGCCGGGCAGCATCCGCGGCGATCTCGCCGTCGAAACGGGGCAGAACCTCGTCCACGCGTCGGACAGCGCCGAGACAGCCGAGCGCGAGGTCGCGCTGTGGTTCGCCGACGGGGAGCTCTTCGAGTACGGCCGCGAGATCGACCGCTGGGTCGTGGGCTAGGAGCGGCCCACTCGGCTGCCGCCACGGCGGGCACGCCGCGGCAGCGCGTCTAGGGCGCGGCGGGCTCCGCTGCGCCGGCCTCCGCCGGCGCCGGTACGCCGTCGTACGTCGGCGTCGGCAGGATGCCGACCGCGTTCAGCGGCCAGTAGCGCAGCCAGGCCCGGCCGATGACCTTCTCGCGCGGCACCGGGCCGATGCCGGTCGAGCGTGAATCGGTCGAGTTGTTGCGGTTGTCGCCCATCACGAAGAGACTGCCGGCGGGCACCTCCCAGCTCGAGTTCCCCTCCGGCGCACGGGTCGGGCCGGAGTACACGTAGGGCTCCTCCAACCGCGCGCGGTTGATGAAGACCCCTCCGTCGTGGATCTCGACCAGGTCTCCCGGCACGCCGATGACGCGCTTGATGAACGGCACTGCGTTGTCGCCGCTGGCATTCGGCGGCGTGAAGACGATGATGTCGCCGCGCGAGTAGTCGTCGAAGTTCGGCGTCAGCTTGTCGACCAGCACGTACTGATCCTGCTCGAGCGTCAGGCGCATGCTCTCCTGCTCGACTCGGTAGGGCTGGGCGACGAAGGTCTGGATGACGAGAAATATGATGAGCGTCAGGACGAGCGTCTCGGCGATCTCGACCAGACACCCAAGGGGACGGCGATTCACTAGCAGCGGAGTATAGGGGCGCGGCAGGCCTGCGCCGTTTGACCCGTTCGGAACGCGCTTGCTACACTCCGGCCGCCTGCGAGCTGTGCGGCCCCGGACGAACCGGGGCTGTTTCCATGTCCGATCCAGCGCTCGGTTTGGGGCCGCGTCGGACGCCGCTCCTCCAGGTGGGCGCCGCGCCCCATCTCCGATCCCGGTCTCGTCACCACCAACCTGAGGGAGCATCCGAGCGTGGAACTCGCCGACGCGATCCAGTGGGTAATACCGATCTCCGGCCTGGCCGCCGTCCTCTTCGCGGCCTATCTCGCCCGCGACGTGCTGCGCCGTGACACGGGCACCGACGCGATGCGCGACGTAGCCGGCATGATCAACGAGGGCGCCGTCGCGTTCATCCGCCGCCAGTACGTCACCATCGCCTCCCTGGCCGTCGTCGGCGCGGTGGTCATCGGCGCGATCATCTTCTTCGTCGAGACCGAGGAGGTGGCCGACGTGCCCGAGCTGGCCGGCGGCCCGATCGCGATCATGACCGCCGTCGCCTTCCTGGTCGGCGCCATCTGCTCGATGGCCTCGGGCGTCATCGGCATGCTGGTCAGCGTCCGCTCCAACGTGCGCACCGCCGCCGCCGCCCGGCGCAGCCTGGTCGAGGCGGTGCAGGTGGCGATGCGCGGCGGCGCCGTCTCGGGCTTCCTCGTCGTCGCGCTGTCGCTGCTCGGCGTGTGGGCCATCTTCACGATCTACGAGACGCTGATCGCTGACGTGACCGTCGCCGAGGCGCCCTTCCTCATCGTCGGCTTCGGCTTCGGTGCCTCGTTCGTCGCGCTCTTCGCCCAGCTCGGCGGTGGCATCTACACCAAGGCCGCCGACGTCGGCTCGGACCTCGTCGGCAAGGTCGAGGCGGGCATCCCCGAGGACGACCCACGCAACGCCGCCGTCGTGGCCGACCTGGTCGGCGACAACGTCGGCGACTGCGCCGGCCGCGGCGCCGACCTCTTCGAGTCGACGGCCGCTGAGAACATCGGCGCGATGATCCTCGGCGTGGCCGCCTTCGCCATCGCCCAGGCCGCCGGCTGGCCCAACCCCGAGGCGTGGATCTTCTTCCCGCTCGTCGTCCGCGGCTTCGGCCTGCTGGCGACGATCGCGGCGATGTACTTCGTCCGCGGCAGCGAGGACGAGGAGCCAATGAACATCCTCAACCGCGGCTACTGGGCGACGACCGGGCTGTCGGTCGTCGGCCTCGGGGTCAGCACCTTCGTGATGATGCAGACCGGCACCGACCTCGTCGGCGCGATGGGCGTCCCGTCGTGGGTCTGGATGTTCCTCGCCGGCGTCGTCGGGCTGGCGACGAGCGTCGTCTTCGTCTACATCACGCAGTACTACACCTCCGGCTCGTGGCGGCCGGTGAAGGAGATCGCCGAGGCGTCGCGCACCGGCCCGGCGACGAACATCATCAGCGGCACCGCCGTCGGCTTCGAGACGACCTTCGTGACGGCGGTAGCCATCGGCGTCGCGCTGATGGCCAGCGCCTTCTTCGGGCTGCAGGCCTTCGCAAACACCGCGGACCCCGGCCGCGGGGCGATCTTCGGCACGGCGGTGGCGACGATGGGCATGCTCATGACGACGGCCTACATCCTGGCCATGGACACCTTCGGCCCGATCACCGACAACGCCGGCGGCATCGCCGAGTTCAGCCGGTCGGAGGCCGGCGCGCGCCAGATCACCGACCGCCTCGACGCCGTCGGCAACACGACCAAGGCGCTGACCAAGGGCTACGCCATTGCCTCGGCCAGCCTCGCCGCGTTCCTGCTTTTCACCGCCTACATCGACAAGGTCAACCTCGTCCTGGCCAACCAGGGGCGGGCGCTGATGGAGGCGGTCAACCTGGCCAACGTGCCCGTCTTCGTCGCCGCCTTTCTCGGCGCGATGCTCGCCTTCTTCTTCAGCTCGCTGGCCATCCGCGCCGTCGGCAAGGCGGCGCAGGCGATCATCGTCGAGGTCCGCCGCCAGTTCCGCGAGATGCCCGGCATCATGGACTACAGCCAGCGGCCCGACTACGCGCGGGTCGTTGACATCACGACGCAGGCAGCACTGAAGGAGATGGTCCTGCCCGGCGTCGTCGCCGTCGCCACGCCGATCGTCGTCGGCGTCCTGCTCGGCCACGAGGCGGTCGCCGGCCTGTTGATGGTGGGCACGATCTCGGGCGTGCTGCTGGCGACGGTCCTCAACAACGGCGGCGGCGCGTGGGACAACGCCAAGAAGTACATCGAGTCGGGCAGCCTGCTCGACGAGAGCGGTGGCGTGCTGGGCAAGAAGACCGAGGCGCACGCGGCGGCCGTCGTCGGGGACACCGTCGGCGACCCGTTCAAGGACACCGCCGGCCCGTCGCTGCACGTGCTGGTCAAGCTGCTGGCGACGGTCACGCTGGTGCTTGCCCCGCTGTTCATCCGGTAGCGCGGACGCCGTGGAGACGATCCTCCAGGCCGTCGTCATCGGTGTCGTTCAGGGGCTGACGGAGTTCCTGCCGATCTCGTCGTCGGCGCACCTCATCCTGCTGCCGCGCGTCCTGGGCTGGGACGACGCGCTGATCAACAGCCCGGCTTTCGTGGTCGTCCTCCACCTCGGCTCGGTGGCGGCGCTGCTGCTCTATTTCGGGCGCGACCTGTGGCGCTACGCGTGGGCCGGCCTGGCCGTCCTCCGCGAGCGACGCGTGGGTGACGATCCCGACCGCCGTCTGGCGCTGCTGCTGGCGGCGAGCGTCGTGCCGGCGGCGATCATCGGCCTGCTGCTGGAGGACTTCGTCGACACCTTCTTCCGCGAGCAGCTTCTCGTCGTGACCGGCCTGCTCGTCGTCGGCGCGATCATCCTCTTCCTCGCCGAGCGGGCGGCAAGGCACACGCGCCAGATGCACCACCTACGCGTGCGCGACGCGCTGTTCATCGGCTTCGCCCAGGCGCTGGCGCTTTTCCCCGGCATCAGCCGCTCGGGCATCACCATCTCGGCCGGGCTGCTGCTCGGTCTGGAGCGACCGGCGGCGGCGCGCTTCGCCTTCCTGATGGGCACACCGATCATCGCCGGCGCCGGCGTCTGGAAGATGCGCGAGCTGATCGACGGCACCATCGGCCCCTTCGACCCGGCGGTGCTCGCCGCCGGCCTGCTCGCCTCGACGCTGGCCAGCTTCGCCGCTATCGCCTGGCTGATCGCCTTCCTGCGCCGCTACAGCACGGATGTCTTCGTCGTCTACCGGATCGCGGCCGCGGCCGTCTTTGCCACACTGTTGCTGTGGAGGTGATGAAGCAGCTGCGCCAGCAGCAGATCCGCGACATCGTCGAGCGGCGACCGATCCGGACCCAGCACGAGCTGGCGGCCGCGCTGCGCGAGCGCGGCTTCCGCGCCACGCAGGCGACGGTCAGCCGCGACGTCGCCGAGCTCGGGCTGATCAAGCTCGGCCGAGGCGGGGTGCAGTCGTATGCGCTGCCGCCGCGCGTCGACGACGCCGAGGCAAGCGCCGAGGAACGTCTCGCCAAGCTGCTGCACGACCTGCCGATGGAGGTGCGCGAGGCCGGACCGCTGCTCGTCGTGCGCACCGTGCCCGGCTCGGCGCATGCCATCGCCGCGGCGCTCGATCGCTCGCGCTGGCCGGAGGTCGTTGGCTCGATCGCCGGCGACGACACGCTGTTCATCGCCTTCGCCGACCGCGGCTCGCTGCTGCGCATCCAGCGGCGCCTGTTGCGCCTGGCCGAGATCGGCGCGCCGGGCTGATCGAACGCCGCGCCGGCCGCGCGGACGGCACCGGACGAGCGGACCGACGAGCGCTTCCGTTTGACGCCCCCGCCCGCTGCGCCTACAATCCGCCGACCGATGGACCTCCTGGCGCCCTGCCGAGGGCTGCGCGGGGGTTCTTTCCTTCTAGGGAAGCCCGAGCCATGAGCATCAACAACAAGCCCGCTTACCTATCTCGCGAAGGCCTCCAGAAGCTGCGCGAGGAGCTCGACGAGCTGGTCAACGTCCGCCGCGCGGAGGTCGCCGCCCGCATCCACGAGGCGAAGGAGCACGGCGACGTGACCGAGAACGCCGAGTACGAGGACGCCAAGAACGAGCAGGCCTTCGTCGAGGGCCGCATCCAGACCCTGTCGGCGCTCATCAAGAACGCCGTCATGATCGACAAGAACCACTCCACGACCCACGTCCAGATCGGCTCGACCGTGGTCCTGCAGTCGGACGGCGGCCGCGAGAAGTTCACCATCGTCGGCTCGGCCGAGGCCGCGCCGGAGGACGGCAAGATTTCCAACGAATCGCCCGTCGGACGGGCGCTGCTGGGTCGCAAGAAGGGCGACACGGTCGTCGTCAGCGTTCCCGCGGGGGACCAGAGCTACAAGATCGTCAGCATCAGCTGAGCTGGTTCGCGGTGGCCTCCGCTACGACCAACGCCACGACCGACTACTGGGCGGACGAGCTCGCGGCGCGCGCTCGCGGCCCGCACATCGTCAACGACTCGAAGACCCCCTCTGGCACGGTCCACGTCGGCAGCCTGCGCGGCGTCGTGCTGCACGACGCGATCCGGCGTGCCGTCGCCCAGCGCGGCGACGAGATCGAGTTCCGCTACGGCATCGAGGACCTCGACCCGATGGACGCCCAGTCGCTGCTGACGCCCGACGCCGTCGAGCGCTACATGGGCGTGCCGCTGGCGCACGTCCCGCCACCGGCGGGCAGCCCGTATCCCAACTACGCGCGCCACTTCGCCGGGCTGTTCCTCGACACCTTCGCGCGCCTCGGCATCCACCCTACGCTGTATTGGATGAGCGAGCAGTACGGCTCTGGCGCGATGGACCCGTACATCGAGCGCGCACTCGACCGCGCCGACGTCATCCTCGAGATCTACCGCACGGTCAGCACCGTCCGCCATCCGCCCGACTGGCTGCCCGTCTCGGTTATCTGCGAGAGATGCGGGCGCATCGGCACGACGCACGTGACCGACTGGGACGGGCGCGAGGTCAGTTACGACTGTCGCCCCGACCTGGTCGAGTGGGCCACCGGCTGCGGCAACCGCGGCCGCGTCTCGCCCTTCGGCGGCCGGGCCAAGCTCGTCTGGAACGTCGACTGGGCGGCGCGCTGGTCGCTGGTCGGGGCGACGATCGAGGGCTGCGGCAAGGACCTCGCCACGGCCGGCGGCTCGCGTGACCGCGCCGACGCGATCAGCCGCCGGGTCTTCGAGCGCGAGCCGCCGCTCAACGTCGCCTACGAGTTCCTCAACATCGGCGGGCGCAAGATGAGCACCAGCCGCGGCCACGGCGCGGCGGCCCACCACATGGCCGAGGTCCTGCCGCCGACGCTCCTGCGCTTCCTGTTCCTGCGCCACCGGCCGAGCCGGGCCATCGAGTTCGACCCCGGCGGCGACACCATCCCGCGTCTCTTCGACGAGTTCGACCGCATCGCCGACGCCGTCGCCGGCCGGCCCGTGCGCGGCGAGCTGCCGCCCAATCCCGAGCGCATCTTCGCGCTCAGCCTGGCCGATCCGGAAGCCGAGCCACAGGCGGAGGCCGTCCGCTACCGGCCGCCGTTCGCCCATCTCGCGCTGCTGCTGCAGGTGCCCGGTCCGGACATCACCGAACGCCTCGCCACCGAGAAGGGCGCACCGCTCGACGACGGCGAGATGGCCATCGCGCTCGAGCGCATCGCCGCCGCCCGCGCCTGGCTGGAGCACTTCGCCCCACCCGACGCGCGGCTCGAGATCCACTACGACGAGCTGCCGCCCGGCGCGACCGAGCTCGACGCGGACCAGCGCGCCTACCTCGGCGCGCTGGCGGCTGTGGCTGCGGATGATGGCGACGCGCCGGCCACGGGCGAGGACTGGCAGGCGCTGCTCTTCGAGGTCGCCCGCCGGCGTGAGGTCCGCCCGGCGAGGGCATTCGAGGCCGTCTACCGCGCCTTCCTCGGTCGGCCCAACGGCCCGCGCGCCGGCTGGCTGCTGGCGTCGCTGGCGCCCACCTTCGTCATCGGTCGGCTGCGTCAGGCGGCGGGGGAGGGCAGCGCGTGAGCGTCGGCCTGGCCCGCCTGCGCGAGGAGCCCGACCTGCTCCGCCGGGCGGCGGCCGACAAGGGCGAGGACCCGACGCTCGTCGACACCGCCCTCGCGCTGGACGCCGAGCGTCGACGGCTGCTGGCCGACGCCGACGCACAGCGGGCCCAGCGCAAGGAGATCAGCACGCAGGTCGGCGCGGCGCTGAAGGCCGGTCGTCAGGGCGCCGAGATCGAGCGGCTGAGGGGCCGCTCGGTGGAGATCGGGCGCGAGGTCGAGCGGGCGGAGGAGCAGCTGCGCGACATCGAGGCGCGCCTCGACGAGCTGATGCTGCGCATCCCGAATCCGGCCGACCCGGACGTGCCCGTCGGCGGCGCCGACGCCAACGTCGTCGTCCGCAGCTGGGGCGAGCCGCTGGCCCACGACGCCGACGGCTGGCAGCGGCGGCCGCACTGGGAAGTGGCAGACGCGCTCGGCCTGATCGACCTCGCCGGCGGGGCGAAGGTGGCCGGCTCGGGCTTCCCGGTCTACCGCGCCGCCGGCGCGGCCCTCCAGCGCGCGCTGATCGACCTCATGATCGACATCCACGTTCGCGAGCACGGCATGACCGAGATCTGGCCGCCGGCCCTGGTCAACGAGGCGTCGGCGCGCGGGACTGGCCAGATCCCCGACAAGGAAGACCAGATGTACGTCGTCGAGCGCGACGGTCTGTATCTGGTCCCGACGGCCGAGGTGCCAGTGACCAACCTCCACCGCGACGAAATCATCGACGCCGCCCGGCTGCCCATCCGCTACGTCGCCTACTCGCCCTGCTTTCGCCGCGAGGCTGGCGCCGCCGGGCGGGCCACGCGCGGCATCCTGCGCGTGCACCAGTTCGACAAGGTCGAGATGGTCGCCTTCGAGAAGCCGGCGGATTCGGCCGCGGCGCTCGAATGGCTGACCGAGCGCGCCGAGGTGGTGCTGCAGCGGCTCGGCCTGCCCTACCGCGTCGTCCTGATGTCGACGCGCGAGATGGGATTCGTGCAGGCCCGCAAGTACGACCTCGAGGTCTGGGCGCCGGGCGTGGAGGAGTGGCTGGAGGTGAGCTCGGTCTCAAACTTCCGCGACTACCAGGCGCGCCGGATGAACATCCGCTACCGACCCGAAGCGGGAGCCAGGCCGGAGATCGTGCACACGCTCAACGGCTCCGGGCTGGCGCTGGCGCGGACGGTCGCCGCCCTGCTCGAGGTCTACCAGCAGCGCGACGGGTCGGTCGAGCTGCCCCCGACGCTGGCCGAGAGAGTCGGGCCGCTGCGCTAGAGGGCCGCTGCGCTAGGATTGGGTCCCGGAGAGGTGGCCGAGTGGTTTATGGCGGCGGTCTTGAAAACCGTTGGGCGAAAGCCCCGGGGGTTCGAATCCCTCCCTCTCCGCCAGCCGAGCCATCTTCGCCCGCAGCGGCGAGCGGGCCGGGACGCTAGTCGATCTCGAGGGCGTAACCGACGTTGTGGAAGGTCCGGATCGGGCCGCCGCCGCGCGTCGTCGCGCCCAGCTTGTGGCGCAGGCGGCTGATGCAGATGCGCAGGACCTGCAGGTCGTCGGTGTAGCCGTCGCCCCAGATCGCGCTCAGCAGCTCGGTGTTGAGCACGACCTTGCCCGGGTTGCGCGCGAGGTGGCGCAGCACCAGCCACTCCGTCCGGCCCAGCGGCACGAGCTCGCCGTCGCGTGTCAGCAGCCGCCGCTCGAAATCGATGGTCAGGCCGCCGACGATCATCGGCGGCACGTGGCGCGTGTGGCGCTCGCTGCGCCGCAGCACGGCCCGCAGGCGGGCGGCGAGCTCGTCGGGATCGAAGGGAGTGGCCAGGTCGTCGTCCGCACCGAGATCGAGGCCGCGCACCGTCTCACCTGCTCCGCCCAAGGGTGAGAGCACGACGATCGGCTCGGCGCGGAACCGCCGTATCTCCCTGACCAGCGCCAGCGGCCGTTCCGCCGAGGCGGTGACGTGAACGAGGATCAGTGCCGGACCCAGCGCCTCGGCCGCCGCCTGCCAGGCGTCGTCGCCGTCCACGTCGACGCTCTCGAGATGGAAGCCCTCGTCGGCGAGCAGCAGCTCCAGCGGCCGGCGGATCGCCGGCGTGTCGTGGATGAGGAGGACCAGCGGCGCCCGCGCCGTCGCCGGCATTGGCGGGACCGTCGCGTCCAGAGCCCCGAGCGCCGTACCGCGGCGGTCCCGGCGAGAACTTATGCCGGCGCCCGTTGCACGCGGGGCTGGCGGCATCGGCTGTGCATCTCCGCCGCGTTGCACGACGGCGCGCGACGCCGCTCTTCGCTCTCTAGAAGACCTCCTGCTGCTCATCGGCCGCTAGTGTCGAGCGTTGCCGCGGTCGCTCCAGCAGACTCGGCGGGCACCGCTCTAACAGGCTGGTTACACCTCGCCGGATTGAGCAAGGGCGGCGCGCAGCAGCCGCACCGCGTTGCGCCCGACCAGCCCGGCGACGACGTCGCGCGTGAGGCCGGCCGCCAGCAGCGCTTCCGCCACCTTGGGCAGGCCGGCAGCGTCGACGACCATGCGCAGGCCACCGTCCATGTCCGAGCCGATGGCGACGCCGGCCGGGCCGCCGAGCTCGACCGCCCGAGCGAACGCCGCGGCGGCGTCCTCCACCGTCTCGCCTCCGATGAGCCGGGTGGCCAGCACGAGCCCGACCACGCCATCCCGCCGCCCTACCTCCTGCACCACCCAGTCGGGCACGTTGCGCGTCGCCGCGCTGTAGCGCCGCCAGCGGCTGCCGCGCGCCGCGCGTGCCAGCAATCCGGTGTGGCTGACGAGCGGTGGCCGGCGCGCGACATGGAGAGCGTCGGCGATGCCGGCCGTCGACATGTGGGCCAGGTCGACGAGCATGCCCTGTCGCTCGATCTCCGCCACCAGCTCGCGGCCGGCGCCGCTCAGCCCGTCGCGGCGCCGGCCGGTCGACGAGCCGACGAAGTCGTTGTCCATGACGTGCGCGGGCGCCAGCATCAGCACGCCGCGGCGGCGCAGCCGTTCGACGTTGGCCAGGTCGGCGTCGAGGACGTGGCCGCCCTGGATGCCGATGAAGACGCCGACCGGTCCGCCGTCGGCCAGGCATGCCTCCAGGTCTGAGTCGTCGTGGACGAGCCGCAGCTCACCCTCCGACTCGCGGCACCAACCCTCGATGCGGCTGATCAGCCACTCCGCCAGGGCCATATTGCCGGCGAGCGCCGCGGGCGGCGCGCCGAGCCAGCGGAAGTGGTGGCGCGAGAGCGTCCCGCGCAGGTCGGGAAACCGCGTCGCGACGGTCAGCCCGACGAGGTTGACGCCAGCCGCGCGCAGCCGTGGCAGGTCGACGTGCCCGCGCCCGGCCGGGCGGACGAACGACTCGCGGAAGAGGGCCGTCCCGACGACGAGGTCGACGACCGGCTCGCGGGCATGCACGTCGAGCGCCTCATGGCTGGCTGGGGGCCCGGCTGACCTGGCGGTGCCATGGAGCAGCCGGTCGACGATGGAGCTGATCGCGCCCATTCGTGGGCTCACCTGCGGCCTGTCGGCGGGCCTGCCCCCGCCGCCTTCATGCCCTGGCTGCGCTGGTGCGGTCGGAATCAGCCGCCGGCGGAGTCGACGGACGGGCCGGCTTCCCCGGCCGTGGCGACGGCAGCCGCCGACGCCCCACCGGACCGCGCCTTGTCCAGCTCCTCGCGCAGCGAATCGATCTTGACCTCTCGCCCCGTCCACAGCTGGAACGCCGCCGCCGTCTGGTGCAGCAGCATCAGGTCGCCGTTGGCCGTGCCCGCCGCCGCCGCCGCTCGCGCGTCGCGCAGCAGCTGCGTCTCGGGCGGCGCGTACATCAGGTCGAGGACGAGGAGCTCGGGCACGAGCAGCTCGGCCGGGATGGGCGAGGTCGTGCCCGGATCGGGCACCGCCGAGGCGTTGACGAGGATCTTCGTCTTGGCGATCTCGGCCTCGATGACCGATTCGTGCCAGGGCATCGCGCGCAGCTCCATGTGGGCCGCGCTGCGCCCGAAGTGGCGGACGAGGCCCTCGGCGCGGTGCAGGTGGCGGTTGAAGACGATGACCCGCTGGAAACCCTCGGTGATGAGCGTGTAGACCGCCGCCCGCGCGCCGCCGCCGGCGCCCAGCACGACCGCCGCGCGGGGCATCTTCTGGCGCCCGACCAGGTTGTCCAGCGCGGCCCGGAAGCCGATCACGTCGGTGTTGTGCCCGACCAGCCGCGATCCCTCGCGCGTGATCGTGTCGACGGCGCCGGTCGCCTGCGCTTCCTCGGTCAGGCGGTCGACCATTGGCACCACCCGTTCCTTGTAGGGAACGGTGATGCTCGCGCCGAGGTAGTCGTCGCCGCACAGCTCGGCGATGGCGTCGGGCAGCTGGATGAGTGGCAGGTCGAGGGGTTCGTAGCGCGCGTCGATGCCCATCGCGTCGAAGGCGGCCTGCTGAAGGGCGCTCGACAGCGACTGGCTTACCGGGTGGCCGATCAGGACGACGCGCTTGGCCATGCCATACCTCTAAACAGAGAAGCCGGACAGATGTCCGTCCGGCTCTCGCGGGCGATTGGATCAAGGATGATCATACGTTCGCATCGATTCGGCCGCAATGAAGCCACCTCGTGGGCCGGCCGGGAGGGGTCCCCGTGCTATCATCGGGCGTCGGCGGGAGAGGTCGCATAGTGGCCTAGTGCGGCGGTTTGCTAAACCGTTGAGTGGGGTAACCTGCTCCGAGGGTTCGAATCCCTCCCTCTCCGCCAGCGCGCGCCCGTAGCTCAGTGGATAGAGCGTCAGGTTGCGGACCTGAAGGCCGTGAGTTCGAGTCTCGCCGGGCGCGCCACTACCCTTCCTGCGATCGCCCGACTTTCCCGCGCGCCATAAACTTCGCCGCATGCGGAGAGGCACGCCTCCGGTAGCATCGGCTCGTCCCGCCGCCGCTCATCCCGGGCGCCACCGCCTGGGGCTCCTCGCCGTCGCGCTGCCCGTGGTCGTATCACTCTCCTGTCGTGCCGTGCCCGCCGAGCTTCCCAACGATCCGGCTCCTGTCGGGCCGCCGGCCTCGGCTGCCGAGTCGTCGCCCGCAGATCCGTCGCCAACAGCGCCAGCCGGCACGCCGCCGGCACTATCCCCCTCGCCTTCGCCGGGCGCCTCGCCGACTGCCTCGCTGGTGCCGAGCGCCGACGAGATCGAAAAGCTGCTGCCGGCGGCGCTGGGCTCGACGCCGATGCTGGTGGAGGCCGTTGGTTCGGACGCACGCCTGCCGCCCGCCTACGACCGTGCGGTCGGCGAAAAGATCGCGCAGCGCCTCGGCATAGCCGCGCCCGAGCTGCAGGTCGCGGTCGCCCGGCCGGCGCCGGGTTTCGAAGCAGAGCTGCCTCCAGACTGGCAGATCGTGGCCATCGGCTACCCGGTGGGCCGGTCGGTGGAGGTGGTCGGCGCCTACCTGGCCGAGATGATGTTGCGGCCGGGGACGAGGACCTCGCTCAGTACCAGGTGGGAGCTTGACCGGCGCGACCTGCTGCTGGGCGAACCGTGGAGCATCGGCTGGGTGGAAGCGGCAGTCTTCGTGATCACTTTCGACTGGTCGGCCTACCGTGATGGCGTGGAAGCCCGCCAGCTGCCCAACCCGCTAGATGCCTTGCAGTTGACTGCGGAAGCGGTCCTCCCCGTTTCATCCGAGCCGACGGCCCCACCCCATGCCACGCCCTCACCCACCGCGCCCAGCCGACCGGAGACCACGCCGGGCCGTGATCTCGCTCTGGAGAGAACGCTTCCGACAACGGTTAGCGGCATTGGTCTGGAGATACACTCCGCTGGTCCGCTGACCGACCACGACCTGCAGAGTATCGAGTCAGGGCTCCACGGCGTGTTTCTGCATCACTTCGATCTGCCGGCACGGCACGCCTCGGTCGCTGTCGCCTCTCCGCCGCGAAGCACCTTCTCCATCTGGGCGCATCGAGTCGACGGGTTGATCGGCGATGACCTGATGATGGCGATGCTCGGCGAGATGTATGCCGGCGTCCTGGGCCGTGGCGGCGGGCAGGCGTTTCGGAGCGAGGAGGTCGCAGGGCGTCGGTACCTGATCAGCGACAGCTTTGCGCTGTTTGCCGAGGACGAAGTGCTCTACTGGATGCTCTACTTCGACTTCGGAGACTGCTTCAGCGACGAGTGCGCTGAAGAAGTCCGCCGACGTGCACCCCTTGAGGACATCGTCCGCGACGCAGTCGCGGCAATCCCGTAGGCTGACTTGACCAGCACGTCCCGGCGGCAGCCGGATGCTAGGATCGGCGCCGTGAACTACGAGCTGTACATGGGCGCGGCTCTTGCCGAGGCGCGGGCAGCGGCGGCTAACGGCGAGCGACCGCAGGGCGCGGTGGCCGTGCTGGACGATGCGATGGTCGCCCGCGGTCGCGACCAGGTCGAAGCGACAGGCGATCCAACCGCCCACGCCGTGATGGTCGTGCTGCGCGAGGCGTCGCGCCGGCTCGGTCGCACGTCGCTCGGCGGGCTGACCGTCTTCACCGCCCGTGAACCGTGCGCGATGTGCGTCGGGGCGCTGCTCGAGTCGGACGCCGACGGGCTCGTCTATGCGCTGGCCGATCCGCGCGCGGGTGCCGCCGGTTCGGCCGTCCAGCTGGCCCAGGCCGACGATCTGCCGCACCGCCTCCACGTCGTGTCGGGGATCATGCAGGCCGAGGCCGCCGAGGTGCTCTCGGCCGCCGCTCGTTCCGCCCGCCGCTAGACGGGCGGCTTTCGGCCGCCCCGGCGCCCATTGTCCGGTCCGGCTCCCGGCGACCCTTTGGTATCCTCGATTACGGAGAGGTGTCCGAGTGGTTTAAGGTGCCGCTCTCGAAAAGCGGTGTGCGAAAGCACCGTGGGTTCGAATCCCACCCTCTCCGCCACTTCACTCCAAGATTGCGCCCTCGGAGAGGTCGCCTAGAGGCCTAGGGCGCGGCACTGGAAATGCCGTACGGGGCAACCCGTCGTGGGTTCGAATCCCACCCTCTCCGCCAGCCTCGCCGTCCTCCCGCACGTGTCAACCCGAGCGCATGACCCACGCCACGCTGCCCGAGATCACACCGCTCGAGATGGCCGAGTTCACCTTTGCCGACGACGAACCGGACGCCGGCCAGATCGGCGTGGTCATGGCCTACGTCGTCCGCCACGCCGGCGGCGTGCTGCTGTTCGATACCGGCTTCGGCTTCGGCAGCCGGCTCGTCGACGATCGCTACCGGCCGCGCGCCCGGCACCTGCCCGACGCGCTTGCCGAAGCCGGTCTCGGGCTGGCCGACATAGGCGCCGTCGTGAACTGCCATCTGCACATCGACCACGCCGGCCAGAACAGCCTGCTGGCGGGCGTGCCCATCCACGTCCAGCCGGCCGAGTGGCACGCCGCCCAGGCGGGCAGCCACACGATCCTCGAGTGGGTCGACTTCGCCGGCGCCGATTACAGGCTGCGCGCCGGCGACTACCAGCTCTTCCGGGGCATCCGCGTCGTCGCCACGCCCGGCCACACGGTCGGTCACCAGTCGCTGGTCGTCGGCGGCCGCGAGGGGCTCGTCGTTCTCGCCGGCCAGGCGGCGTACAGCCGCGGCGAGTGGACCGGCGAGCCGGGCGCTCGCGAGGGCAGGTCGCGGGCGCCGGACCGGGCGGCGTACGAGCGCTCGATCACGCGGCTCAGAAGCCTGCGCCCGCGGCGCGTCTATTTCGCTCACGACCGGCTTGTCTGGAGCGCCTGACGAGCCTCGGCCGAGGCTTGGCGTAGAATCGGGTCGCCGTGCTAGGCGGGGAACTAGCGGTGCCCTGTACCTGCAATCCGCTCCAGCAGGGCTGAATCCCCTCCCGAGGCCCGCGTCCGCGGATGCCGACGGAGCGATCGACGTTGAGGATCGGGTCCCGCGCAGCGGTGGCGCGTGAACCTCGTCAGGTCCGGAAGGAAGCAGCGATAAGCGCAGTCCGCCGGGTGCCGCGGACCGGCCTGGTCCGAGTCGATCGCATCGTTGGGCACGCGGCCGCCGCCGGTCGACGGAGGGTGCACGGCAAGCCACCCGGGCGGCCGTAGCCGGGGGCCGCCGGGCGACGACCAAACCCCCGATAATCGAAGGCAGCATGTCGACCACCGCTCCGGCCCGCGCTCCCCACCAGGCCCTCTACCGTCGCTGGCGAGCGCAGACGTTCGCCCAGATCGTCGGCCAGGAAGCGGCCGTCGAGACGCTGCGCAACGCCGTCCGTCTCGAGCGCCTGGCACACGGACTTCTATTCGTCGGCCCGCGCGGGACGGGTAAGACGTCGATGGCGCGGATCGTCGCCAAGGCGGTCAACTGCCTCAACCTGCAGGACGGCGAGCCGTGCGACGTGTGTGAGCCGTGCGTCGCCATCCGCGAGGGCAGGGCGCTCGATGTGGTCGAGCTCGACGCGGCCTCCAACAACCGCGTCGACGACATGCGCGAGCTGCTGCCGCGCGTCTATACCGCTGCCGCCGATCTGCGCCGGAAGGTCTTCATCATCGACGAGGTTCAGCGCATCAAGGAGGGCTGGGACGTCCTGCTCAAGACGCTCGAGGAACCGCCCGACGACGTCTACTTCGTCTTCTGCACGACTGATCCGAGCCAGATCCGGCCGGCCGTCATCTCGCGCCTCCAGCGCTTCACGTTCCGGCCGCTGTCGGAGCGCCAGATCGAGGGCAAGCTGCGGCGCATCGCCGAGGCCGAGGGCCGGACGATCAGCGACGACGCCATCGCGCTCCTCGCCCAGCGTGCCGCGGGTGGCATGCGCGACGCCGAGTCGATGCTCGACCAGGTCCTTGCCGCGGGCAGCGAGTCGGTCAGCGCAGACGACGTCCGCGCGCTGCTCGGGCTGGCCGAGATCGAGTCGGTCGATCGTTTCATCGACGCGCTGGCGGCGGGCGACGCCCTCGACGGCGTCCAGCTGCTCGACGAGCTCGAGCGCGACGGGCGCGATCTGGTGGCCTTCGCCGACCAGGTCGTGGCTCGCCTGCGCGAGCGCCTGCTTGCCGCGCTCAGGGACCGCGCCGCCGGCGACCGGGCGGCGGCCCTCGCCGGCGCTGCCCGCCGGCTGGCCGGTCTGGACGTCAACCGTGGCGCGGCCGGCGGCTACCGGCTGCAACTCGAGCTGGCCCTGCTCGAGGCGGCCGACGGCGTGGTATCGGAACGGTCAGCCGTGGTTGAGGTCGCTACTCCGCCTGGCGAGCGCAGCCCGACGCCGGAGCGCGTGCCCTCAGCCAGGCCCGAGGCGTCCACTCCCGACCCGACAGCCGAGTCTGTCACACAGCCGGTGACGGCCGACGCCGCGCCCACTCCCGCCGCCGAGCCGGCAGCCGGCCCGGCAGATGAGGCCGCCGAGGCACCCGCTGCCGTCGAGAGCGCGCCGGTGCCCGCCACGCGGGCAGCGCCGGCCGACACGCCGGCGCCCGGCACACCGACGGCGTTCGACCAGCTGCAGGCGGCATGGCCGCAGGTCGTCGAGAGGATCGCGCGCAACCCGGCGAACCGGCCGCTGATCATGGCCTGCCGGCCGGTCGAGCTGCGCGACGGCATCGTCGTCCTCGGCTTCCCCGAGAGCCAGGCCTTCCTGCGCGACATCGCCGAGCGCAAGCGGAGCGTGCTGGAGGAGGGGCTGGCCGCCGTCCTCGGCCGGCCGGTCGCCGTCAGGTGTGTAGCCACCAACATCGAGCTGGCCCAGCCGCTGGCTGCCGAGCCCGGCTCGGACGAACTGGTCAGCCATGCCCGGCAGGTCTTCGGTGACGACCTGCTCGACGTGGCCGACGTGGAGTGAGAGGAGGATCCTGATGGGCATGGGCAACCTGGCCAAGATGGCGCAGCAGATGCAGGCCGAGATGGCCCGCGTGCAGGCCGAGCTCGACCAGCTCGTCGTCGAGGCCAGCGCCGGCGGCGGCGCCGTCACGGCCACCGTCAACGGCCACCAGGAGCTCGTCTCGCTGCGCATCGACCCGGAGGCGATCGATCCGGACGACGTCGAGATGCTGCAGGACCTCGTCACGGCGGCCGTCAACGACGGCCTGCGCCAGGTCCGCCAGGCGGCCGAGGAGAAGATGGCGCGGGTCACCGGCGGGATGCGTCTGCCCGGCCTCGGCTGACCGTGTCCGTCCTGATCGAGCCCGTTGCCCGCCTCATCGAGGCCCTCTCGCGCCTGCCCGGTGTCGGGCCGAAGACCGCCCAGCGCCTGACCTACCACCTGCTGCGCGCACCGGAGGCCGAGGCAAGGGCGCTGGCCGAGGCGCTGATCGCGGTTCGTGAGGAGGTCGTGTACTGCACGTCGTGCTTCAACATCAGCGCCGGTCCGCTGTGCCCGATCTGTGCCGACCCGATGCGCGACGATAGCCGCCTGTGCGTCGTGGAGGAGCCGCTCGACGTGCTCGCCCTCGAGCGGACCGGCGCCTTCCGCGGCCGCTACCACGTCCTCCACGGCGCGATCTCGCCGATGGACGGCATCGGTCCCGAGCGGCTGCGCATGCGCGAGCTGCTCGACAGGGCAGCCCGTCGCTGCGCCGACGGCGAGCCCTACGCGGAGGTCGTCCTGGCGACGAACCCGACGCTCGAGGGTGAGGCGACCGCGATGTATCTCGCCGAGCGTCTGGCATCGGACGTGCGCCTCATCACGCGCATAGCGCGCGGCATCCCTGTCGGTGGCGATCTCGAGTACGCCGACGAGGTCACGCTCGTCCGCGCGCTGCAGGGCCGGCGTGAGTTCGAGCGGGCCGACCAGCGTTGAGCAACCTCGTCGCCGAGCTGCTGCTGCGACTGATCAAGCCGGCCGTCGCGGCACTGCTCGGGGGTGTCCTGTACATCGCGCTGACGGCCTACGGCGTGCCGCCCTCGGCGCATCTGCTGCTGATCTGCTGGGTCAGCGCCGCGGCCCTGATCCTGCTCGTCCAGGAGAGCCCGCTGTAGCCTGCCGCTCGGCCGCTACTCAGTTGCCCACCGACTCTCATCCGAGCCGCGCCGGCTGGTGGAGGCTCGCCGACTCGAAGTGACCGTCACGCAGCTGGCCGGCCGCTGGCCGACGGTGACGCGGGCCGTCGGACCCGCTCGCGGTGGCCACGCCCTCGGATGAGAAGTCGTGTCACGACTGAGTGGCAGAAACCACCTGCCGGTCGACCGCCTGCCAGGTCCACCTGGGGGCTGCCGTGACCGCGCGCCACTCGCCGGCCACCATCGACGCGCCACGCCAGCAGCAACTGACCGCGGCTCCTTGCCCTCGCCCCGTCGGCCGCCACCGACGTTCTGATGCTTCGGCGTGGCCCACGAGCGCTTGACGCGAGGGGGGCCCGTCGTGGTATCCTCTGCGTCCGCGACCGCCGTGAGGCGGCCGAGGTCCCGCTTGGGACCGCCCAGATCCCCGAGATCAACCTTGACGGGCCGTGTGTGACTGTGTCATAATGAGCGGCTGCGCCAGGGAGCCAGAGGGAATTCGGGCGCTGCACCTTAACAAGTGAAGAGTGGTAGGAAATCAGCAAGTGCGAGCGGGCAAACCCCGAACCAATTGAGCTGGCCGAAAGGTTGGTTCTTTTTTGTCGGAGAGTTTGATCCTGGCTCAGGATAAACGCTGGCGGCGTGCATGAGACATGCAAGTCGAACGAGTTCCTCGGGCTTGCTCGAGGCGCTAGTGGCGGACGGCTGAGTAACGCGTTGGTGACCTGTCCCGAAGTGGGGAATAACTGCCCGAAAGGGTGGCTAATACCGCATATGGTCGTACGTTCGGTCGTGCGACCAAAGCCGCAAGGCGCTTTGGGAGGGGCCTGCGTCCGATTAGCTAGTTGGTGGGGTAATGGCTCACCAAGGCGACGATCGGTAGGTGGTCTGAGAGGACGATCACCCAGACTGGGACTGAGACACGGCCCAGACTCCTACGGGAGGCAGCAGTCGGGAATTTTGCCCAATGGACGAAAGTCTGAGGCAGCAACTCCGCGTGAGGGACGAAGGCTCTAGGGTCGTAAACCTCTTTTCTCAGGGAAGATCCAAGACGGTACCTGAGGAATAAGCCACGGCTAACTACGTGCCAGCAGCCGCGGTAATACGTAGGTGGCAAGCGTTGTCCGGATTTACTGGGCGTAAAGAGCGCGCAGGCGGCTGGTCAAGTCCGATGTGAAATCTCCCGGCTCAACTGGGAAACTGCATCGGAAACTGATCGGCTTGAAGGTGGGAGAGGGCAGTGGAATTCCCGGTGTAGTGGTGAAATGCGTAGATATCGGGAGGAACACCAGTGGCGAAGGCGACTGCCTGGCCCATTCTTGACGCTGAGGCGCGAAAGCTAGGGGAGCGAACGGGATTAGATACCCCGGTAGTCCTAGCCGTAAACGATGAACACTAGGCGTAGTCGGTATCGACCCCGGCTGTGCCGTAGCTAACGCATTAAGTGTTCCGCCTGGGGAGTACGGCCGCAAGGCTAAAACTCAA
>CAYRMQ010000006.1:11389-54197 GCA_964425305.1 uncultured Anaerolineaceae bacterium | reverse complement strand
CGGCGTGGCCGGGCCGATCATCGCCGTCATCATCCTGTCGCTGATCCGGACGGACATGACGTTCCTGCGCTTCAACACCAACTTCGCCACCGTCGCGCAGGGCATGATCCTGGTCGGCGTGGTGATGGTCGGTAGCCTGATCCAGCTGCGGCGGTCGCGCAGATGAGCGAGATCGCCGGCACGGCCGGCGCGCGCGGTACCTGGTTCACGGTCTCAGGCTGGCGGACCCTCTTCCGCGACTACCCGATCATCCCGCTGATGGCGCTGCTGGCGCTCCTCGTCGTGCTCAGCGAGATTGTCCGGCCGGGCCTCGTCAACCCCGGCTGGGGCGGCGTGATCCTGCGCTCGGCGGTGCCGCTGGCGATCCTGGCCGGCTGCCAGACGCTGACGATGCTGACCGGCGGTATCGACCTGTCGGTTGCCGCCGTCGCCTCGATGACCGGTTTCGTGGTGGCCACGCTGGTCGGCGACATGGGCGTCTGGATGGCGATCCTCGTGGCGCTGTCGGCGGCCGCCGCGGCGGGACTGGTCAACGGCATCGGCGTCGGCGTCTTCCGCGTCCACCCGCTGATCATGACGCTGGCGATGAGCCTCGTAGTGCTCGGCCTGGCCAACGTCTGGCAGCTCCAGATGGTCCAGACCGGCGCCGGCGTGCCGACAGAGTTCCGCTTCGTCGGCGCCGGCCGATTCGTCGGCATCCTGCCCAACAGCCTGCTCGTGTTCGTGCCCGTGGCGGCGGCGATCCTGCTCCTGCTCCACCGGACCGGCTACGGCCGCCTGCTCTACGCGATCGGCGACAACCCCGTCGCGGCGCGGCTTTCCGGTGCGCGCTCGTGGCAGGTGCTGATCGTGCTCTACATCATCTCGGCGGTGCTGGCCGGCATCGCCGGCTTCCTGCTATCGGGCGCGAACAACACCGCCAGCGTGACGCTCGCCGACAGCTTCCTGCTGCCGTCTGTCGCAGCGGCGGTCATCGGCGGCACGTCGATCCTGGGCGGCCGGGGCGGCTACGGCGGCACGATCATCGGAGCCCTGATCCTGACCGTGATCGCCTCGCTGCTGACGTCGCTCGGTTATCCCGAGGCGGTCCGCCAGGTCCTATTCGGGTCGCTCATCGTTCTTGTCGCCGCCGCCTACGCGCGCATCACAACCGAGTCCTGATGGAGCGCTGAGTGTCGTGGCCGATCCGCCCGCCACCCGACATCTTGGACTCGACCTGGGGGGGACGAACATCAAGTGGGCCGTCCTCGAGCGCCGCGGCGGGGAGTGGCGGGCGGTCGAGCGCGACCAGGTCACGACACCGGCGGCGGAAGGCCCCGACGCCGTCGTCGCTCGCCTGGCAACCGTCGGCGCAGAAGCGCTCGCGCGCGGCCGCGGCACCTCGTCCGTCGGCATCGGCGTGCCCGGCTTGTACGACCCACAGACGGGCCGCACGCGCTTCCTGGTCAACCTGCCCGGCGACTGGGCGGGCAGGCCGGTGGCGGAGCCGGTCGGCGCGGCGCTCGGACTGCCGGTCCATCTGATCAACGATGCGCGCGCCTTCGGGCTGGCCGAGCTGCGCGTCGGCGCCGGCCGCGGCGCGTCGTCGATGGTCGGGCTGACGCTGGGCACCGGCTGCGGCGGCGTGGTCGCCATCGACGGGCGCGTTCACCAGGGCCACGACGGCACGGCCGGCGAGCTGGGCCACCAGACGATCGAGCCCGACGGCCCGTGGTGCGGCTGTGGCAATCGCGGCTGCCTTGAGGCTTTCGTCCGCGCCGACCAGATCGCGGCGGCATGCGGGACGGCCAGCGCCGAGGAGGCCGTCAGCCGTGCACGCGCGGGCGACGAGCGGGCCTGCGCCGGCATCGCGCAGGTCGGCCGCTACCTCGGCCTGGGCATCGCCAACATGGTCGTCGTCGTGACGCCCGACCGCGTCGTGATCGGCGGTGGCATCGGGCAGGCCGTCGACCTGCTGCTGCCGCACATACAACAGGAGCTGCGGCGGCGCGTCCACGTCACATCGCTCGAGAATGTCGAGATCGTGCCCGCCGAGCTGGGCACGTGGGCAGGGGCGATCGGTGCCGCCATCCACGGCGCCGAGACGGCGGAGACGCCACGCCTGTGAGCGCGTCCGACTACCAGCCGCACTACCGCCAGATCGAGCAGGCGCTCAGGCTGCGCATCGCGACGCTCAAGCCGGGCGCGCGGCTGCCGTCGGACACCGAGCTGTGCGCCGAGTTCGGCGTCAGCAGGATGACCGCGCGCAACGCGATGCAGCGCCTCGCCGACGACGGTCTCATCGCCCGGCTGCCCGGCCGCGGCAGCTTCGTCGCCGAGCCACCGACCCACCGCCAGGCAAATCGGCTGATGACGTTCACGCAGGAGATGCGGCGCGCCGGCCGGACGCCGAGCTCGGAGGTGCTGCTCCGGGCCATCCGCCCGGCCACGCCGTCGGAAGCTGCCGATCTCGAGATCGGCCCGCACCAGCCCGTCGTCCACGTGCGCCGGCTGCGCCTGGCCGATGGCACCCCCGTTGCGCTGGAATCCGCCGTACTCATCGGAGCCTGCGCCGGCGCGGTAATGGCGGCGGACCTGGCCGCCGGCTCCCTCCACGAAACGCTGCGCCGGGCCGGCATCGTGCCACGGCGAGGGACGGGCACGATCTCGGCCACGACCGCCACCGCCGAGGATGCCCGGCTGCTGCGCATCCGCCGCGGCGACCCGCTGCTCGTAGAGCGGCGCGTGATTTCGGACAGCCACGGCCGGCGCATTGAGGCCACCGAGTCGCGCTACCGCGCCGACCTCTATGCGCTGCTCGTGCGCTTCGACGTCGAGGTTCCTGACGGCGGCGACAGAGCGACCGACTATCGTCCAGCGACGGCCGAGGGATGACCGATACACGGCGAACGGTGGTCAGCGGGCGGCTCGTCCTCGACGACCGCGTCGCCCACGGCAGGATAGTCGTCTCGGACGGGGCCATTGCCGATGTCATCGTCGATGGCGGCGGCGGCGAAGGGCCGTACGTCGCGCCGGGCTTCGTCGACGTCCACGTCCACGGCTGGGGCGGCCACGATGCGATGGGTGGACACGCGGCGCTGGAGGGGATGGCTCGCGCGCTGCTGCGCCGCGGCGTGACCTCCTTCCTGCCGACGGCGGTCACGGCACCGCTGGGCAGGCTCGAGTGGTTCGCCGCCGAGGTTCGTGCCTGGCTGCCGGTGGCGCCGGCGGACGGCGCCAACCCGCTCGGCTTCAACCTGGAGGGGCCGTTCCTGGCCGAGGAGCGCCGAGGCGCGCACGACGCGGCCCATCTGCAAGTCCCGGCGAACGTGCCGCGCCCCCGGCTGGAGTCGCTCGTCGACAGCCTGCGCCTGCTGACCGTCGCGCCCGAGCTGCCCGGCGCGCTCGAGCTGATCGGCTGGCTGCGCGAGGGCGGGGTGGCCGTCTCGCTCGGCCACTCGGCGGCGACGCTCGAGCAGGCGCGCGCCGGCCACGCCGCCGGCGCAACCTCGACGACGCACCTGTTCAACGCGATGAGCGGCGTCGACCACCGCGCGCCGGGGCTGGCCGTGGCGGCGCTGCTCGACGACGCGATCTACGTCGAGCTGATCGCCGACGGCGTCCACGTTGATCGCGCGCTGTGGCCGCTGATCGCGCGCCTAAAGCCTGTCGATCGCCTGCTGCTGGTCAGCGACGCCATCGCCCTCGCCGGGACGGGCGACGGCCGCGGTCGGCTGGGCAGCCTCGAGGTCGAGGTCCACGGACGGCGCGCGACGCTGGCCGGCACGACGACGCTGGCCGGCTCGGTCATCGCAATCGACGAGGCCGTCCGCCAGCTCGTCGCTGCCGGCACTTCCTTACCCTCTGCCGTCGCCGCCGCCAGCCGCAATCCGCTGGCACTGCTCGGCGTCAGCGACCGCGGCCGTATCGCGCCCGGCCAGCGCGCCGATCTCGTCGAGCTCGACGACGACGTGCGCGTCCAGCGCGTGATGCGCGCGGGTCGCTGGTTCCAGGCGGGCTGACCGCCGACCGCGTCAGCGCGGCGGCATCGCAGCGAAGGTCCGCTCGATGTCTTCGAGCAGCCGGATCGTCGCCTCGCTGACCACGCTCAGGTAACGCTCGCCGAACGCGGCGCTGGCCTCACGCGCGTCGCCCCACGTCCCGGAGTGCGTGGCCCGGTGGACCGACCCCGGCGCCGAGAAGAAGAAGGCGGTGTGGACGGCGGCCGGGCTGGTCACCTCCGGGAACGGCGGCATCTCGGCGTTGGCCCGCTCGATGTCGACCAGCGCCGGGTTGATCGCCATCACCGCTGACGTCTCGCCGCGGTTGGCATGCAGGCCGGCCGTCGGCCCGAAGAACTCGGCCGCCTCGTCGGCGGTCATGCCGTCCCAGTAGTTGACCGGGAAGGTCGTCACGTCGGCCGGCAGCCGCTCGCGCACGTTGGCGCAAGCGTAGGCGATCGCGTACGTGTTGTCGTAGTGGCCGTTGACGAAGACAATCCGCTTGAAGCCGGCCGTCGCCAGCGAGGCGCAGACGTCCTCGACCAGCGCCATGAAGGTCGGGATCCTGATGTGGACCAGACCGGTGAAGCCGGCGTGCGGGTACGACAGGCCGTAGTTGAGCGGCGGCGCGACGACGGCGCCCACGCGTGGCGCGATGCGGCGCGCGACCTCCTGCGCCACCAGCGCGTCGGTGGCCAGCGGGCCGTGCGGCCCGTGCTGCTCGGTCGAGCCGGTCGGCACGAGGACGGTCTGGTGCTCCTTCAGGAAGGCCTCGACCTGCGGGCTGGTCATCTCGCCCATAAAGACGGTCGGCGGTTTCATGGCGGCATCCTCCTCACTCGCTGGTCGTCGTCACTCGATCGTCGTAATCAGCTCTCCGATGCCCTCGATCCAGCACGTCACGACGTCCCCCGGCTCGAGACGGCGGTCCGGGCCGGGCGGCCCGGTCAGGCGGGCCGGTGTGCCGGTGGCGATCAGGTCGCCGGGCCGCAGCAAGAGGTGGCGGCTGAGGTAGGCGATGACATCGGCGATGGAGAAGCGCATGTCGGCCGTCCGCCCGTCCTGGATGGCGGCACCGTTGATCGTGCAGCCGAGGCGCAGGTCGGCCGGGTCGAGCTCGTCGGGCGTCACGATCCACGGCCCGACAGGGCAGAAGCCGGGCAGGGACTTGCCGATCAGCCACTGGTCGCCGTCGAGCCACGGGTCGCGCGACGAGACGTCGTTGATGATCGTGTAGCCGAAGACGTGGCCGAGGGCATCCTCCGGCCTGACGGCGAAGGCCGGCGCACCGATGACCACGCCCAGCTCGCACTCGGCGTCGACGTTGGCCGTCAGTGTGCGGTCCCACGAGACGACCGACCGATGGCCGGCCACCGACGCCGACGCCTTGCCGTAGACCAGCGGACGCTCTGGGCGGTCGGCGTCCCGCCCTTCGCCCGAGCGGTAGTTGAGGCCGATGGTGTAGATCGCGCCCGGGTCGGGCACAACCGCCGCCAGCTCCAACTCCTCCAGCGGCCGGAACTCCGACTCGGGCAGGCTGTCGGCCCACGTTCCGATTTGCTCCAGCGCCGGGCGGCCACCGGCGGCGATGGCATGCACCGATGCCAGCTCGGTCAGCGCCACCGGCGCCGCCTGCTCGCCGCTGACGACTGCCGCTACGGGCCGGCCGCTCTCGACCATCGTCGCCAACCGCATCAGTCAGGCCTGCGTCGCCGGGTCGGCCAGCAGCGGCGCCACCGCCTCGCGCATGACGCCGTCCATCCCCGCCACGCCGGTCCAGCGCTCGAAGGCGATCGCGGCCTGGGCGATGAGCATCTCGGACCCGTTGGCCGCGCGCAGGCCGCGCCCCCGGGCGGCGCGGAGCAGCGCCGTCTCGGCGGGCACGTAGACGCAGTCGAAGACCGTCGCGTGGGCCGGCAGCTCCTCGACGGGGATGGCCATGCCGGCATCGATCATGCCCACCGTCGTGGCGTTGACAGCCAGGTCGGCTGCGCGCAGGGCGTCGCGGAAGTCGGGGCCATCGAGGGCGACGGCGGCCACGCCGGCGGCGCTCGCCGGCAGCGTCCGGTTGCCGACGGCCAGCCGCCGCACCCCAGCCTGCCGGCAGGCGTGGGCGACCGCCTGCGCCACGCCGCCGGCGCCGGCGACGACCACGTCGAGGCCGGCCAGCGGCCGGCCCAGCGCCAGCTCGACTCCCGCTCTGAAGCCGGGCGCGTCGCTGTTGAAGCCGACCAGCCGGCCGTTGTCGGTCCGGACGACGTTGTTGACCGCTCCGATCGACCGTGCGTCGGGCTCGACCTCGTCGACGAGCTCGGCCACGCGCCGCTTGTACGGTGCCGTCACGCCGAGGCCGAGCCAGCCCGGGCCGTGCGCCTCGCGCACGGCGTCTTCGACCTGCTCCGGCTCGAGCTCGAGCAGCTCGTAGCGAGCGTCGACGCCGGCCGCAGCGAAGGCGGCGTTGTGCATCACGACCGAGTGCCGCCGCCTGAGCGGCCTGCCCAGCAGCGCGACGCGACGCGTCACCGCCTGATCACCGCAACGCCGGCGCCATGCGCCGAACGGGACCGGCGGTCGGCGGGAACTTGACGTTGGGGATGATCTCGTCGATCCAGTCCCGCAGCTGGCCCGGATCGGGCGTCATCGTGTGCAGCATGAAGTACTCCACGCCGGCATCGACGCGCGCCTGGAGCGCGGCGACGATTTCGTCGGGCGTGCCGAAGAGGTAAACCGTCTCGAGGTACTTCGGTCCGCGCTCGGAGCTCATCACCTTGAGGAACGCGCGATGCTGCTCCTCGCGCGCCCGGGCCGGGTCGTTGGTCAGGACCAGGTGCGTGAAGTTCTCGTGGGCCACGACGCACTCGGCCGGGTCGCGGCCGTGAGCGCGGTAGTACTCCTGCAGCTCGGCCCAGTCGCGCGCGATGTCCTCGGGCGGGCACGTCGGCCGCGGGATCCAGCCGTCGGTGCGCAGCACGCGCGCCTTGACCGACTCGACGAAACGCGGCAGGTCGGGCGACTTCGGGTCGGCCAGTTGCGAGCCACCGCCGATCCAGATCTCGGGCCGCTGCGCCGAGCGCGGCTCGATCGAGACCTCGTCGATCGAGTAGAACCGGCCGTCGTAGGAGACCGTCTCGCCCTCGAGCAGCGGGATCATGATGTCGAGCATCTCGTCGGTGCGCGCGCCGCGCTCCGCCTTCTTGACGCCCATCGCGGCGTACTCGTCCTCATTCCACCCGACCCCCGCGCCCAGGATCATCCGGTTCTCGGACAGGAACTGCAGCGTCGCCAGCTCCTTGGCGAGCAGCACCGGGTGGCGCAGCGGCATGATCAGGATCGAAGTGCCGAGGCGTACGCGCTCGGTCGCGCCGGCGGCCACGGCCAGCGCCGACAGCGGCTCGAGGAACGACACCGAGTAGAAGCGCCTGGCGGCGAAGAGGTGGTCGGTGATGAACAGCGAGTCGAAGCCGAGGTCCTCCACCTCGCGCGCGAACTGCCTGATGCCGCGGGCGCGCTCGGGACCGTCGCCCTCCCAGATGTAAGAAGGCAGGAACACGCCGAAGCGTTCGACTTGGCTCATCACTCTCCTCGGTAGCGGGGTGGTCTCTTCTCGAAGAACGCGGCCGCGCCCTCGCGCATGTCCGTGCTGGCGAAGACCCTTTCCGATGCATCGATCTCGGCCGCGATGCCGGCCCCCATGTCGACATCGACCGAGAGATCGATCAGGCGCTTCACCTCGCGCACGGCCAGCGGCCCACGCTCGGCTATCTCGGCCGCGACTTCCTCCGCCGCGGCCAGCGCCCGTCCGGCCGGCACGACGTGGCTGACCAGCCCGATCCGTTCGGCCTCGGGCGCATCGATGATCCGCCCGGTCAGTGCCATCTCCTTGGCGCGTGCCACGCCCACGACGCGCGGCAGGCGCTGGGTCCCACCGGCACCGGGCGTCACCGCCAGGCGGACCTCAGGCAGGCCGAGCTTCGCGTTCGCCGACGCCACCCGGATGTCGCACGCCAGCGCCAGCTCGAGGCCGCCGCCCAGCGCGTTGCCCTCGATTGCCGCAACAGTCGGCATGGGCAGCTTGGCCAGCCGCTCGAAGACGGCTTCCTCGCGCTCGAAGTGCGCCCGACCGGCGGCACCGGTGTACGACTCGAACGCCTTGACGTCAGAGCCAGCCGAGAACGCCCGCTCGCCGCTACCGCTGACGAGCACCGCGCGCACTGCGCCGGGCTGGGCAGCTTCGAGTTGCGCCAGTGCCGCTTCGAGCTCGGCCAGCACTGCCTCGCTGATCAGGTTGAGCGGGGGGTTGTTGAGCGTCAGCCGGGCGACCGTGCCCACCTCGAGCTGGACGAGGCTCATTGACCGAAGTCCTTGGCCAGGCCCATCGGACCGTCTGCGTAGACGCGCAGATCGGTCCTGCGCAGGTCGTCGGCCACCTTCGGTCGGAAGCCCATCCGGCCGAGCACGTCGCACTCGACGTCGATGCCCGGCGCGACCTCGGTAAGCACCAGCCCCTCGTTGGCCAGCGCGAAGACGGCGCGGTCGGTGATGTAGCGAACCTGCTGGCCGCGCTCGCGCGCGAGGCGCGCGCTGAACGAGATCTCGCGCACCTGCGGTACGAACTTGCACAGGCTCCCCTCCTGCACGATGCGCACGCCGTCGTCGATCTCCAGCTGGAGGCCCTGCGCCATCAGCGTGCCGACGAAGTTGATCTTCGGCGTGCGGGCGCTGATGTTGGGGAAGCCGCCGGGACCGCGCACGCGGCCCTCGAAGGCGTGGACGTTGACGTTGCCCTCGGCGTCGACCTCGGCGAACGACAGGCTGGCCACGTCGAGCCCGCCGCCGTCGTAGAAGTCGAACATGTAGGGCTGATCGATCATCGCCTGGTAGTTGAAGCCGGCGCCGCCCTCGTTGCCGCCGACAGGCACGCCGCCGAAGATGCCCTGCTCGACGGTCAGCACCAGCCGGTCGGTGATGCCCTCCTCCCACGCCACCCGGCCGATCAGCTGGCTTATTCCGAAGCCGAGGTTGCAGATGGCCCCCGGCGGAAACTCGAGCAACGACCGGCGGGCGATGATCTTGCGTACGTCGAGCGGCAGCGGCGGCTCGTCGGTGACCGGCCTGCGCAACCGGCCGGCGTAGTACGGCGAGTCCTGCGTGATGTACGTCTGCCACTGGTCGGGATCGACGTAGACGTGGTCGACCAGCGCGCCGGGAACCTTGACGTCGCGCAGCGGCAGGCTGCCGCGCCGGCCGAGCTGCTTCACCTGCGCGATGACTATGCCGCCGCTGTTGCGCGCGGCCATGGCCATCGCCAGCATCTCGCCCTCGATCGCCTCCGCCTCCATGGTGATGTTGCCGTCCTCGTCAGCGGTCGTGCCGCGGATGACCGCGACGTCGATCGGGAACGCGTGAAAGAGCAGCCACTCGCGCCCGCGCAGCGTGACCAGCTCGACGAGGTCGTCGGTCGTGCGCGCGTTCTGCTTGCCGCCGGTCTGGCGCGGGTCGACGTACGTGCCCAGCCCGACGTGGGTGACAAGTCCCGGCCGGCCGGCGGCGATCTCGCGCATCAGCTGCGAGAGGACGCCCTGCGGGAACGAGTAGGCCTCGATCTCGTCGGCTTCGACGAGCGCGCCGAGCCGCGGCTCGTTGCCGATGTTGCTGCCTATCGTCCGGCGCATCAGCCCGGGCAGGGCCAGCTGGCTGAAGCCGCGATCGGCGAAGTCGCCGATGCCGACGACGCGCACAGTCGTCAGGTCGCGCGGCCGGCCCTCGGCCTCGAAAACGGTGGCCAGCTCGTCGATGAAGCGCTGCGGCAGGGCATGGCCGGCGCCCGACCCGCCGATGAGCAGCGTGCTGCCGTCGGGCACGAGCCCGACCGCGTCGCGGACGGAGATGACCTTGCTCACGGCATGTAGCTGCCACTGTTGGGATTCAGCGTCTGGCCGATGAACAGCGATGCCGCATCTGAGAGCAGGAAGATGACCGCGTCGGCCACCTCGTCGGCGCGCCCGAACCTGCCCAGCGCGCTGTCGACCAGCCGCCGGCGGCCCTCGTCGGTGTCGGCCAGCTCGGCCGTCATCTCGGTGATCGTGAAGCCGGGCGCGATCGCGTTGACGCGCACGCCGCGCGGCCCGAACTCACGCGCCAGCGATCTCGTCAAGCCGATCAGGCCTGCCTTGGCCGCGCTGTATGCCGCCGTCTCGGCGATGCCCATCTGGCCCAACCGCGACGCGATGTTGACGATCGAGCCCCCGCCCTGCTCGAGCATCTGGGGCAGGGCGGCGCGGCAGGTGTGGAAGGCAGCCGTCAGGTCGGTCCGGATGACCTCCTCCCAGTCAGCCGGCTCGATCTCGAGGAAGGGCCCCACCTGCGTCCGGCCGGCGTTGTTGACCAGGCCGTCGAGGCGACCGAAGGAGCCGATGACCCGCCTGACCAAGTCCTCCGCCTGGCGGCCGTCGGCGACGTCGGCCTCGAACGCCTCTCCCTCGCCGCCCGCCTCGCGCACGCGCGCCAGCGTGCGCTGGGCGCCGTTGGACGAGCGGTGGTAGTGGACGGCGACGCGGGCGCCCTCGGCGGCTGCCTTGACGCAGACCTCGGCGCCGATGCCGCGGCTGCTGCCGGTGACCAGCACGATCCGGCCGGCCAGCGCCTGCGCCATCTACAGCAGGCCGGCCGCCGTCAGCGCGCGGCGGACGGCGGTTGCCGCCTCGTCCCCGACCGGCAGCAGTGGCGGGCGCATGACGGTACCGTCGATCACGCCGAGCTCCTTCAGCGCGACCTTGGTGCGGGCACGGTAGTCGCGCACGGGCGAGCCGTAGACGACCTCCTCGAGGGGCAGGATGCGCTCCCAGATCTGGCGCGCCTCGCTCCAGCAGCCCTCACGCGTCAGCCGGTACATCTCGACCTGCAGGTTGGTGGCCAGCGTGCCGAAGCCGATCAGCGCACCCTCGGCGCCCATCACGAACGACTCGTAGATGAAGTTGTCGTCGCCGGTGAGCAGGTCGATCGGCCGTTCCAGGCGCTCGATCATGCGCCGCGTCTGGAGGTACAGCCGCGCGTCGAAGGAGGCCTCCTTCAGCGCGACGACGTTGTCGATGGCGGCGATCCGGCGCAGCGTCTCCTCGCTGAAGATGACGCCGCCCAGCGCCGGCTGGAGCTGGAAGGCGACCATCGGCAGGCTGCAGCTGGCGGCGATGGCCTCGTGGTAGGCGACGGGGATTGCCGGGTCGAGCGGCAGGCCTTGATAGGCCGGGATGGGGAAGACGAGCAGCCCGCGGGCGCCGGCGCCCTCGGCGCGCTTTGCCTCGTCGACGGCCTGTGCTGTGAACATCGCCGACAGGCCGGCGATGACTGGCACGTCACCGGCCTCCTCGACGGCCACGCGCAGGACGCGCTCGCGCTCGTCGGCCCAGAGGTGCGGCCCTTCGCCGGTGTCGGCGTTGATGGCCAGCGCGACCGGCCCCTGCGGCAGCAGCCACTGCAGGTAGCGCCGGTAGGCGGCCTCGTCGAAGCGGCCGTCGGCGTCGAAGGTGACGATGCAGGCGGGGATGATGCCGTGCAGGTTGAGGCTCATGCCGTTCCTTTCGCTGGGTTCGTGAGGGTCGCCGCCGCCCTCGCCGGTGGCGGCGCTGTCGATTCGCGCAGGACGACCTCAGTCGGCAGCAGCTCGCTGGCGACAGGATCGCCCGAGAGCTGGCTGACGGCGTACTCGAAGCCGCGCCGGCCTATCTCGCGCAGCGGCAGGCGAACCGTCGACAGCCGCGGCGCGATCATGGCGGCGACTGAGATGTCGTCGAAGCCGGCGACGGAGACTTCGGCTGGCACGCCGATGCCGAGCTCGGCCAGCCGGGTGAGCGCGCCGAGGGCGAGCAGGTCATTGGCGCAGGCGATGGCCGTGAACGGCACCTCGCTCGCCAGCAGCGTGTCGACGCCGAGAGCACCGCCGGCGCGGTCGAAGCTGGTCTGCAAAACGAGGCTCTCGTCGGGCGCGATGCCGGCGTCGGCCAGCCCGCGGTGATAGCCGGCCAGCCGCTCGCGCGCGACGTAGAGCCACGTCGGGCCGGCCAGGAACGCGATCCGGCGGTGGCCGAGCGCCACGAGCGCGGCGACGATCGAGGCGATGCCGGCGGCATTGTCCACGCCGACCTCCGGCGCGCCCTGCGCATGCGGCGAGAGGTGGACCACGGCGGCGCCGTTGGCACGGATGCCGGCGAGGTGCTTGGCCAGCTCGTCGTTGCGTGCCGGATCGTCGATGCCGCTGCCGGCGAAGATGACCGCCGCGGCGCGCATCGAGCGTAGCAGCCGCACGTAGGAGTTCTCGCGCTCGGCGTCGCGGTCAGAGCTGCACGTGATGACGAGATAGCCGCCCGGCGCGGCAGCGTCCTCGACGCCGCGCACCACCTCCGAGAAGTACGGGTCGGTGATGTCGTGGACGATCACACCGACCACCGGGATCTGCTGCTTGAGCAGGCCACGGGCAAGGGCATTGGGCACGTAGTCGAGCGCACGGGCGGCGTCGAGCACGCGCTCGCGGGTGGCGGCGCTGACCGGGTAGTCCGATTCGGTCACCACCCGCGAAGCCGTCGCGATCGAGACGCCGGCCAGCCGGGCGACCTCCGTAATGGATGCCAAGCCGCGGCTTAGTAGGTCGGGCCGAACGACTTCGGCTCGTCGCGGACGGTCACCCACTGCCACTGCGTGAACGCCTCGAGGTTGGCCTCGCCGCCGAAGCGGGTGCCGTTGCCCGACAGGCCCATGCCGCCGAACGGGATGGTCGCCTCGTCGTTGATCGTCTGGTCGTTGACGTGAAGCATCCCCGCGCGGATGCGGTTGGCGATCGACAAGCCGCGCGAGATGGAGCGCGAGTAGACGCCGGCGGCCAGCCCGTACTCGCTCGAATTGGCCAGCTCGACCGCCTCGTCGTCGCTGCTGAAGGTCGCCACCGGCGCGACCGGCCCGAAGATCTCGTCGGTCCACGCCGGCGCATCGAGCCTGACGTCGGCCAGGACGGTCGGCCGGTAGAAGAGGCCCTCGTAGGTGCCGCCCTCGACCAGCCGGCCGCCGCCGTGCTCGACCGTCCGCCGGACGATCTCGTCGACGCGCTTGAGCTGCTTCTCGTTGACGATGGGCCCGAGGTCGACGTCCTCGCGATAGGGGTCGCCGGTGCGCAGCCGGCGCGCCTTCTGGGCGAGCAGGTCGACGTACTCGTCGGCCACCGAACTATGGACGATATGGCGGCCGGTCGCGAAGCAGACCTGGCCCTGGAACTGGAAGCTGGCGTACGCCCCCGCCGAGGCGGCCGCGGGCAGGTCGGCGTCGTCGAGGACGATCAGCGGGTTGTTGCCGCCCAGCTCGAGGCTGACCTTCTTGAGCCGCTCGCCGGCGAGGGCGCCGACGCGGTGGCCGACCTCCGTCGAACCGGTGAAAGAGACCATGTTGACGTTCGGATCGGTCACCAGCGCCTCGCCCGCCTCGGCGTCGCCGATCACTATCTGGAACAGGCCGTCGGGCAGGCCGGCCTCCCTGAAGACGGCAGCGAAGACGGCGCCGCCGCAGACCGGCGTCTGCGGATCGGGCTTGAGAACGACGGCGTTGCCCAGCGCCAGGGCCGGCGCGACGACGCGCATGCCGAGCACGCTCGGCGAGTTCCACGGCGTGATCGCGCCGACGACTCCGACCGGCACGCGCCGGATCATCGACAGGCGGCCCTGCTGGACCGTCGGCACGAGCGAGCCGTACGGCTGCCAGGGCATGGCCGCCGCGGCCAGCGCTTCGCCGGCGGCGAAATTCTGCTCGTGGTGCATCTTGTTGCGGTGGGCGCCCGTCTCGCGCTGCGTCCACGTCCCGAACTCGGGACGGTGCGCCTCGTAGATATCGGCCGCGCGGCGCACGATGGCGGCACGTTCCTGGTAGTTCGTCTCGGCCCACGCCTTCTGCGCGTCTGCCGCGGCTGCGCACGCGCGGTGGACGTCGTCGACCGTCGACTGGCGGACGGTCAGCAGCGGCCGGCCCGTCGCCGGCTCGCGTACCTCGCGTGGCTCGCCCGAGCCCGGCTGCCAGCCGGCGAGGAACTCGTCGAGCCAGCCGCGCGCGCCCGTCTGCGCTGTCGCTTCAGGAGCCGTCTGGACCATCGTGTCCTCCTTCCGGACCTGCGTCCGGTCGAAATATCTCGGCGTACGTGCGCGGTCCGCCGCTGGCCGCGGCGCGCCTGCCGGTCGCCGGATCGCGCCAGACCGGGCCTCGGGCGATGACCGCGTCGATCAGTCCTTCCTCGAGGTAGGGCGGGTACTCCCACGATCTGACCTCGATCGCCATCTGGCCCGGATAGCCGATCAGCTCGCGCACGCGCCGGTCGGTGTAGTAGCCGCCGACGATGACAAGCTGGAGCGCGGCCAGGTTGGCCGGCTCGTCGCGCTCGAGCGCCGCCAGCCGCGCCTGTGGATCGTCGCCCAACGCGGGCCGAAGCGCGCCGACGAGCGGCTCGACCAGGTCCGGCCGGGCGCGCAGCACGAAGCGCAGGCGGTCGTCGTCAACGACGGCGGCCGCCGACGGCATGCCGTGGGCTTCCGGGATCAGCCGATCGGCGATGGCCGCCAGCCGGCGGCGCGCCTCGGGATCGATGGTGGCCAGCGTGTCGGCGTCGGGCGGCGCGCCGGTCCGCTCGGTCCCGACCGATGACTCGCTGGCGGGGATGGCGCCGCTCTTGTGCGCCGGCGCCCCGGTCTCGTTCGCCTTCATGCCGCCACCTGCTGGTTGGAGCGAGTCTCGACGAGGTGGTCGGCGGCGCGCAGGGCGAGGGCGACGATCGTCGAGGTCGGGTTGACGCCGGTCGAGGTCACGAAGCAGCTGCCGTCGACGACGTACAGGTTGGGCACGTCGTGGGCGCGGTTCCAGCGGTCGAGAACGGACGTCTTCGGGTCGTCGCCCATGCGCGCCGTGCCGAGCAGGTGCCAGCCCGAGTAGCGCATCAGGCGGTCGACCTCGATCTTGTAGGCGCCGGCCTCGACCAGCGACTCGGTCGCGCGCTTGATGTGGAAGTCGAGCATCCGGCGCGCGTTGTCGGCCATCGTGTAATGGACCTCCGGCACCGGGATGCCGTCCGAATCGGTGACCGTCCGCGACAGCGTGACGTGGTTCGACTCGTCGGGCAGATCCTCGGCGAACAGGCCCCAGTTGGCGCCGTGGCCGAGGTGCGAGCGGACGTGGAGGTGGTGGTCCGAACCCCAGACCTGCTCGCCGGCGCGGCTGGGCAGCGCCGTGTTGATCGGGCCGCCGGTGGGCGCCAGGCCCCAGCGCGCGCCGCGGACGAAGCCGCGCTTCTCGTCTGTCTCGTAGAACTCGAGAGACTCGATCAGGTCGCCGAACTGGCCCTGCCAGCTCATCAGCGGCTCGTCGAAAAGGCCGGCGACGTTGGCGAAGGGATGCATCATCAGCCGCTTGCCCACCAGGCCCGACGAATTTGCCAAACCGTCCGGATGCTGCGCGCTGTCTGACAGCAGCAGCAGCCGGGCCGTGCCGATCGCGTTGGCGGCAAGGACCACCACCTTGGCCGGCTGGAAGCGCTCGTTGCCGTCGCGGTCGAGCCACGTCGCGCCGGTGGCCAAGCCGCGGTCGTTGGTCTCGATGCGCCGCACGCGCGCGCCGGTCACGAGGCGGGCGCCCAGGCTGATCGCCTTCGGCCAGTGGGTCAGGTCAGTCGAGGCCTTGGCGCCTTCGTTGCAGCCCGACTGGCAGGTGCTGCGCTGGACGCATGGCCGCCGACCGTCATACGGCGTCGAGTTGATCGAGTTGAACTCGGGCCACCAGTGCCAACCGAGGCGGGTGTGGGCACGGGCGATCTTGAGGCCGGCGGAGCCGATGGGCAGCGGCGGCATCGGCGGCTCCAGCCCTTCCGACGGGTAGGCCGGGTCGCCGGGCAGCCCGGCCACGCCGAAGTCGCGGTCGGTCTGCTGGAAGTAGGGCAGCAGCTCGAAGTAGTCGAACGGCCAGTCGTCGGCGATGCCGTCGAGCGAGCGAACGCGGAAGTCAGACGGCAACGCCCGCGGCCAGGCGCCGGCGAAGATGATCATCGAGCCACCGACGCCGTTGAACATCAACGGCGAGACCGGCGTGTCCTCCTCGACGATGGGGTAGTCCTGCGGGAGGCCGCGGATGTTCGGGCTGGTGGCCCATCGCTTGCGCGCGGCCAGCTCCCAGTCGAGCTTGTTGCCCGGATAGTCCGCCGGGTCCTGCCAGCCCCCCTGCTCGAGGCAGACGACCTTGAAGCCGGCCTCGGCGAGGCGCTTGGCGACCACGCCACCTGAGGCTCCGGCGCCAACGATGAGGACGTCTGCGGGGTCGACAGCCAAGGCTGACTCCTTTCCCAGAGAACGGCGGCGCCGGCCATGCTGGGACGGCTGGGGGGGCGGCGCCGGTGGTGCGTACGGGCACCTTACAGTAAACGTTCTCTACAGGCAATCCCGCTGCCATTGTCAATCGAGCCGACATTGACAACTTCGTGTCGTTCGTTATTATCTGCACATATCGAAGTTAGGGTAACTGAATGCAGCTGACCAAGCCGCTCTATTCGCCTCGCGAGGTCGCCGAGATCGCCGGCGTCCACCCCTCCACGATCCTCAACTACATCGCCGCAGGGCGACTCTACGCGGTGAAGCTGTCCGAGCGAACGTATCGGATCCCTGCGCGCTCAGTGCTTCAATTGCTCGCTCCTGAGGAACTGAGCCCTCCAGTCGTGACTCGGGAGGAAGACGAGCTGGCCAATGCGACGACAGACGAGGAAGTCGCAAAGACGGGGCTCGTAGACAGAGTCCGCGCTTGACGCTGCTCACGCCTCACCGGTTCGAACAGCGACTCGCCAATCTGATCTCCCGACTCGATCATCTCGGAACCGTCGAGGCGCGCTTGAGTGGCGCGCGGCACCGCAAGGTCGTGTGCGAGACCGTCGCGTCAGGCGTCCCAGGGCTGCCCGACATGGCGCGATTCGTGTACGAGGAGTGGTTCCGCCGGCTTTCCGACGATGACCTGGTCCGCGTCCGCTACAACTACAACTACTTCGATCTCGTGCGGGGCGGCTGGCGCGGCTATCACCTGCACCAAATCGAGGCGGATGGTCCAAGCATTCCTCACGCCAAGTGCGTCGGCAGTGACGGATCAGGCGATCCCGCCGCCCACTACTTCGCCTACGAGGTGGATCTCTGGGCAGCGCATGACGAGTTCGAGGCTCTGTACATGGCCCAGCAGCCCATCAGCTGTCTCGCGCTGCAGCCCATCCGATGACGGATGCTAACGGCGGCTGCGACCGACGGCCTCCAATCCATCGGTCGCACGAGCCACCGCGACGATGGCTCCTCTCTGCGTGTAGACGCGCGGCAGGCGCGGGCCGAAGTCGCAGAAGACCTCGTTGGGGATCGAGTTGCGCAGGCGGGCGAGGTCGACCGCCGTGATCCGCTCGTCGCCCTGTGCGCCGAGCAGCACGAATTCGTCATCGAGCGAGACACCGTGCACGTCGGTGACGTCGGCGCAGACCGAGTCCATCGACACCCGGCCGACCAGCGGCACGCGCCGGCCGCGGACCAGCGCCTGAGCGCCGGGCCAGTAGGCGCGTGTCCAGCCGTCGGCATAGCCGATGGGCAAGGTCGCGACAACCGAGTCGCGCTGGGCCGTCCACTCGCGCCCGTAGCCTACGGTCGAGCCGGCGGACATCTCTTCGAGCCGCACCGGGCGCGCCTTGACGGTCATCGCCTCCCGCAGATCCGCGGCCAGCGTCGCGTAGTCCGGCGCCGGCGCGACGTCCACGCCGAGCACGCCGTAGAAGCCGAGGCCGACGCGCGCCATGTCGTAGGCCGGCGCGGTGGCGCGGAAGATCGCCTCGGTGGCGACGAGGTGGCGCGGCGGAACCTGCCGACCGGTGGCCGCCAGTCGCCCGACCGCCGCGTCCAGGCGCCGCGACTGCTGCGCCGAGCGCGCCTCGTTGCCGCCGTCCGACAGGTGTGACCAGATGCCCACGAGCTCGGTTGCCGGTGTCGCGTCGATCAGCCCAACGACCTCTACCAGCCGCTCCGGCGCAACGCCGCCGCGGCCCATGCCCGTGTCGACCTCGACGTGGACCCGCAGGCCTCCCGCGGGCCGGACGACCATCGCCGCCCAGGCGTCCAATGTCCGACGCGCCATTGAGACTCCCGTCAGGCTGAGCTCCAGCCCCGCCTCGACCGCCTGGCGCACGCCCTCCGCGGGGATCGGGTAGACGACCAGGAGCGGCGCCTCGATGTCGGCCCGCCGCAGGGCCAGGCCCTCGTCGAGCGCGGCCACGATCAGTTGGTCGGCGCCGCCCTCGACTGCGGCCCGCGCCGCCATCTCGAGGCCGTGGCCGTAGCCGTTGGCCTTGACCAGGATGCCCAGCCGCGCCCCTCCGGGAATGGCGCGGCGCAGGACGCGGGCATTGTCGACGAGCGCCGCCATGTCGATCTCGATCCAGGCGGGATGGGTCAGCCCGGCAGGGTCGATGCGCTCGCTCATGGGGTGCCCGCATTCTATCGGCCGCCCCACCGTTGTTTGACGCTCGCGAGAGCGATCCTCGATAATCGATTGCACGTCCCAGCGAGCCCAGCACCAGCCCATCCCGCGAGGCCCACTTGACTCAGACCACCCCGGCCGACGAACTCGCGCGCTTCCGTCTAGACGGACGCGTGGCCGTCGTCTCGGGCGGCACCGGCGGCATCGGCCGGCGCCTGTCGGTCGCCCTGGCGGGAGTCGGGGCCCGGGTGGCCATCGTCGGTCGGTCGGCTGCCCAGGCGACCGATGTCCAGCAGGCGATCGAGGACGTCGGCGCGGAGGCGCTCCTGGTGACCGCCGACGTGACCAGGAAGGCCGACGCCGACCGCGCCATCGACCGGACGGTCGAGCGCTTCGGCCGCCTCGACATCATCGTCAACGCCGTCGGCGGGGGCGCCGGCACTGCGCTGCATCCGGCAGAGGATTACCCCGAGTCGGAGTGGGACCGCATCCTCGACCTCAACCTGCGCAGTGACCTGCTGCCGACGCAGGCCGCCGGCCGCGCCATGATCGCCGGTGGCCGCGGCGGTCGGGTGCTGCACATCTCGTCCGTGCGCGGGCAGCTGGGCATCAATCAGGGCTTCTCGGCGTACGTCGCCGCGAAGGGGGCGATCAACGCGCTGACGCGCCAGCAGGCGACCGAGTGGGCGCGCTACGGCATCACCGTCAACGCCATCGCGCCGACTTTCGTGGCGACGCCGCAGGTAGCGAGCCTGCTCGCCGACGAGGATTTCCGCCAGGGCCTGCTCGCGCGCATCCCGCTCGGCCGCGTAGCGGACACGGACGACCTGGTGGGGGCGGTGCTCTTCTTCTGTTCCGACGCGTCGTCGTTCGTGACCGGCCAGATCCTGACGCTGGACGGCGGCCTGACCGCGACCCAGTGACGGCGGCCGGCTGATGCAGAACGTCACGCCCAACGTTCGGACGGAGACCGGCTGGCGTGGCTGCAACCCGAGCTACGTAACGACGTCGGGCGGCGTGGTGGTCATCGACACGCCGCAACTGCCGACCAAGGCGGTGGCGATGCGCAAGGAAGCGGAGTCGCACGGGCCGATCCAGTACGTGATCAACACCGAGCACCACGTCGACCACATCTTCGGCAACTACTACTTCAAGGGCGCCGGCCGGGTCATCCACCACCGGGGCGTCTACGACAATTTCATGCTACCGACGCCGATCCTGGACCCGTTCGACTACGCCGCCGAGGCAATCCCGATGAGCGACCCCGACGGCGCCGGCATCTTCCCGGAGCGCGAGGGCTACTTCAAAGACCCCAACAAGGGCCAGATCGTGTTCACCGGCGACGTGACGCTGCGCGTCGGCGAGCACACCTTCCATCTGCTCCACACGCCTGGCCACACGACCGGCCAGATAGCCGTCCACGTGCCGGAGGAGCGCGTGGTGTTCACCGGCGACACCGTCTTCTCAGAGGTCCAGACGTGGGTCATGGCGTCGGACGTGGACCAGTGGGTCGAGGCGCTCAACACGATCTCGCGGCTCGACGTAGATCACGTCGTGCCAGGCCACGGCCCGGTAACGGACCTCAGGTACCTGCAGGTCCAGAAGGCGGTGCTGCTCGAGTGGAAGTCGATGATCGCGACGGCTGTAGCGAAGGGCTGGTCACGCGAGGAAACCATCGAGCGCTGTCACATGCGTGACCGCTACCCGGTCGACGTCGGGCAGGAGTACATGATGGATTACATCCAGAAGCACAACGCCGGCATCCTGTGGGACAAGCTGAGCTCCAACCAGGAGTAGCATCGGGCAGCCTCGTCGGCGCTCAGAGGCAGTGGCGCAGGCTCGTTGCCGCGTCGCCCGGGTGAGCCCTCAGGAAGCGGGCGAGTTCGGTCGCAACGCGTCCGACAGTGCGTCGTTGACCGCGTGGATACTTGGCGGGGTCGACAAGGACGAGACCGTAGTGCGTCTGACTCGCCTGATCTGCGCCGTCCGCAAGAGCGCTGAAGTCCGCGATGTTCTCCGTCACCACTGTGCGCCGCTCGCGCTGGGCAACGGCGAAGAGCTCTCCATCCGGCAGTGAGCGGAGCTCCGGCCGTTCGGTCACGGCTGAGACGTCATGGTCCCGCTGGCGAAGCTGGTCGGCAATCGCGCGCGTATACATCTCGTCCAGCAACAGCCTCAACCGAGCGCTTCCTGCATCCGCTGCCAGGCGGCGTGCTGGCGCTGAGCCTCCTGCCGATTGAGCCTGATCCGCTCGTCAACTTCGGCAGCGTACTCGGCGTAGTACCGGACGGCGGTGCGCACTTGGGCCGGCGTCAGGTTCCCCCACCGCGCCGTGGCGGCGACCGCCTCCTCGCCGGCCAGCCCGGTGCCCTTGAGGGTCTCGACAACCTCCCAGACATCAGGGCCGCCGGCAAGCGCAGCGCGCCGCCCGGCCGGGCCGTCGCGAAAGACGATCCCTGGATGATCGTCCATGCGCAGCCCCTCATCGATGAGCCGCTCAGCAGTCCGAGCCTTCGGTTCGCTACGTCGGCGAGCACGCTCGTCCAGGCGGGCGAGCGTGCTCGCGTTCATCCGCATGGAGAATGGTTTCTGGGTCCGCGACTGCGTCACGTAGCTCATTGTAATACAGTGAACTACACCCGCCTGAAGCTCGCGTTCTTTATGCCTCGTAAGCGGCTGTCCGCGCGCCAGCAAGGAGTGACTGGCTCGGACCGGAAGTGAACTCCACGGGCATCGCGTCTGCGAAATCCTGCAGGTCTCACATGACACTTTCGAGCACGAGATCACGCGCGTCGTCAGGCAGGTGGGTAGGCAACGCCACACCAAGAACGGACATGCCTTCGCGATCCAGCGACATCAGCGTCAACCCGACCGTGCCCACTCGCGTTAGCTGAGAGCCATTGCGGTTCACGATCCACAGTCCGTTCTGGCCTGCCACTCCCCCGGCGAAGACGAGCTGCCCGTCCGTCCGCCAGTCCAGTCCGCGTGGCTCCCTCACGCCATCGAGGACCACGTCTGATGTTCCATCCTCGGCAAGCGCGCTCAGTGCCCACGGCAGATCGATCCGGCTCTGGCCCGAATTGCCGCCAGCCGGGAGTGCGAACAAGGCCAGCGTCCGTCCGTCCGGCGCGTAGGTCGGATAGTCAGCATTGCCAAGCTGCGTGCAGCCGTCCTCGGCGGCCGCGAGATCCTCGCCCACCGGCATGCTCCAGCCGCGGACGAAGATCTCCAGCTCGAGCGGCACATCGCTGAGCTCGTCGCGCGAGTAGATGGTCTGGCACAGCGGCGTGCCGGCGCTGTAGACCGCGCCATAGGGATCGGCCAGTTCGCTAAGGCACCGGTCCGCGAAGCCGAGTTCGCCAGTCGGCAGTACGGCGACCGCCCACGCGGTGCGGGAAAAGCAGTCCGGCCGTTCGCTGATGGGAACCACGGCCACTTCCGCTCCCGATGGGTCGACCAGCGAGATCTGGAAGTATCGCCCCTCCTCGTCGTCGCGAACGACGACGGACAGCCGCTCGCCGGGCATGACGGCGGCGACGTAGCTGAGCGTGTCAGACCAAAGAGGCGTCGGTGGCTGCCCGAGATCGGTGTGGTTGGGCGCACGGGTCGCGTTTGAGCAAGCGCCAAGCGCGACAGCGAAGGCCACGGTGGCCGACACCTGTGTCCACTTTCGGTTGAGCGCTGCCATGTTCCCCATCGTCAGCGCACATCATGCTACTGTCAAGTAACCAGTAATTATTGGCGGGCATCGGCCAGCTGCTTCGCAGCCGGGGAGGCGGATGATGATGTTATGATGGCACGTGATGCGTACGACGCTGAACTTGGATGATGACGTGGCGCGCCAGCTTACCGCGCGCGCCCGGCGCAAGGGCCGTTCGGTGTCCCGAGTTGCCAACGAGCTACTGCGGGCCGGCCTACTCACCGAACAGCAGCCGGTCGCGCTGGCGGATTACGACCCGCCCGTAGTCGATACCGGACCACCGCTCCTCGATGTCACAGATATTGGCGAGGCACTCGAGTTCCTTGAGCGTGGCTAAGCCGCCCGAAGGGCGCAGCATGGCCGAGCCGACTTCCACCGGGTACCCTCCGCTGCTTGACGCCAATCTCCTTCTTTGGGCACACCACCGGGGTTTCGCCCAGCATGAGTCGGCGCGACAGTGGTGGGGGCGCGTACTGAGCAGGCAGCCATCCGTCGGCATCCCGTGGGCGTCGATCCTCGCGTTCGTCCGCATCTCGACACACCCGCGAGCCTTGGGGCGTCCCTTGGAAGTCGGCAGCGCATGGGAGATAGTCGAAGGCTGGCTGGATCGGCCCAACGTCTGGATACCCACCCCTTCGGACCGACATCGCTTGATCCTCGCCCCGCTGCTGATTAGCGGCAAGGCGACCGGCAACCACGTCCCCGATGCGCATCTCGCGGCGCTCGCCATCGAGTGGGGCCTCGAACTCCAGAGCTCCGATCGCGACTTCGCGCGCTATCCCGGTCTGCGCTGGCGTGATCCGCTGGCCGATTGATGGCTGAGTGAGCGACTATCACATCCATCTGCACCCTCACCGTCCGACCGAGGGTGCGCCGCCGATGGGCGTCTACCCAGCCGGCTGGATCGAACGCTTCGTCGAGGCCGCCGCGGCACGCGGCGTGACGGAGGTCGGCTTCACCGAGCACCTCTACCGCTGTGTCGAGTCGGAGGACGTGCTGGGCCACTGGTGGGAGAGCGACGCCGATCCGGGGTTGCGCGCCGAGTTCCTGGAATGGATCAGCGCCGAGCGCAACCTCTCGCTCGAGCGCTACGTCGAAGCCGTTCTCGATGCCAAGGCGCGCGGCCTGCCCGTCAAGCTCGGCCTCGAAGTTGACTTCGTGCCCGGGACGGAGAAGGCGGTGAGACAGCTGCTGGCTCGTTACCCGTTCGATTACCTGGTCGGTTCGATCCACTGGATCGGTGCCTGGAACTTCATGCGCGAGGCCGGCGTGCCCGAGTTCTCGCGCCGTGGTGTCAGGACGGCATTCGAGCAGTACTTCGCGCTCAAGACGGCACTCGCCGCGTCGGGCCTGGTTGACGTCCTGGCGCACGCCGACGTCATCAAGCGCCACCGAGTGCAACCGCATGGCGACCTTCGCGACCTATACCAGCCGGTCGTCACCGCCGCCGCGAGCAGCGGCACCGCGGTCGAGGTGTCGAGCGTCGGCCTGCGCCTGAAGTCGGGCGAGATCTTCCCGGCGCCCGCGTTCCTGTCGCTGTTCTTCGAGGCCGGCGTACCGATCACGCTGGCCAGCGACGCGCACATGCCGGATGTCTCGGCGTGGGGCCACGCCGAGATTGTCAGCGCCGCCCGCACCACGGGCTACACCACGTACCTGCGCTTCGACCGCCGCCAGCGGATCGTGACCGACCTGCCAGATACCGACGCGGCGAGGACTCAGTAGGCCTGTATGGTACCCTACGTAGGGTATGAAGAAGACATCTGTTTACCTGACCGAGGAAGAGGCCGACAGCCTGCGGCGGCTCGCCGTACGAGAGGGCCGTCCACAGGCAGAGCTGATCCGGGAAGGCATTCGCTGCATGATCGACGCCGGCCGGAGTCAGCCTCGCGTCTTTCACTCGATGGGCCGCGGCAGAGGTGGCGGCCGACCGTACGAGAAGTGGGATGCGCATGAGCTCTATCGCAAGGCGATGGGCCGCCGCTGATGCCGCTGATCGTGGACGCAGGGGCGCTCTACGCACAGGCCGACGCCGACGAGCCTCGCCACGGCGCAGTGACCGCGATCTTGCGCTCAGAGACCGGCGAAATCGTCACCAGTCAACTGGCCGTCGCAGAAGCCGACTACCTCATTCTCGATCGCCTAGGGATTGAAGCGGAGCTGGCGTTCATGGACGACCTCTTCGCCGGTACGTTCCTCGTCGATTGCCTCGACCGGAGCGACCTGGCCGCCTCGCGAGACCTGACGGCCCACTACAGGGATCTTCGGATCGGGCTGGCCGATGCGTCACTCGTCGTTCTGGCGCGGCGCCATCGCACGAACCGGATCCTGACGTTCGACGAGCGAGCGTTCCGTGCGATCGAGCCCCTCCAGGGAGGGACATTCACGCTCCTGCCCGCTGACGCCCCTCGGCCCCCGGATAGGACCATTCGTCGCGGTCTAACCTGCCGGCGTGGCCTTCGATGAAGTTGCCGATCTTTACGACGCCGTACGGCCGGCTTACCCCGAACAGCTCTTTGACGATCTGCTTGGCCTGGCACGGACTGCGGCCGCCGGACGGGTGCTGGAGGTCGGAGCCGGCACGGGGCAGGCGACTGAACAGCCCGCCCGACGAGGCCTGTCGGTCGTCGCCCTCGAGCCAGGCCTGCGGCTGGCCGATCGTGCGCGATCTCGGCTTGCGCCTTGGCCGCAGGTTTCCGTTGTCACGACAACGTTTGAGGACTGGGCCGCCGAGACGGACGCGTTCCACCTCCTCGCTTCAGGTACGGCGTTCCACTGGGTCGATCCCGAGATCGGCTATCCCAAGGCCGCCGAGTGTCTGGTCAGCGGGGGATGGATCGCGCTGTTCTGGAATCGCCACGTCGCGGGAGACGCCAGCGCGCCGTTCTACGAGGCAGTAGCCGAGCTCTACCGCCGCTGGGCGCCAGATCTCGCCAACAGCTTCGATTTCCCGACGCTCGACGAGGCCCAGGGGGACGAGCGGATCGCGGAGAGCGGATTGTTCGGACCGGTCACGGTGAAGCGGTACGGCTGGGAGGAGAGGCACGACGCCCGGCGATACACGGACCTGCTGCGTACCTACTCCGACCATATCGCGCTGCCGACGGCCGACCGCGAAGGGCTCCTGGCCGACATCGCCCTCTTGATCAATGACTCATTTGGCAACGAGCTCATCCTGAGTCACGCGACGGTTCTCTACGCGGCTCAGCTTCTGAAGTAGTCCTGGTCATCCCGGTTCAGCGCGCGCCAGATGCGCTCTGGAGTCAGCGGCAGGTCGTGGATCATCGCGCCGGTGGCGTCGTGGACGGCCGAGCGGACGGCGGCGGCGGTGCACAGCAGGCCGCTCTCGCCGGTTCCCTTGGCGCCGTACGGTCCCGGGCCGTCCTCGTTCTCGACAACGAGCGACTCCATCTCGTCGGGCACGTCCTTGGTGGTCAGGATGCGGTAGTCGAGCGCGCCCAGGTTGAGGATCCGGCCGGCCTCGTCATAGATGATGTGCTCCATCATCGCCTGGCCGAGGCCCATCATCGCCGCGCCCTCGTCCTGCATCGCGACGTGGGTGGGGTTCAGCGCCTTACCCACGTCTGACACGGTGACGTGGCGGTGAACGGTGATCTCGCCGGTCTCGCGGTCGACCGACACCTCGCAGGCAGTGCAGTTGAACTCGTAGAAGGCGGCTGCGCCACCGAGCGGGTGATCCGGTATGTAGTTGCCGCGCATCGACCCGCTGCCGATGACCTCGCCCAGCATCGGTCCGAAGGCCGCGTCCATCAGCTCGACGAAGTCGACCTCGCGGCCGGCGACGTGCAGGCAGCCGTTCTCGACATCGACCTCCGACTCGTCCACGCCATACGTCTCGGCGGCCATCCGGCGCAGCTGGGCCTTGATGTCGCGGCACGCGTTCTGGACGGCGGTACCCATGAAGACAGTCGAGCGGCTGGCCGACGTCTGCATGTCGTACGGCGCCGCGGCGGTGTCGCCCATCACGACGTTGACCCGCTCAAGTGGGATGCCCAATTCGTTGCCCGCCACCTGCGCCAGCACCGTCCGCGCGCCCTGGCCCATGTCCGACGTGCCGGCCATCACCGTCGCGCTGCCGTCGTGGAGCAGCCGCACGATGGCGTACGAGGCGCCGGTCGTGGCCGACGACTTGATGCCCAGCGCGATGCCGCGCCCGCGGCCGGCGGGCACAGGCTCGCCCCAGCCGATCCACTCGGCCGCCTTGCGCACGGTGTCGGCCCAGTCGCCGTCGGCCGGCGTGTCGGCCGGGTCGCCGACGATCGGTTCTCCCCGGCGGGCCAGGTTGCGCAGCCGGATCTCGAGCCGGTCGATGCCCAACTGGCGCGCCGCCTCGTCCAGCTGGCCCTCGAAGGCCCACGCCATCTGCGGGCTGCCGAAGCCGCGCAGCGCCGTCGCCGGCGGCGTGTGCGAGAGCAGCGCGCGGACGCGGACCCGCGCGTCCGGCACTCGATAGGGCCCGCAGGCGAGGTAGCTGCTCTTCGACACCACGCGGTAACCGATGTCGGCGTAGGCGCCGAGCAGGCCGTTGACCTCGATGTCCTGGAAGGTGACCGTGCCGTCGCTGCGGAAGCCGGTGCGCGAGCGGATCTCGAAGGTGGGCACCCGGACGGCCTGGAACGTCTCCTCCAGGGTCAGCACCAGGCGCAGCGGCCGGCGCAGGCGCAGCGCCAGGACGGCCAGCAGCGGCTCGTACTTGGCGTGCTGCTTGCCGCCGAAGGCGCCGCCGGGGTCGGGGGCGAAGACGCGTACCTTCGACAGCGGCAGGCCAACGATGCCGGCGATCAGCCGCTGCAGCACGTACGGGTGCTGGATCGAGCTCCAGACGGCGAGCCCGTCGCTGTCCGGCGCAGCCATGAAGGCATGCGGCTCGATCGCGAAGTGGGTCATCGCCGGCGCGCTGTAGACGTTCTCGATGACGTGGTCTGCGCCCGCCGAATCGACGTCACCCCACTCGAAGTTCCACTCGGCCAGCGTGTTCGTTTCGCGGCACGGGTCGTCGGCCGGGCGCAGCTCCGGCTCGCGGACCAGCGGCGACGACGGATCGAGCGCCTGGGCGACGGTCAGCACCGCCGGCAGCTCCTCGTACTCGACGCGCACCAGCCGCGCTCCCTCCTCGGCCGCGTCGCGCGTGTCGGCGACGACCGCTGCCACCGGCTCGCCGTGGTACTTCGTCTCGCCGACGGCGATCAGCGGCCGGTCGGCATAACCGGGCCCGAAGCGGGCGACCGGCTGGGGCAGGTCGCCGGCGGTGACGACGGCACGCACGCCGGCGACCATCTCGGCCGCCGACTTGTCGACAGTGACGATGCGGGCACGGGCGCAGTCGAGGTGGACGAGCTTTACGTGCAGCGCGCCTTCCAGCGGAATGTCGGCGATGTAGCGCTGGGCACCGGTGACGCGCTCGAGGCCCCCGACCCTCCGCTCCGACCGGCCGACAAGCGCGCCGGCCTCCTCTCCTACGCCCTCCTCCAACCCGGCGCCGGTGAAGACTTCCGTCCGGCCGGCCGGGGCCCCGTCGTCGGTCCTGTCTGCGCGAGTCACTCGGCCTCCGACCCGGTGGCCGCCGCCACCGCCCCACAGATCTGGTTGTAACCGCCGCAGCGGCAGAGGTTGCCCGATAGGCCCTCTCGGATTTCGGCCGGGCTCGGAGACGGCTTCTGCATCAGCAGGTAGTGCACCGACACGACCATGCCCGGGATGCAGAAGCCGCACTGCGCGGCGCCGGTGCGCAGGAAGGCGTCCTGGACCGGGCTGAGCCGGTCACCGCCGCTCAGGCCCTCGATCGTCGTGACCTCGCGGCCGTCGGCCTCGATGGCCAGCACGAGGCAGGAGTCGACGGCATGGCCGTCGAGCAGGACGGTGCAGGCGCCGCACTCGCCCTCGGCGCAGCACTCCTTCGTGCCGGTCAGGCCGAGCTGCTCGCGCAGCACGTCGAGCAGCGTGTGGTGAACAGCGACCTCGAGCTGTTCGAGGCGGCCGTTGACGCGCAGGCCGATCGCCTGCCTAGTGGCGGGCACTCAGTCCACCCCTTTCGGCCAGCCGCCGGCGCGCCCGCTCCAGCGCGCGCCGGCTCAGCACAAGCAGCATCGCTTCGCGGTACTCGCGGCTGGCGCGAACGTTGGATATGGGCGAGGCGTGGGCGACCAGGCTGCGCAGGACCTCCTCCTGGTCGGCCGGGCTGCGCGATGGATCGGCGAGCGTGCCGCTCTCGTCGCTGACCAGCAACGGCCGCGGCCCGGCCGCGCCGTAGGCAAAGCGCGCCACGCCGCTGGCCGAGACCGAGCAGCACAGGTTGATCGTGGCCAGGTCGACGCCGCGCCGGCGGGTCATGCGTGCGAAAGCGGTCCCAACCGGCTCACCGGGGAGCGTCAGCACGACGGCCGTGACGAGTTCGCCCGCGGCGAGGCTCGTTCGGCCAGGCCCGACGAAGAACTCGGCCAGCGGCACGGACCGCCGTCCGCTGCTTCCCGCGACCTCGAGCGACGCCCCATGGACGAGCAGCGGCGGCGCGGTGTCGGCCGCCGGCGAGGCATTGCACTGGTTGCCGGCCAGCGAGGCACGATTGCGGATCTGGATCGAGCCGACGGTCAGCGCTGCCTCGACCAGCGCCGGGAAGTGGCGCCGGACGCGCTCGTCGGCAATGACCTGTGTCATCGTCGCCGTGGCGCTGATCCTGAGCGTTCTGTCCAGCGCGCGGATCTCGGGCGGCAGCTCGGCGACGCTCTTGAGGTCGACGACCAGCGGCGGCCGCAGCCGGCCCTTGCGCAGCCCGACGATGAGGTCCGTGCCGCCGACCAGCGGCCGCGCCTCGGGCACGGCGGCCATCAGCGCCAGCGCCTCGGACAGTGAGGTCGGGCGAGCGTACTCGAACAACGGCCGGCCTACGTCCCCTGCGAGGCATCGGCGAGTAGGTGGTCGCCTGCCTTCTCGAGAACCTGCGACTCGGCCTCGCGGGCGTGCTGGCGCATGGCCGCGGCCACGCGATCAGGGTCACGTGATTCGAACGCTTCAACGATCGCATAGTGACGCTCGGCCAGCCACTTCAGGTCGGCGCCCGGGACCGTCGCCGTCAGGTACGTGCGCGCGAACGGCTCGAGCATCGCCCACAGCCGTTGGAGGGTGCGATTGCCGGAAGCCTGGACGATGTACGTGTGGAACTCGGAGTTCTTGAGCGCCTGCTCGTGAGGGTCGTCGCGCGCGGCGCTGGCCAGCATGTCGTCGATCAGCTGACGCATCCGGGCCAGCGTCGGCTCGTCGATGGCCGCCACCGCCTGGCGCCCGGCGAGCGCCTCGAGCTCGCCACGCACCTCCATCGCCTCGATCAGCTCCTGCTTGGCCGGCTCGCGCACGCGCGCGCCGCGGTAGGGCAGCATCTCGACCAGCCCGAGAGTGGCCAGGTCGCGCAGCGCCTCGCGGACCGGCGCCTGGCTGGTGCCCAGCTGGCGAGCGACGCGCGTCTCGATGATCCGCGCGCCGGGCGCCAGCTCACCCTCCAGGATCCACTGCAACAGGCGGTCCTTGACCTGCGCCGACAGGACGCTGCGTGTGAGCGCGTCGGGCTCGAGCCCGTCAGTCGAGGGCGGCACGGTCAGTCGAGCGTGACATAGAAGGCGCGCTCGCGGCTCTCGAGGCGCGGGATGGCCTCGCCACGGACGTACTTCTCGAAGTGGTCCGTCGCCATGTGGGCGTCGTAGCCGGCGGCGTCGTCGTACTGCTCGTAGAGGAAGAACAGCCGCGGATCGTCGGGTGAGCGGTGGGCCTGGTAAAAGCGGCAGGCCGGCTCCCCGCGCGAGAGCGGCGTCATGATCTCGATGATCTCGCGGATCCGCTCCTCGTCGCCCTCCTTCGCACGCCACAGTGCCGCGACCACGTAAGCCATCCGATCACCTCCGCTGTCCATGCCCCACGCGGTTGCGCAGGACGCCGATGCCCTCGATCTCCATCTCGATCAGGTCGCCCTCGCTCAACCGCCGGTCGAGCTCGATGCCCGAGCCGCCGGGCGCCGTCCCCGAGCCGAGTACCTCGCCCGGGTAGAGCGTCTGCGCGCGCGAGGCATACGCGATCAGGTCGGCGAAGGTATGGTGCATCTCGGCCGAGCTGGCCTCGCCCCATGTCTCGCCATTGATGCGCACGGCCATCCGTGCGTCGCCGGCGCCGAACTCGTCGACGGTGACGATGCATGGGCCGAGCACGTTCGAGCCGTCCCAGTCCTTGGCCTTGGCGGGACCCATGTTGAGCGGCAGCTCGACCGCCTGCACGTCGCGCGCCGACAGGTCGTTCCAGATCGTCCAGCCGAAGACGTGCTCGAGCGCCCGCTCGGCCGGGATGTCGCGACCGGGCCGGCCGATGATCGCGGCCAGCTCCAGCTCGTGGTCGAGGTGCTCGCTGTACCACGGCCAGGGGATCTCCTCGTCGGGCCCGATGACGGTGTCGGGCAGGCCTTTGTAGTAGGCCGGTACGCGGTACCACTCCGGGCTGATGTCGCGGCCGAGGCGCGCGAAGACGTTGTGCAGGTGGCGCTCGAAGGTCAGGAAGTCGCGCAGCGAGCGCGGCCGCAGCGGCGCGCGCAGGCGGGCGTCGGGCAGCGCCGGAGTCGACGAGGCGTGGCGTTCGACCTCGGCCAGCCGCTCGGGCCCGGCGGCGATCAGCGCGACCATGTCACCGTCGAAGCCCGCGTCGTGCACGCCGTCGTCGCGCTGGACTCCAACATGCTCGCGCGAGCCCAGCGCGTACGTCACGAGGCGCACCGCACGGCGATCGTCAGCCCCTCACGTCGGGGTTGGGCAGCTGCGCGTCCATCACCGCCGCGAGCAGGTCGTGATAGCTGCTGGTGAAGGTGCGCAGCGTGCGGATGGTCGGCGGAAACTCGTCGAAGTCGTCGACGGCCAGCCCGTCCGGTTCGTAGGCGCGCTCGAAGTCGGGTAAGCGGGCACGCAGCTCGTCGATCCAGCGCGCATCGACCGGCTCGTCCATCCGCTCGCGCACCTCGACCGCCGAGGCGTTGAACTTGCGCTGCCACGCCGCGGGCAGCGTCACGACGACGTCGCCGCCGACGAACTCCGACCAGTGCAGGTGGTGACGGATGGCCGCCGCCAGCAGCCGCGCCCGATAGCCGCGCTCGCGCAAGATGCCGTAGGCGCGCTTGAAGACGGCCACGCCGGACCAGGGCAGCGCCGACGGATGGACGATGACGCCGTCACGCTCGACCAACACGCGCAGCCAGTCCTCCAACCGGCCGACCATGATCGTGATCACCGGTCCCGTCCGATCGACCGGCAGGCCCTCGGCCTCGCGCCGGCGCAGGCCGCGCTCGACGGCCTCGGCCGCGGCGACGGCCTGCGCGACCGAGAACGAGACGGTGCAGTTGACCGACACGCCGCGATAGGTCGCCTCCTCCATCACGCCGATGCCCGTCCGCGTGGCAGGGAACTTGACGATGATGTTCGGCGCGACCGAGTGAAAGTGGACGCCCTGCGCGAGCATCTCATCGGCGCTGCGCCAGAACGTCGGATTGGTCTGCATCGACAGCCGGCCCTGGCGGCCGCCGTGGCGCTCGAAGGCCGGCGTGAGCAGCCGCGCGCCGGCGCGCGACATATCCTCGACGACGGCCCACGCCAGGTCGACCTCGGTCGCCGCCGGCCGCTCGACCATCAGCTCACGCACGCGCGTGCGCCAGCGTGCCGGGTCCTTCTTCCAGACGTCGTGGACGATGGTCGGGTTGGCCGTCGCCCCGACGGCGCCGTGCTCGATGGCGTACTCGAGCTCGTCGACCGCGCACGAGTCGTTCCAGAAGTCGGTCGCCGTCGCCGCCGTCCGCTGGAGTGGGCTCAGCGTGGCGTCGGCAGCCCGCGGACGGTCGGCTACCTCATGCGCCATTGGTCACCCCATGGGCCATCGGTCACCTCACGCGCCGTCGGAGCCGCCCGCCGGGACGGTGAACAGGTCGTCGCGCGGCCGGGATGACGTCTCGAGGATCTCGACAACGCCCTTCGAGCCGTCGATGCGGACGCGGTCGCCGGTGCTGATCTGCTGCGTGGCGACGGACGTGCCGACCACCGCCGGGATGCCGAACTCGCGGGAAAGGACGGCCGGGTGCGAGGCAGTGCCTCCGGCGTCGGTTACCAGGCCGACGATCTTGGTGAAAAGCACCACCCACGCCGGGTTGGTCATCTGGCAGACCACGATGTCGCCGGCGCGAACCTCGTCGAACTGGTCTTCGCGGAGCACGACGCGGGCGACACCCTCGACGATGCCCGGCGAGGCGGCGATGCCCTCGACCTGCCCGGCGACGGTGGCCTGGCCGCGCTGGAACTTCTCGGGGAAGCCCCACAGGTTGAGGTACGGGAAGGCGAGCTGGCTCTCTGTCGCCGTGCCGATCCAGGCCGGCGGCCGGTACGTGTACGATTTCTCGCGCTCGGCCTTGCGCCGCTCGACGATCGACCGCGCGTCCATGCCGGCCGGGTCGCCCATCAGCACGCGCAGCTCGTTGTAGCGCAGGAACATCACGTCGTCCGGCGCGTCGATGGCGCCGGCGGCGACGAGCTTGCGGCCGATCGCGACGAGCACCAGCCGGACGTGGGCGTTGGCGCCCTGGTCGATGTAGAAGTGGTGGTCCGGCGTGAGCGGCGCCATCTTGAGGTTGATCTCGTTCGCCGCGCGCATCTTGTCAAAAGCCTCGCCCTCGAGCCCTTCGAGGATCTCGCGGGCGGCGGCGTCGATGTCGTCCTTCAACGCGCCGATCGTCGCCGGGTAGTCGTAGTCGGTCTCGATGTAGCCGCGGACCAGCTCGATGACCGGCTCCATCTTCTCGTAGACCGTCGGGAAGATGAACTCGTGGCTCCAGACGGCGTGCCAGCCGAACTCCTTCTGGTAGGGCCTGACGCGCTCGGCGATGAAGCGCTTGCCGCGCTCGGAGGAATCGAGGGCGGCGATGATCTCGCCTGCCGTCTCGTGGCGGAAGGCCTTCGCCAGCTCGGGATCGGCCTTGGCCTCCTCCTTCATCTTCCACAGCGCCTCGATCGAGTCCCAGTTGCGGTCGCTGGCCGAGTTCTGCAGCCGGCCGAGGAGCGCCTCGTCGACCCTGCCGTGGACCTCCTCCGTCACCGCCCGCAGGTTGAGCGTCGCCGAGAACTGGGCGAAGTTGAGCATCCAGTGGATCTTCCAGTGGCGGTCGTGGATGTCGATCGCATCCTCGAGCAGCACGGCCAGCTCCATCAGGCTCATCTCGTCCTGCCGGTCGAGCATACCTTCGAGGTACTCGAAGTTGCGCTTCATCTCGGGCACCAGCCGCCCGCGCCACCAGTCGACGAACTTCTCGCCGTAGACGGGCAGCACGGCGTTGAGGTACGTGCCCATCCTGGCGCCGTAGTCTGTGTCGAGCGGGATGCGTGCGCCGTAGCGCGCACCGTACTCCATCGCGTCGACCTTCAGTTCGGGATCGGCCGGGATGGCCGCCGTGTACAGGTAGCCGTTGACGTTCTTGGCGATCCAGTCAACGGCAAAGGGCGTGCCGAAGCGGCGGAACATGTGGTCGCAGGTCAGCCACCAGCCGCCGATCTCGTGGAACATCGGGCTCAGCGGATGCGGGCAGTGCAGGTCGTCGAAGACCCAGAAGAGGCTCTTCTCGAGGTCCGAGCTCCACCCGATCGGGAAGTCCTCGTTGCCGAGAAACTGGTCCAGCACCTTCTCATCCATGGTCGTCACCATCGCCGTGACCTCCGCCGCCTGTCATGAGTTGCGCTCGGTTGCGCTCGATGTCGAGCAGCCGCATCGGCGGGCTGGAGACCGCGGTGCCTGGCTGGGGCACGGGGCAGCCGCCCGTCACGCAATGCATCGATCATCGATGATAATCCAGCATAGTCCCGCGGCCGCCGGATTGGAACCCCAGCCGACTCCCAGCCGATCGAATGATGCATCCAAACCGACAGCGCTACGCCTACGACTTCAGCGAGCCACTGCCGCTGCCGCCCGACGAACGACCGCGCCTGCTGGGCGGCAAGGGCGCCAGCCTCGCCGTCATGGCCAACGACCTGCGCCTGCCCGTCCCTGCCGGGTTCACCATCACCACCGACGCCTGCCTGGCCTACATGGCGGGCCGCTGGCCGGACAGCCTCGACGACGAGCTCCGCCAGCACATGCGCCGCCTGGGCGAGCGGATGGGCAGGCGCTTCGGCGACCCGTCCGATCCCCTGCTCGTCAGCGTCCGCTCCGGCGCGCCGGTGTCGATGCCGGGGATGATGGACACGATCCTCAACCTCGGGCTCAACGACGCCACAGCGGCCGGCCTGGCCGCGCTGACCGCTGACGCCGACTTCGCCGCTGACTGCCGCCGGCGGTTCGAGCAGAGCTATCGCGAGATCATCGGCGCCGACAAGGTCCCGGACGACCCGTGGCTTCAGCTGCGCGCGGCGATCGAGGCCGTCTTTCGGTCGTGGAACAGTGACCGCGCACGGGCCTATCGCCGCCACGAGGGAATCGCCGACGATCTCGGCACGGCGGTGACCGTCCAGGCGATGGTCTTCGGCAACCGCGGTGCCGACTCGGGCACGGGCGTCCTCTTCACGCGCAACCCGTCGACCGGCGAGCCGGCGCTCTACGGCGACGTCATGTTCAACGCCCAGGGCGAGGACGTCGTCGCCGGTGGCCACGAGCCGGAGCCGCTGGCAGTGCTCGACGAGCGGCTGCCCGAAGTGGCGGCCCAGCTGCGCGATTACGCCGAGACGCTCGAGCGCCACTTCGCCGACCTGTGCGACATCGAGTTCACGATCGAGCAGGGCCGGTTGTGGCTGCTCCAGGTCCGCGTCGGCAAGCGCAGCCCGCGAGCGGCGCTGCGCATGGCCATCGACATGGCCCGCGATCCGGCCTTCCCGCTGTCACGTGAGGAAGCCGCCCGCCGCGTGGCTGGTGTGTTGCGCGATCCGCCGCGCATCTTCGTCAGCGAGGGCGACCTGCCGCCCGCCATCGCGACCGGCCTGCCCGCCTCGCCGGGGATCGCCAGCGGCGCTGTCGTCACGTCGTCGGACGCTGCCGAGGCGGAGGCTGCGGCGGGGAGGCGCGTCGTCCTCGTCCGGCCCGAGACCTCGCCCGAGGACGTGCGCGGCATGGCGCGCGCGGCCGGCGTCCTGACGGCGCGGGGCGGCCTGGCCAGCCACGCCGCCGTCGTCGCTCGCGGCTGGGGCATCCCCGCCGTCGTTGGGGCGGCGGCAGTTTCCGTCGGCGAAGGAACGGTCAAGATCGACGGGCGGATGATCGCGGCCGGCGAGACGATCACCATCGACGGCAGCACGGGCGACGTCTACGCCGGTGAGCTGCGCGGCGCTTGGCAGGTGGCGCCCGAGGCGGCGACACTGCTCGAGTGGGCGGCCGAGCTGGGCATCGAGGTCGAGGCGTCCGGCAGTCGCGCGGCGCAGGAGCCGGAAGTGGAGCCGGAAGTGGAGCAGTTGTCGGACGCTGCGCTGACGGCGGACGACGTGTTGCGAGTGCTGCTGATCAAGGGCGCGGTGCCGGCCGAACAGCTGTCCGAGCCGCTGCTCGCCGCAGACGAGGAGGTTCGGCCGCTCGTCGACGGGCTCGTGGGCGAGGGCTGGGTCGAGACGGCTGCCGGTGCGCTGCGCCTGTCGGCGCCGGGGAAGCTCAAGACGCTGTCGCTCTACGACGCCGACCGGGCGTCGGTCGGAGAGGCACGCTGTGTCGAGTTCCTCGAGGCGTTCCATGCGTTCGACGCGCAGGTGAAGGAGATCGTTACGGCCTGGCAGGTGCGCGACATGGCCGGCGAGCAGGTCCTCAACGACCACACCGACGCCGAGTACGACGGCCACGTCCTCGACCGGCTGGCTGGGCTGCACGCGCAGGCCGTCGCGTGGCTAAAGCCGCTGGCCGAGACGCTGCGTCGCTTCGCCGCCTACCGCTCACGTCTGGGCCGGGCGCTCGAGCTGGCCCGCGATGGCGACCAGCGCTACGTCGCCTCGCCGCGCGTCGACAGCTACCACAGCATCTGGTTCGAGCTGCACGAGGACCTGATCCGGCTGTCCGGCCGCCGTCGCTCGGACGAAGCCGCCGCCGGCCGCGCCTGATCGTGCTCAGGCTGACGAAGTATCGACGTTGACCAGCTGAAGGCCGACGATCCGTTCGAAGTGCCGCCGGTCCCGCGTCGCGAGCGGGAGCTCGTGACGCAGGCAGACGCCAGCGACAAGGCAGTCGGCGAACCCGATCTGCTGCCCACTCCCACGTAGCTCGGACGCGACCTCTGCCGCGCGCAGTGCCGATGCCGCGTCGACCGGGTACGTGCGCCGGCGGATCAGGCGCAGGATGTCGTCCCTCCGCGTCAGGAAATCAGTTCCCATGCGCAGCTCGAAGGCCGAGACGGCGGTAAGCCGAAGTCGCTGCTGCTCCAGCAGGATGCGAACCAGCGAGGCCCCTGGGCCCCGTCCGCGCAGGAAGTCGATGACCAGATCGGTGTCGACGACTACGGCGTCCGCCACGCCTCACGGACCTGCTGGATGCGCGATCGCACCTGCTTCTCCTCCTCCTCGGTGAGCGTGCCCTCGAGGCTCAACAGCACTTCGAGCTCGTCTGCCTCTCGATCGCTCAGGTAGTCCGCGAGGGCCTCCTGTACGAGCAGGGAGAACCCGCGCAGGCCCCGCCGCTGCGCAAGGGCCGACAGGGCGCGGTGCTGCTCCTCGCTGATCTCGACCGTCGTGCGCATGCATGCATGCTAGCACGCACGAAGGGTTTTCGGCCCTTACGCGCCCCCTCGAATTGACGCGTGACCACTGCGACTGCGATAGTCTCGTCGGCGTAATCGATAATCGAGGATCCCCAGCATCGCGATGCTCTTGGCACGGGTCCCATCCGCCGTCACGCCAGTTCGCCAGCGCTGGCAGCCGGCTCGTGGCCGGCCGTCGCTCGTCGGCCGAGGCTGACGAGCCGTGGATCTCGTCGTTCGGGCGGTCGTCATCGGGCTCACCGAGAACGCTCCCCTCGTCCTCGCCGCGATCGGCTTCTACCTGCTGTACCGTCTGACGGGGCTGATCAACGTCGCCTACGCCGAGACGGTGACGCTCGGGGCCTACTTCGGAATGTGGGCCAACACCACGTTCGGCCTCGACTTCTACGCTGTCCTCCTGCCCGCCGGCGTGATGGCGGGCCTGGTCAGCGTCGCGACCTACCTGGCCGTCTTCCGGCCGGCCAAGCAGCGCAACGTCGGCATGTTGGAGTTGATCATCATCTCCTTCGGCCTGTCCATCTTCCTGCGCCACGGCTTGCAGTTCGTCTTCGGCTACCCCGTCCGGTTCTTTGACGTGCCGCCGCCAGACACCATCGCGGTGCTGGGCGTTGGCGTGACCTCCTTCCGCCTGCTCGCGCTGGTCAGCGTGGCGGTCGTCGCCGTGCTGCTGTACGGGTTCATCCAGCGGTCTAGGCTCGGACTCCAGATCCGCGCCCTGGCCAGCGACGAGAGCCTCGCGCAGGCGAGCGGGATCCGGCCGCTGGCCGTCACGGTCCTGATCTGGTTCATCGCCGGACTGGCCGGCGGCCTGGCGGGGGCCTTCTACGGCGTCGGATCGTCCGTCGCGCCTCTGCTCGGCTGGCGCCAGTTCCTGCCGATCCTGCTGGTCGTGCTCGTGGGCCGGGCGTGGGGGCTCGGCGGCGTGATCACCGTTGGCGTGGCGACGGGCATCGCTTTGGCCGGCGCGACGCTGCAGTTGGGTCAGGTCCTCTACGCCCAGCTGTTGCTGATAGTCATTTTCCTGGCCATTCTCAAGCTGCGCGCCCGGCGGCTGGCCGGCGTCGGAGGCGTCGCCGCATGAACCTCGCCTGGCTCGACGCCTTCCTGATCTTCGGCCTGTTCGAGGTGATGATGGTCATCGGCCTGGCGCTGCTGCTACACCTGCAGCTCGGGCTCGCCCGCATCGCGAACTTCGGCGTGGTCGGGTTCTGGGGCCTGGGCATGTACACCTTCGGCGTCGCCTACGTGCGCGTCGACTGGCCATTCGGCGATCCGTGGCAGTTCCTGGTCTGCGCCGTGATCGCCACCGTCGTCGCCGGCCTCGCCGGCCTCGTCATCGGCTGGTACGTCGCAGATCTGGACACCGACGGCGTGCTGGTGGGCACGCTCGGCTTCGCCACGGCCGTCGCGATCCTGGCCACCACCGAGCAGCGTCTGACCGGCGGTGCGCTGGGCATGGGCGGTCTCGGCTTCCCGTACAACTTCGGCACCGTCAAGGCCAACGAGCTGGCGTGGCTGATCATCACGACCGCCGTCGTCGGCGCCATCCTCTTCTTCGTCTGGCGAGTGCATCGCTCGCCCTACGGCCGGCTGCTGATAGCTGTCGGTGGCAACGAGCCCCTGGCGCGCAGCCTGGGCAAGCCGACGTTCCGCACCAAGATCGGGCTGTTCGTCGTTGCCTCGGCGGGAATGGGTCTGCTCGGCGCGATGTTCGGCGTGATGGTCCGGTTCCTGGACATCGCCAATCTCGGTGTCGACGTAACGCTCGCTGCCATCGTCGGGCTGGTGCTGGGAGGCACCGCCCGAGTCTGGGGCGCCGTCGTCGGCGTCATCCTCACCGTCGGGCTGTTCGACATCATCGTCCAGTCGTACCTGCCGCTTCCGCGTGAGTGGTACACCCAGGCGATCCCCGTGCTTCGCGAGGCCGTCTTCGGGATGGCGCTGATCGTCGTGCTGCTCTTCCGGCCGCTGGGAGTGCTCGGCGAAATGCGCCGTGACAGGTTGATGAGGAGGCTCCATGGTCGCTGAAGCGGCGGCCGCCTCGGCAGTGGCTCGCCCTCAGATTCGCGTCGAGGGCGCTGTCAAGAGCTTCTCCGGTCGGGTCGTGGTCGACGTCGACGAGCTCGTCCTGGGTGACCAGCCGATCGAGGGGCTCATCGGCCCCAACGGCGCCGGCAAGACAACGCTGATGCGGATGATCGTGCACGCCGTTCCGCTCGACCGCGGCAAGATCAGCCTGCAGTCGCCTGTCGGGCCTGAGGCCGTGCTGTCGAGCATGCCGACCGACCGAATCGCGCGCCACGGCGTGATCAAGAGCAACCAGCTGATCACGGACTTCGACAGGCTCACGATCCTGGACTCGCTCCTGCTGGCAGTGACCGAGGCGGAGCGCGAGCAGCCGCACCAGATCTTCGGCGAGCGTGCGGTCTTCGAGCGGCACCGGCACGAGATTCAACGCCTGCTGGACTACTTCGGTTTCGCCGATCCGGCCGGGTTTGCGCTGTCGGCCGGCCAGAAGAAGCTGCTCGACATCGTCCGCTGCCTGATCGTGAAGCCGAGGTTCCTGCTGCTCGACGAGCCGACGGCCGGCCTGCCCGATGACGTGACCGAGAAGGTTATGAACCTGCTCAGGGACCTGGCCCTCGCCGGCACCTCGGTGGTCGTCGTAGCGCACGACCTGAACGTCATCTGGAACCTGTGCGACGAGGTCGTGTTCATGGCCGAAGGCAAGGCTCTACTGAGGGGTGACCCGCAGTCGATCCGCGAGCACAGGACGATCGTCGAGAAATACCTCGGAGAGGGCCATGTCTGAAGCGGCCCCATCGGCCACCCTCGAGGTTGCCGGCCTGCGCAGCGGCTACGACGGCGTGACCGTCCTGCGCGGGCTCGACTTCACGGTTGGCAACGAGATCTTCGCCGTGCTCGGAGCCAACGGCGCCGGCAAGACCACTCTGCTCGCGACGCTGGCGCGGCTCATTCCGCTGATGGCCGGAACGATCAGGTTCGAGGGCGAGGACGTGTCGAAGTTGCCCGCGTACGAGACCGCCCGCCGAGGAATCGGATACGTCCCCCAGGAGAAGGGCGTCTTTGCCGACCTGACGGTCCTTGAGAACCTGACGGTGGGGGGCATGATCGGCCAACGCTCGCCTGACGAACGGTTGGCCGAAGTGTTCGACCTGTTCCCCGATCTGCAGGCCAGGCAGGCCCAGCGGGCCGGGACCCTCAGCGGTGGCGAGTCGCGGATGGTGGCGTGCGCACGGGCGCTGATGCAGGAACCGAGGCTGCTCCTGCTCGACGAGCCAACGGCCGGGCTCTCGCCTCTCTATGTCGACCTTTTCTTCGACAAGATCAGGGAGATCCACGAGTCGAGAGGCATCGCCATCGTCATCGCCGAGCAGAACGCCACCAAGGCGATCCAGGTTGCCGACCGGGTCATGGTGCTGAGCCTCGGCGACGCGTTCACCGTCGTGGCAGCCGACGAGCTGACGACCGAGCAGCTGAAGGAGGGTTACCGCATATGACGACCGAGCGTTGAAGGAGGAGCGACATGGAAGGAGGATCGCAATGAAGACCGGAAGAGATCAGCCAACGCGGATAGTGCGTGGCATCGAGCCAGGCGGCGTCCCGGTTGTCGTGGTGGTACTTGCGCTGATGGCGGCCGCATGCACGACGGTCGCGCCACCCGCCACGCCTGCTGCACCCACCGGCAGCCCGGCCGCGCCGACCGGGACGCCCGCTGCCCCAACGGGGACGGCCGGCGAGCCGGTGGTCGTCTGTGAGCTCGCCTACTACACCGGCGAGTTCGCGCCATTCGGGCAGTCGCTGTCGGAGGACGTTATCTTCCCCATCGAAGAGGTGATCAACCTCGACCCGCCGCTGGGCCGGCCATGGGACCTCTTCCACGAGGACCTGGGGACGGTCGGTGAGGCGCAGGCTGCGCGGACCTGCCTCGAGCAGCACGGCGCCGAGATCGTGGTCAGCATCGCGCACGGCTACCGGACATACCGGGACTTCATGATGGATTGGTGGCAGGAGAACGACTCGCCACTCGCGCCGTCGGTTCACGGCGGCGCCATCCCGGGTAACCTCGGCGGCAAGGCGGCCGAGCCGATCTTCCGGGCGCAGGGTCTCGACGAGGCGCTCGGCATGACGGGCATCCTGTACGCGGAATCGATCGGCATCGAGTCGGTCGTCATTTTTGCGACGCAGATCGAAGGCTTCCAGCTGGCGGCTGGCGCGGCTGAGAAGACCGCCGAGGCGGTCGGGATCGAGGTGCTGGCGCGTATCGACGTGCCGGCCGAGCAACCGTCCTACCGCGCCGAAGCGCAGCGCATCGCCGACCTGGCGCCGGAGGCGGTCATCGTGCAAGCAGGGTCGATCGAATCGGCGACGTTGATCAGGCAGGCGGCCGAGGCCGGCGTGTCACTCAACTGGATCGGCGAGAGCGGATGGGCCCAGACCGAGTTCATTCAAACACTGGGGACGGAGCCGATCGCCTCACAGCAGGGCATCGGCATCGCTGCCTTCTCGTACAACGATGACACGCCGGCCTGGGAGTTCTTCTCCGAGGCCTGGGCCAACGCTCCCCACAGCGCGCCCGAGGACGCGGATCCGACCGGCCTGTACCACTTCTCGACCTACGACCTCCTGATCCAGACAGCACTGGCCGTCGAGTACGGAGGGTCGTACAACGCCAGCGACTGGGCACCGGCAATGCACGAGGTTGGGGACGAGCCGGGAGAGGTGTGCCACACGTACGCCGACTGCCTCGCCCTGATCCGCCAGGGCATGGACATCGACTACGAGGGTGTCACCGGGTCCGGCACGTACACCGACGGCGGCGTGAACGACGTCGTCCAGGCGTACACGCCGTACACCGAGGACGGCACGCTGGGTGAGCCTGTGCTGCTCGATCCCGATCGCGCCCTCGAGATCATCGAGCAGATCGCGGTCCAGGCCGAGTGCGACCCGCCTGAGCCGCCCAACTCGTGCACCTGGTAGAGCGTCGAGCTTGCCGGGCGCGAAGGGAGCCTCCGCGATAGCGCGGGGGCTCCCTTACTTCGCCGGTCGGTCGCTGAGGCTCCAGCCGGCGTCGGCGGCCACGATCTGGCCGGTGACCATCCGCGCGTCGTCGCTCAATAGGTAGAGTGCCGTCCCAGTCAGGTCGTCGGGATCGATGGGCCCACCGGCGAGCGGCTGCTTCTCGCGCAGGTAGGCCAGGATCGCTGCGTCCTGCTGCGCCCGGCGGCTCATCGGTGTCGCGACCAGCGCCCGGCGCGATGACGTTGACGCGAATCCCGCGCGGGGCGTAGTAGGCGGCGATCGACCGCGAAAACGCCTCGATCGCGCCCTTGCTGGCAGCGTAGCCGTGCGTCGCGAAGTGCTCCGGCGAAGGGCTCGACGCCAGCACGCTCGACATGTTGAGGATGGCGCCCCGTCCTCCCCGCGCAGCGGGATCCTGGGCGAGCATCCGCCGCACCGCCGCGCGGCAGACGAGGAACGTGCTCGTCGCGTTCGTCACCAGCACCTGCTGCCAGCCCTCGAGCGTCATCTCGTGCAGCGGCCCGTCACCGAACCGCCGGCCGCTGATGCCGGCGACGTTGTGGACACAGTCCAGCCGCCCGAACCGCTCGACGCAGGCGGCCACCGACGCCTCGGCCTCGATCTCCACTGACAGGTCGGCGGCGTGCCAGCCGGCGAGCCCGCCATCGGCCTCTACAGACTCGGCCAGCTCGCGCGCGTGCTCGGCCGTGCGCGAGACGACGAAGACGGATCCGCCCTCGCCGGCGAGCGCCCGTGCTGCGGCGGCGGCGATGCCGGTCGAGCCGGTGACGAGGCAGCTGCGGCCCTCGAAGCGGCGCCCGGCGGCCGTCATCG
>CAYRMQ010000006.1:0-11289 GCA_964425305.1 uncultured Anaerolineaceae bacterium | reverse complement strand
GAGCCGGTGACGAGGCAGCTGCGGCCCTCGAAGCGGCGCCCGGCGGCCGTCATCGGCCGGCGCCGTTCCAGCCGCGGATCTCGGTCACGATCCGGCGGCGGGCGGGCGCGTCGGCGCGGACGAGCGCACCGCCGATGCCGACGGCTGCCGCGCCCGCCTCCAGGAACTCGGCCGCGTTGCCGTCGTCGACGCCGCCCGTTGGTATCAGCTGGACGTTGGGCAGCGGGCCGCGCAGCTCGCGCACAAACCGTGGCCCGACAGCCGACGCGGGAAACAGCTTGACGAAGGTCGCGCCGGCCGCCCAGGCGGCGGCGATCTCGGTCGGCGTGAAGGCGCCCGGCACGAACGGCAGGCCCGAGCCTACCGCCTCGCGGATGAGCGCCACATCGAGCAGCGGCGAGACGCCGAAGTCGGCGCCGGCCGCGCGGGCCGCGGACAGCTGGTCGGCCGTCAGCAGCGTGCCCGCGCCGAGCAGGAACTCCTTCCCGCGCGCATCGAGCCGCGTTCGCAGGGCACGCAGGTCGTCTGCCGCCGACGGCGCGTCGAAGGTGACCTCGAAGATGCGTGCGCCAGCCTGGTGCAGCTCGTCGACCAGCTCGAGAAGGAGCCCTCGGGGCTCGACGCGACGCAGGACGACGATCAGGCGTTGGCGCCGGACAGCATCGGCGATCGCGCCGGCGCGCAGCGAAGCGGCGGTCACGTCGCTGCTCCTATCAGCTCGAGCGGCTCGAGCAACGCGCCCGCCTCGGCCAGTCGCCCGCGCAAGGCCCCCACGTCCACCTCCCGCGGCGCCACCCCGCCGGCGACCGCCAGCGCCGCCGCCGTGCCCGCCGCCTGGCCCATCGCCATGCACGTCGCCATCGAGCGCGCCGACGCGTGCGCGTCATGCGTCGCCGAGAAACACCGGCCGGCGACGAGCAAGCCCTCGAGGCCGCGTGGCAGCAGGCAGCGGTAGGGGATGCCGTATACCGCGCCGCCGGGCACGTAGCGCCAGTCGGTGCCGCCGCCTGGGCCGTGGTCCTCGATCGGCGCGCCACACAGCGCGATCTCGTCGTCGAAGCGCCGCGCCGAGAGCACGTCTTCGCGCGTCAACTGGTAGTCGCCGATCACGCGCCGGCTCTCGCGCACGCCGATCGACGGGCTCGTCCCAACGACCACCGACGCCTCGAAGCCAGGCACGCGATCGCGCAGGAAGCGGTGGTACTCGCGCACCTGCCGCCGGCCCTCCAGCTCGGCGCGGGTCAGCGCCAGCGGGTCAGTCGCATCGACATTGGGGATACGCGTCATGTGGACCATCACGACCCCCTCGAACGGCGTCCGGTGCCACGACCCCTCCAGCCGGGGGAGCGCGTAGTCGCCGCTGGCCGCCGCCTCGCGCATCAGCGCCCACAGCTCCGGCTTGGGGATCTGCGCCGCCCGCGTCACGTCCACGTTCGCCAGCCGGAAGAGCGTCGACAGCGACTGGACCACGCCCGTCGAAGCGAAGTCCTCGTAGGCGACGCCGGCCAGCGCACAGACGTCGGCGTCTCCCGACGCGTCGATCACCACCGAGCCCTCGATCCAGCGCTCGCCGCCCTTGTTCCAGATCTTGACCGCTTCGACGCGGCCGTCGCCGAGACGCACGCCGGTCGCCCAGGTGTGGAGCAGGATGTCCACGCCGGCGTCCTGCGCCAGCCGCTCCCATGTCACCTTGAGCGTCTCCTGGTCGTAGGTCACACCGGTGCCCGCACCGTACGTGTTCGGCCGCTCGAAGCAGACTCCCTCCGCACGCAGCCGCCCGACCACCTCCCAGCCCAGCCCGCCGACGACGCGCCGCGGCGTCTCACCCGGCGTGTAGAAGGCGTAGAAGGTGTCGAGCACGGCGGTCGACGTTCCCCCCATGAACGCCAGCCGATCGATCAGCAGCGTCCGCGCACCGGCGCGGGCAGCCGATATGGCAGCCGACGACCCGGCCGATCCCGAACCGACCACGACCACGTCATAGCGGTCGGCGATCCTGGCCTCGGGCACCCTCACCCGACCGACTCCGCGACGGGTGCGAAAGCGAAGGCGCGCGCCGGGTTGTCGACCAGGATCGTCTGGACGGCAGCCGCGCCGATCCGCTCGCCGAGCGCGGGCACGAACGAGCCGAGCAGGTGGCGCAGGCCCGGACCGCCATCGTAAGACCGGAAATAAGCGCGCCGGCCAAGGTCGAGGCCGAGCATCAGGCGCGTCAGGTGGCCGGCAGCAACCATCGCCTCCAGGAGGTCGATGCGGGCGCTGTCGGGGCCGTACTTCGTCCGGCCCGGCGTGTCGTAGACGAGCGAGACGCCGGCGGCGCAGATCTCGGCGTGGAGGGCCACGTCCGGGTTGCGGTCCATGTGCGCCAGCGTCAACCGGTCGGCAGGCAGGCCGGCGCCGACGAGCAGCCCGACGATCTGTGGCCCGGCCGTGCCCGCCTCGGTGTGGACGACGACCGGCGCGCCCGTCTGCCGGGAGGCCTCCGCCGACGCGAGCAGGCGCCGGCGCTCGGAGCCGGTGATCTCGCCGTGCGACGCGCCGCCCTTGATCACGCCCGCCCGCGCCGGGTCGAGCCCGCGTGCCGGGTCGTCCCAGTCGGCCGGATGCATGCCCTCGCGCAGGTCGACGAGGATGCGCTCGGTCAGGGCTTCGATGGACGCCGAGTGGACCCAGTGGCCGGCGGGGTAGTGCGCATCGCGGTGGTAGCCGCTGGCGGCGACTATCGCCACGCCCGTCTGCTCGGCCACCGCGCGCAGCAGGTCGGGTCGCCGGCCGAGGCCGATCGGCGTCAGCTCGACGATCGCCTGCAACCCGGTCGTCTGCCCGTCGCGCACCTCCTCCAGCGCCCCGTCGAGCTCTTCGAGCTCGTCGCCGGAGAGCGCCGGCGTGCGCAGGAAGAGATGCTCGTGCGCATCGGTCACACCGAGGCGTGGCGCCGGCAGTGGGCCGAGGACCGTCATGACGAGCGGCTGAGTCATCGGCCAAGATCATGCCACCCACCGGAGCGGCGCTTCAGTGGCGGGCGAGCCACTCCTCGAGTGAGCGGCCGCGCGGCGGGCGACCCGTCCGCTCGGCGATGCGGTCGACGCGGCCCAGCGCCGCCTGCGTGAAGCGCACGCCCAGCCAGCGCAGCGGCTCGGGCTCCCAGTTGCGCGACCAGTGGCCGACCAGCGGCAGCGCCGTCCGCTCGGTCTGCTGCCCGCTGATCAGCTCGGCCAGCGTCCGGCCGGCCAGGTTCGCCGTCGACACGCCGTGGCCGACGTAGCCGCGCGCCGTCGCGACGCCGCTCTCCCGATCGAACGAGATCGTAGGGTGCCAGTCGCGGGGCATGCCGAGCGGCCCGCCCCAGGCGTGCGTGAAGCGGAAGTCGCGCAGCAGCGGGAACCACTGGCGCGCCGTCTCGCGCAGCATCGCGTGCGTCGGCTCGTGGCGGTCGTACTCCTCGCGGATGGGCGAGCCGAAGCGATACGGCGCTCCCCGCCCGCCGAAAAGGATGCGACCGTCCGTCGTCCGTGACAGGTAGACGACGGTGTAGCGCGGCGAGCCGATGACCTCGTGCTCCGCCCAGCCAATCTGCGCCCACGCTTCATCAGGCAGCGGCTCGGTCAGCACGATCAGCGACCAGATCGGGATGAGGGACCGATGCAGCCGCCGCAGGCGAGTCAGGTAGGCCTCGCCGGCCAGCACGACGACGTCCGCCCGCACCTCGCCGGCCGGCGTGACCAGCGCCGCTGGCCGCCCGGCGCGATAGTCGGTGACCTCGGTGCCCTCGTGGATCGTCGCCCCCATCCGCTCGACCACGCGGGCCAGCCCGCGGGCCAGCTTGGCCGGGTGGACGGCCGCCGCGTCGGGGGTGTAGAGGGCAGCCGCTCGCCTGCCGATGCGCACGCGATCGTCGAGGGCGGCACGGTCCAGCAGCCGGTAGCGCTCGCCCAGCCCGTACCGATCCAGCTCGCGCAGCTCGTGCTCGAGCGCCGGCGTCTCGTGCGGTCCGCGGGCCACGATCAGCTCACCGCCGCGCCGCCACTCGATGTCGATACCCTCGGCCTGCGCCACGCGGCCGACCTCGTCGACTGCTTCCGCGACTGCGGCATACGTTTGCCGCGCCGCGTCGTGACCGTGCAGCCGCTCGAGGCGGCCGAGCGAGATGTTGAGCCCGGGCGCGCACCATGCACCGTTGCGCCCTGATGCCCCGAAGCCACTGATCTCCCGCTCGAGCAGGACGACGCGCAGCCCGGGGTCGTCGCGGAGCAGGTAGTAGGCCGTCCACAGGCCGGTGTAGCCGGCGCCGAGGATGGCCACGTCGGCCGTCGTCGAGCCGTCCAGCGGCGGACGTGGCGTCAGGTCGTCGGCGCACGACTCGAGCCAGTACGAAACCTCTCGGTAGTCACGCATCTGGACCCTAGATACCACACGCCGGCGGAGTTAGGATTAGCCTCCCAGCAACGGCCACCTTGCACAGTTACTGAAAGGTTGAGGGCCATGACGATTTCCGCCACGCGGCCGCGCATGTTCATCAATGGCGAGTGGGTCGAGTCCTCGGGCAGCGAGACGTCGCAGGTGATCAACCCGGCGACCGAAGAGATCATCGCCGAGGTCCCGAAGGGCACCGAGCAGGATGCCGACCGGGCGGTCGAGGCCGCCGCCGCCGCCTTCGAGGAGTGGTCGCTGACCACCCCCGCCGAACGCTCAACCATGCTCCACAAGTTCGCCGACGCGCTCGAGGCGAACGCCGAGGAGCTGTCGCGCATCGAGTCGGAGAACGTTGGCAAGCCGAAGGGCACGGCCGACTTCGACGTCGAGTTCACCGTCGACAACGTGCGCTACTTCGCCGGCGCCGCGCGCGTCGTCGAGGGCAAGGCCGCCGGCGAGTACCTGCGCACCCACACCAGCATGATCCGCCGCGAGCCGGCCGGCGTGGTGGCCCAGGTCGCACCGTGGAACTACCCGCTGATGATGGCCATCTGGAAGCTGTGCCCGGCCCTCGCCGCCGGCTGCACCGTCGTCCTCAAGCCTTCGTCGTGGACTCCGCTGTCGGCGCTGCGCATTGCCGAGCTGGCCGCCGACATCTTTCCCAAGGGCGTGCTCAACGTCGTCACCGGTCCCGGCGAGACGGTTGGTCAGCGGCTGGTGACCCACCCGCGCGTCGACATGGTGTCGCTCACCGGCGACACCGCGACGGGCAAGAAGATCGCCGCCGCCGCCGCCGAGACGGTCAAGCGCGTCCACCTCGAACTGGGCGGCAAGGCGCCCGTGCTGGTCTACGACGACGCCGACCTCGAGGCTCTGGCCGAGGCGGTGAAGGTCGCCGGCTTCTTCAACTCGGGCCAGGACTGCACCGCCGCGACGCGCGTGATCGTCGGCTCGAAGGCGTACGACAGGGCGCTCGATGCGATCGTCTCGGCGGTCGGTACGATCAAGGTCGGCGACCCGGCCGACGACCCCGAGCTGGACATGGGCCCGCTCGTCAGCAAGACGCAGCAGGAGCGTGTCGGCGGCTTCATCGATCGCGCCCGCGGTTACGGCGCCGAGATCGCGGCCGGCGGCTCGACGAACGGAAAGCGCGGCTTCTTCTACTCGCCGACGGTGGTCACCAGCGTCGCTCAGGACTCGGAGATCGTGCAGCAGGAGGTCTTCGGGCCGGTCGTCACGGTGCAGCGCTTCAGCGACGAGGAAGAGGGCGTCCGCTGGGCCAATGGGGTGCCCTACGGCCTCGCCGCGTCGGTCTGGACACGCGACGTCAAGAAGGCGCTGCGCGCGGCGCGGTCGTTGCGCTACGGCACGGTCTGGATCAACGACCACCTGACGATCGCGTCGGAGATGCCGCATGGCGGCTTCGGCCGGTCAGGTTACGGCAAGGACATGAGCAGCTACTCGATCGAGGACTACACGATCGTCAAGCACGTCATGGCCAAGATCGAGTAGCACGGCGTGCGAGTCCTGCTGGTCGGTGCCGGCACCGTCGGCGAGGCCATCGCCCGGCTGGCCGCCGGCCGTGACTGGCTCGAGCGGATGGTCGTCGCCGACTACGACGGCGCGCGCGCCGAGCAGGTCGTCGGCGCGACGCGTGACTCCGGGCGGTTCGCCGCCGCGCGCCTCGACGCCTCCTCCCCCGACGCTGTCTGTGAGCTTGCCCGCGCCCACCGCGCCGAGCTGGTCATGAACGCCGTCGACCCGCAGTTCGTGGTGCCCATCTTCGATGGCGCGCTGGCGGCCGGGGCCGACTACATCGACATGGCGATGAGCATGTCGCGCCCGCACCCCGAGGCGCCGTTCGAGCGGCCCGGCGTCAAGCTCGGCGACGAGCAGTTCGAGCGGGCCGCCGAGTGGGAGTCGGCCGGCCGGCTGGCGCTGGTCGGCATGGGCATGGATCCGGGGCTGACCGACGTCTTCGCCGCGTACGCGGCGAAGCACTTCTTCGACGAGGTCGAGGAGGTACACGTGCGCGACGGCGGCGACCTGGAGATTCTCGGCTACGCCTTCGCGCCCGTCTTCTCCATCTGGACGACGATCGAGGAGTGCCTCAACCCACCTATCGTCTGGAACGACGGAGAGTGGCACACGACGGAGCCGTTCAGCGGCGCCGAGATGTTCCCCTTCCCCGACGGCGTCGGCGAGGTCGAGTGCGTCAACGTCGAGCACGAGGAGGTACTGCTCGTTCCGCGCTGCATCCCCGCCCGCCGAGTGACCTTCAAGTACGCCCTCGGCAGCGACTTCATTGACAAGCTGCGCACGATCCACGCACTGGGCATGGACCGCACCGACAAGGTCAGGGTCAAGGGCGTCGAGGTCAGCCCGCGTGACGTGCTCGCCGCGATCACGCCCGATCCGGCGAAGCTGGGCGACCGGATGGTCGGGCGGGCCATCGTCGGCACGTGGGTCGTCGGCCGCAGGGATGGCAAGCCGCGCGAGGTCTTCCTGTACCAGACCACGGACGCCCAGCAGACTTGGCGAGCGACCGGGCTCGGTGCGGTCGCCTGGCAGACCGGCTTCAACCCGGTCATCGCGATGGAGCTCCTTGCCTCGGGCGCATGGTCGGGCAGCGGCGTTCTACCGCCGGAGGCGTTCGACCCCGACCCCTATGTGAAGTTGCTCGACAAGTACGGCATCCATCACGCCATGGTGGAAATGGAGCCTGGGAGGTATCGGCCGACATGAAGACCGCGCCGCGCGCCATCGATCGTCAGCGAATCACGCAGCTCCGCGACCGCGAGGAGGCCGACTACCGTGCCCGCAGCCCGCGCAGCGCCGAGCTGCACGAGCGGGCCCGCAAAGCGCTGCCGCTGGGCGTGGCTTCGTCCTTCCAGGCGTACGAGCCGTACCCGCTCTTCATGACCGACGCGCGCGGCTCGCGCATCTGGGACGCCGACGGCAACGAGTACATCGACTTCGACATGGCCTTTGGCGTGCTCACCGCCGGTCACTCGCACCCGATCTTCGCCGAGGTGCTGCGCGAGCGGGTTGCCAACGGCACCTGCTACACCTTCCCGATCGAGGACGGAATCTTCCTGGCCGAGGAGATCAAGCGCCGCTTCGGCGCCGACCTGGTGCGCTTCTCGAACTCGGGCACCGAGGCGACGATGGACGCCATCCGCGTCGCCCGGGGCTACACCGGCCGCGAGAAGATCGTCAAGTTCGAGGGCGGCTACCACGGCCACCACGACGACGTGCTGGTGTCGATCCAGCCGCCGCGCGAGCTCATGGGGCCGGCCGACGCCCCCGCGACGGTGCCCGCCTCGGCCGGGCTGCCGCGCTCGCGGACGGAGGAGACGGTCGTCGCGCCGTACAACCAGCCCGACGCGCTGGAGGTGATCCTCGAGCGCCACCGCGGCGAGATCGCGGCGATCCTGATCGAGCCGGTGCAGTTCAACATCGGCGTCGTGCCGCCGCTCCCCGGCTATCTAGAGCGCGTCCGCGAGCTGGCCACGGAACATGGCGCGGTGCTGATCTTCGACGAGGTCAAGACCGGCGTCGTGCTCGCCTACGGCGGCGCCACCGAGTGGTTCGGCGTCCAGCCCGACCTGTTCTGCCTGGCCAAGAGCATCGGCGGCGGCGTGCCCATCGGCGCGTTCGGCGGTCGCGGCGAGGTGATGAGCGTCATCGAGAAGCTGCCCGAGGCGACGGGCGCCGGCACGGCCATCGAGCAGACGACGATCCCCGGCGGCGCGACGCGCGTGGCCCACCTCGGCACGTTCAACGGCAACCCGCTGTCGATGGCCGCCGGCGTGGTCGTGCTGACGCGGATCCTGACGCGCGACGTTTACCCGCGACTGCATGCCCTGGCCGAGCGGCTGACGACCGGCTGCCAGCAGGTCATCGACGACCACGCCCTGCCCGGCTACGCGGTCAACGTCGGGCCCAAGGGCTGCGTCATGTTCACGCCCGATCGGGTGACCAATTACCGCGACTTCATCGGCCTCGACGGTGAGCTATGGGAGGCGTCGTTCTTCTACCTCGCCAACCGCGGCGTGCTGCTGCCGCCGGGCCCCGACGACCAGTGGACGCTGTCGGTCCAGCACAGCGAGACCGACGTCGACCGCTACGTCAACACGTTCCGCGAGTTCGCCACCGAGCTGACGGCCTGAGAGCTGCCGGCGCCGACCGAGGTCATCCTCGCGCCGGCCGCGGTGGCCCATCGAACAGCGGCAGCAGGCGCGCCGCGAGCACCGCGCCGAACACGTTGACGACCAGCTCTGCCCGGTCGCTGTCACCGACCGCGGGGTCGAGCAGCGGATCGAGCACCAGGTCGATCTGGTCGCGACGCTCGGACGGCGAAAGGTCGGGCCGCGCCGCCCCCGACAGGTCCCACAGCTCGTCGTACAGAAACCAGGCGAACTCGTCATAGACCAGCCTGGCCTCGATCTCCCAGGCGTGGGCCAACCTTGCGGCGCTGCCGATCTCGAGCAATGCCGGGACGCCGCTCTCGAGGAGCCGCTGGAGTGCGCCCTCCTGACGGCCGAGCATCTCGGGAAGACTCACGGTTCCGACGGCTGCGGTGCCGAGAACCGCGCCCCACCGGCTGGCAGCTCGGGAGGCGGCCTTGCTGTCGAGGCTTCGAAGGCACGCATGGACGGCGCGCGCCACGACGCGTGCTCGGGCTGCCCGCTCGCCGCCGACGATGAGGAGCGCCTTCTGGAGCTCCCACAGATTCGCCGGCACGGGCTCGACCAGGGCGCGCTCGAAGGCCGCCCTGGCCGCCGCCAACCCGATCTCGCTCACCAGTTCCCGTCCGCCGCAACCTAGGTCTTGCCGAGTACCTCGCCGACGATGCTGACGGCCAGGTCGACCTCCTCGTCGGTGGTATTCAGCGGCGGGATGATCCGCACGCACTGGCTGTATGGGCCGCACGAGAGCAGGATCAGCCGTCGCTCGAGGGCGCCGGCGAGCAGCGCCTTGGCCTGCTCCGGCAGAGGCTTGAAGGTGCCCGGCTCGGCGAACTCGATGGCGATCATCAGGCCGCGCCCGCGGACGTCGGCGACGTCCGGCCGACCGGCGGCGACATCGCGCAGGCCGTCGAGCAGGCGCCGTCCCTGGCGCTCGGCGTTGGCAACAAGGCCCTCGTTCTCGATCACGTCGAGCGTGGCCAGCGCGGCGGCGCAGGCGACGGCGTTGCCGCCGTAGGTGCCGCCGTGCGTGCCCGGCGCGAACGCCGCGAGCAGCTCGCGGCGGGCCATGATGCCCGACAGCGGCAAACCCGAGGCGATGCCCTTGGCCACGACTAGGATGTCCGGCACGGTCGCGCTCCACTCCGAGGCGAAGAAGCGGCCGGTCCGGCCGAAACCGGTCTGGACCTCGTCGGCGATGAGCAGGATGCCGTGCGCGTCGCAGACCTTGCGCAGGGCCGGCAGGAAGCTGTCGGGCGGCACGACGTAGCCACCCTCGCCGAGGATCGGCTCGACCACGAACGCGGCCACGTCATCGGGGTAGCACAGCGTCGCGAACAGATGCTCGATCTCGGCCATCGTCCGCTCGACCGCCGCCTCGCCGCCCATCCGCAGCGGGTCGGGGAAGGAGACGAAGTGGACGCCGCCGGGCAGCGGCTCGAAGTGGCCGCGCACCCTCACCGTGCTGCTCGTCAGCGCCATCGTCGCCTGGGTCCGGCCGTGGAAGCCGCCGCGGAACGAGACGACCAGCGCGCGGCGCGTGACGGCCTTGGCCAGCTTGACGGCCGCCTCGACCGCCTCGGCACCGGAGTTCGACAGGAACAGCCCTACATCTGCCGCCTGCCGTCCCGCGAAGTACCGCGGCAGCCGCTCGTGCAGCTCCAGGCCCGGCTTGTGGTAGACGATGTTCTGCTGGGCGTGAATGATCCGCGCCGCCTGCTCGGCGATCGCCGCCACCACCCGCGGATGGGCGTGGCCGGTGTTGGTCACCCCGATGCCGCAGGTGTAGTCGAGATAGCGCTGGCCGTCGATCGTCTCGATCCACGATCCAGCGGCGCGCTCGACGACGAGGTCGGTGTAGCGCGCCCACGCCGGCGGCACGCCCGCCCGCCGGTCGAGCCACGCCTGGCCGTCGTCGACGGTCAGAACGTCGGTGGCGTGTTGATCCATAGCAACCTCGTCTCCTCCCCGCTGCGGTTCTCCCAAGCGTGGGCCAGCTGGGACGAGAAGTGCAGCGCATCGCCGGCGACCAGATCGTATTCCTCGTCCCGCCCCAGCCAGACCGTCACGCCACCCTCGAGCACGAAGATCAGCTCGTCGCCGACATGAGCGTACGAGCCATCGCTCGACGCGCCCGGCGCCAGCACGAAGATGTGCGACTCCAAGCGGCTGTCGCTGCCGGCCAGCTGCTCGATGCGCACGCCGTCGGCCAGCTCGAGCACGGCGCGCTCGGCCGGGCGCACCAGCCGGCCCGTCGGCGGCCCGTGGAACAGCTCCTGGAGGGTCGAGCCGTAGGCGGCCGTCAGCCGCTGGAGGGTGGCCACGCTGGCGCCGCTCGCCCCGCGCTCGAGGGCGCTGATGAAGCCGGCCGACAGCCCCGCCGCCGCGCCGGCCTGGCGCAGCGACAGGCCGGCCTCCTGGCGTAGCCGGCGCAGGCGCTGCCCACGCTCGTGATCGTCTCCCGGCCGCGCGCCCCGGCCGCGATCGAGGATCTGGCGGATGCCCGAGGCGTTGACCTTCTCGACCGCGCGCATCTGGCGCACCTTGTCGAGCACGTGCAGGTCGCCCTCGCTGTAGAGCCGGTAGCCCGCCGGCGTCCGCGCCGGCCGAACGAGCCCCTGTCGTTCCCACAGCCGCAGGACGGACGGCGAAACGCCGAGCCGTCGTGCCACCTCGCCGATGCGGT
>CAYRMQ010000005.1:0-62435 GCA_964425305.1 uncultured Anaerolineaceae bacterium | reverse complement strand
CAGTGGGCGCGCGACTACTGGTCGGCGCTGGCGCCCTACCACACCAGCGTCTACGTCAACTTCTTGATGGAGGAAGGCGAGGAGCGCGTCCGGCAGGCCTACGGCGCGGCCAAGTACGACCGTCTGAAGGCTCTCAAGCGCGAGTACGACCCGGACAACCTGTTCCGCTACAACCAGAACATCCGGCCCGACTAGCCGCGCGCAGCCATGACCGCCACCCACTGTGCTGTATACTGTGCTGTATATGGCAACCACGCGCACACAGATCTACCTGACGGACGACCAGCGCCGACAGCTGGATGCGCGCGGTCGGCGTACGGGCAAGCCGCTGGCGCGGATGGTCCGCGAGGCCGTCGATGAGTACCTCGCCGACCGTTCGTTCGACGCCGAAGAGGCATTGAACGAGACCTTCGGCAGCGTGCCGGATCTCGAGCTTCCGTCACGCGACGAGTGGGACCGTGACGCGCATCCTCGTCGATAGCGACGTCTTCGTCGATCACCTTCGCGGTCATCGCCGCTTCGAGCCGGGCAAGGACAGCATTCACTACTCGTCGGTGACACGGGCGGAGCTGTTCGCCGGCCGCGGTACGGATGAACGGCGTGTCAGGCGGCTGCTGGAACCATTCGTCGAGCTACCTGTCGATCGCGCCGTGGCCGAGCGTGCCGGCAGACTTCGGCGCGCGGCAGACATCCGCCTGCCGGACGCCCTGATTGCCGCTACCGCGGCGGAACATCGCCTCGTGCTGGTCACGCGCAACGAGCGTCACTTCAGCGGGCTCAAAGCGGTGCGCACCAGGCCGCCGCGCTAGCGGCCGTCGGCGAGACGGGGAAGACCCGAGCAGCTCCTGAAGTCAGCCCCGATCGGCGGCGGTGGACTCCGGCGCGGCGCCGGCGTCGTGCAGGGCGTCGGTCGCTCGGCGAGCCACCACGATCCCGAGCCAGAAGACGAGCAGCGCGTTCGGCGGATGTAGTGCCGCGACCAGCGGAGCGAAGCTGCGCAAGAGCGGCAGCGTCGGCTGGACGAAAGTCCCCAGGATGAGCAGCGCCAGGGTCAGCAGGACGAGCCGGCGTCCGGGTCGGGCCACCAGCACCAGGACCATCATGACCATCGGCACGTACGGCAACGTGTAGCCGAAGCCGACGTGCAGATCCATGCCGGCGACGCCGAACAGGCCGAGCCCCGCGAGACCGACCTGGATGACGACGCCGACGACCCAAACCCACGCCAGAACGACGAGTAGCCGGAGGGCCTCACGCCTCATCAGGCACTCCCCGATGCGGGACCGCGAGCAAGGTATCTCGCGCCACGTTTGGCGAGGAAGATGCCCAGGCCGAAGAGCACAAGCGCGTTCACTGCATGCAACGGCCCGAGCAGCGGCAGCCCCGCCGCAAATGCCGGCATGACGGTCTGGACGGCGTACAGCACGAGCAGGAAGGCCGTCAGCACGAGCATGCCCGTCGCCAGACGGCCGAGGCGCGCGAGCAGCAGCATGCCGGGCAGCAGCCAGCCATAGAGATAGGCGAAGTCGCGGTGCAGCGTCGCGGGCGCACCGGCGTCGAACAGCTCCAGGCCCAGCAGGAAGACCTGCACGACGACGCACGCCGCGAACAGCCAGGCCAGCCAGACGTATCCGCGGCGCGCATGGATCACGCGCGATGGCGTTGTTTCAGTCTGCGACAAGCCGACCCACCATTCCTGCCTCAGTGTGTCCCGGTATTCCACAGTAGATCTCGAACGTCTCGCCCGCCGCAGGCGTGACCATCACGACGCTCGTCTGGCCGCCGGGGACATGGACGTGGATGGCCAGCGCGTCGATGTCGAAGGAGTGGTCGAAGCCGTCCTCGTTGACGATGAAGAGGGCCGTCGTCCGGCCGCCCGCCAGGCGCACCTCGGCCGGCTCGAAGCGTAGGTTGCGCATGGAGATCGAAGCGTGGTCGTCGGGCGCGCCGGCGGTAAAGGTTGCGTCGCCCGAGGGGGTGGCGGCGACGGCGACTGCCAGCAACGTCATGCCGACGACCGCACCGCTCACCGCGCTCACGAACAGCGCCGACGGGCTGAACAGGCTGCCCACGATCGCCGGCCGCGGAGTCCGGCGGCCGAAGGACTCCAGTGTGGCGATGACGGCAAAGGGGATACCGATGGCAGCCGCCACGAGGATGATCGTCAGCGTCAGCCAGACGGCGAAGTTGCCCGAGCTCGGACTGCCGAACATCTGCCCGAAGACGGGCAGCACGGCGAGCAGCAGCAGCGCCATCAGCGGGACGGTGGCCAGCGTCGCCCACCGATTGCCGCGCCAGACCGGCACGAGCAGAACAAACGCGCCGACCATTACGCCGGTGGCCACGATGATCGTCGGGTCCGAGCCACCGAGAAGCGCGTCGAAGTAGCGCTCGACACCGATGGCGAAGAAGATCTCGCGCAGGAAGCCGACGATCTGGATGACGATGGCCCCGATGAGCACGCGACGGGCGAACGACATGACCTTCCTCCGTTGACTCGACTCGGAGAAAGGCTGCGCCGGGCGCTGTCCCGCCGTCATCGGGCAGGTGTCCCTGACGGTTCGGGAACCTGCTCATCGCGATGTCCCGCCCATGCCCGCTTCGCGCGCCCGCACGATCGCCTGCGCGCGGTCGACGACCTGCAGCTTGTTGAGGATGTTGCTGACGTGGTTGCGGACCGTCTTCTCGCTGAGGCCGAGGCGGCCGGCGATGGTGCTGTTGTTGCGGCCCTCGGCGATCAGGTCGAGCACCTCGCGCTCACGGCTGGTGAGCTCGGGGAACGGCTCCGGCGGCACTGGGCCGCTGGCGGCGGCGCTGAAGAAGCCCATCACGCGCCGCGCGACGCCGGGGCCAAAGATCGCCTGCCCGCGCACGACCGCCTCGACCGCCGCCGCCAGCTCCTCGCCGCTGGCCTCCTTGAGCAGGTAGCCCTGCGCGCCGGCGCGCATCGCCGAGAAGAGCGAGTCGTCGTCCTCGAACATCGTCAGCATCAGGACGCCGACCTGCGGGTGGCGGTCGCGGATCGCGCGTGTCGCCTCGATACCGTTGCGGCCGGGCATGTCGACGTCCATCAGAACGACGTCGGGCCGCAGCCGATGGGCCATCTCGATCGCCTCGTCGCCGGTCGTCGCCTCGCCAACGAGCTCGACGCCAGCGATCGTGCGCAGCAGCGCGCGCAGGCCGTCGCGGAAGATGGGGTGGTCCTCGGCGATGACGATGCGCGTCGTGGTCATGAGCCGGCACCGGCGAGGGGCAGGCTGGCCTGCACGACCGTGCCGCCACCGGGCCGCGGCTGCACCTGCAGGGTGCCGCCCAGCTCGGCGGCCCGCTCGCGCATCGAGCGCAGCCCGACACCGACGGGCGCCGCCGGCGCGACGCCCTTGCCGTCGTCGCTGATCGTGACGACCAGCGTGTCACCCGCCTCGAGGTGGATCGTGCAGTGCTTGGCGTCGGCGTGGCGGACGACGTTGGCCAGCGCCTCGAGAACGATGCGGTATGCCGCCACCTCGTGGGCCGCCGGCAGCTTCGGCAACGCTCCGCGCGTGGTGACCTCCACGTCGAGAGCGGGATCGGCCGAGAAGTGGCCGGCCTGCTCGCGCAGCGCGCCGACCAGGCCGAGCGCGTCGAGCGCGGGCGGGCGCAGGTCGCGCGCGACGCGGCGCACCTCGCCGATGGCTTCGCGCGTCTCGGTTTCGAGCTTTGCGAGCAGCTCCTCGGCGCGCCGGGGGTCGGCGGCCAGCGCCGCCCGCGCGGCCTGCAACTGGAGCAGGCTGCCAGCGAGCGTCGGCCCGATACCGTCGTGCAGCTCGCGCCGCAGGCGCCGCCGCTCCTCCTCGCGCGCCGCCACGAGTCGCTCGCGCGAGCGGCGCAGCTCCTCGTCGAGCTGCATCGTCTTGATCGCGGCGCTGACCTGCGTGGCCAGCGCCGACAGCAGGCGGTGGTCGGTCTCGGACAGCCGCTCCTCGCCCGTTCGCGGCGCGACGAGCAGGCGGCCGACGAGCTCCGACTGGTGGACCAGCGGGACCGCCACCGGTTCCGCCGGCGCATGCCCGCGGGCAACCGCGATGATCGGCCCGTTCTCTTGCTCGAGCTCGATGGCGACGTAGGGCAGGCGCAGCGACGAGGCGATCGTCTCGACCACGACGGGCAGCACCTGCTCACCGGCCAGCGCCGTCTCGATGCGCTCCTTCAGCCGGGCGATGCCCTGGTACGGGTCGTCGCGGTCGCCGTAGATGACGCGGTTGACGGTGCGCTGCACGCCGTCGCGGACGGGCTGGGCGATGACGATGACGAAGCCCGTCGCGAGAAGCGCGACGGCAAAGCCGAAGCGTTCGTGGACGACCAGGATCGCTGCACCGACGAGCGTCACGTAGATCAGCGCAATGGCAGCCGTTGCGCCGCCGTAGACGAGCGAACGGCTGACCAGCAGCTTCAGGTCGAAGGCCCCGTAGCGTAGGATGGCCACCGCCAGCGCGACCGGGATGGCGATCCCGATTGCCCCGGCGGCCGACCACGGCAGGAGCGGTGCGCCCCACGCCATCGAGGGGAGCATCCAGATTCCGATGACCGCGAACGTCACCAGCGCCATCGTTCCCATGACCAGCAGCAGCCGTCGCCGATCGGCAGGGTCGGCCAGGCTCCGATAGCGCAGCGGGACGGCGACCGCGAGCAGCACGGCTCCGCCGATGTACAGCGTCGCCTCGACGACGGCGAGCTTGCTGCCCCAGCCGAGCATCGGCTCATTCGACAGCTGGGCCAGGGCAAGGATGATGACGCTGACGAGGACCGGCAGCGCCAGCGCCCCAATCACCAGCCGCCGATGGCGGACGGCCCACGGCGCCGGTCGCGGGAAGACCGCCACCAAGCCGACGATCGCGGCAATGCCCAGGTAGTAGATCGGCTGATAGGCGCCAATGAGAGCGAGCATCGGCCCGCCGTACAGGTCGCTGATGCCGATCCACAGCCACAGCATGCCGGGCAGGAAGGCGGCGCCCATCACCAGCATCACCTGTGCTGCCGGATCATGCGGGCGACGGCGCAGGACGTAGGCGGCGATGGCGACCCACGCGCCGACGGTCACTATCGATGGCCACTCCCGCAGCAGAAGCACGGGTGCAAACGGCCGCAGCGCCTGCTCGACCGTTAGCCGCTGGCCGTCCCTGACGACCAGGTACTCCAGCGAGCTGTCGAACGGGAGGTCGGGGACCGCGAGCGGCGCACGTGGCAGCTCGAGCAGTGGAGTGGCGTTGATCGCGATGACGACGTCGTCGGGCCGCAGGTTGGAGTGAGCGGCGACGGGAATGACGCGGAAGCCGTCGCCGCCGGCGAACAGGCCGGCGTCCTGCTGCGCCCACTGGTTGCCGTCCCACGGGGTCGAGACGCGAACGCCGACCCACGCCAGGGCCAGGATGGCCATCGCCACGGCGAAGGCGGCGGCAGCGGCAGCAGGCAGGACCAGCGGGCGCTCCCTAGTGGCCCCCCGGGTGATCGCGATCTCGCTCATCGGGCGTCCCTTCGCGGCGAGTCTAGGGCTGTCGCCGGGCGCAGGGCAACGGTCGTGACGATCTTCCCGGCTTGGTCGGGACGGCTGTCCCGGGCGTCGCAGGAGTGCTCCGCACGGCCTTCCCGGCCATGGCGGGGCGGTTGCCTCTTGCCCGTGGGACGGCGGCGGACCGACGGTACGCCTCGAAGTTCGCAGCCGAGGGAGGAACATGCAATGTCCCACGAACGACGTCCGAGCAACGGCCGAGCCGGCCTGCTGCTGACCAGCGGCATCGTCGCGCTGACGATGGTGACGGCCTTCGTCCACCTCAGCCTCGGCGACGTCCTCTTCCTGCTCAACGGCCTGGGCTATCTGGGCCTGGCAGGGTTGATCGTCATCGCCTACGCGGCGCCGCATCCGCTCGTCGTCCGCTTCGACTGGTTCCCGCGCCTGGCGCTGATGGGCTACGCCGCCACGACCATCGTCGGCTACCTGATCATCGGGCCCTACTCGACGCTGGGCTGGGCGACGAAGGCGGTCGAGGTCGCCCTCATCGTCCTGCTCGTCACCGACACCATCCGCGTCTACGGCAGCCCGCGCGGCGTCGTGCGCCAGATGATCGCGTCGGTGGTCGGTCGGCCATGACCGGCGTGCGCATGCGCGCGCTCATCGGCGCACCGCCGGCGGAGGTGTTCGGGCTGTACATGGATCCCGACCGGCGCTCGGAGTGGAACCCGGCGGCACGCGAGGTCCGCCTGCAGTCGGGCGAGTTCAACAAGCCCGGCTCGGTCTACGTCGTCGACACGCGTTTCGGGCCGTTCGAGGTGCACCTGCTGCAGGTCGAACCGCCGCGACTGGTGCAGTTGCGCGAAGGGGTCGGGCGCTTCGGCGAAGCGCTCGTGACGATGCGCTTCGAGGCGGCGCCCGGCGACCGGACGCTGCTCACCGTCGAGTCGACCTTCGAACGGCCCGGGCTCGGCGGGCGACTGACCGCGCCGCTGGCGGCGTTCCTCGCCCGGCTCTACGGCCGCATCGAGCTGCGCCGCTTCAAGGCCGCCGCGGAGAGGAGATGAGCAGATGCCTTTCGAGTGGCTCAAGTTCGCGCACGTCGTCACGATCATCGCCGCCGTGGCACTGGCCGAGGGATCGATCCTGCCGACGCTCGTTGCGGCCCGCCGGCGCGACGTGGTCGGCATCCGTAGCGGCATCTCGGTGGGCGAGCTCGGCGAGAAGTTCGCCAACCCACTGGCCGTCGTCTCGATCGGCTTCGGCATCGCCGCCGCGCTGGCCGGCCAGATCGACCTGACCGCCTCGTGGCTGGTGGCCACGTACCTGCTGCTGGCCGGAGCGATCGGCATGGCCGTGCTGGGCGGCTTCAAGCATCTAGAGCGGCTGAAGGAGGCGGCACTGGCCAGCCCGGTAGAGGCGCCATCGTCCGAACTGGTCGCCCTCATCGACCACCGCTGGACCTGGATCGTGTCCGTCTGGCCACCGGTGACGATGGGACTGATCATCTATCTGATGGTCGTCAAGCCGACCCTCTGGTGAGATGCGATCGGCCCGCGATGCAGGTGAGGAAAGCTCCGGTTCGGTGATGGTGCGACGCATCGAAGAGCTCGCGCCACTGAGCGGCATCCTCGCCGTCGCCCTGCTGATCATCGGCTTCGCGCTCGCCGGCGTCTTCGCCTACCGGCCCACGGCCGGCGTGGCGGTCGAGATCTTCAGCGCCGATCCGGGACGGCGCCAGCTGGGCGTTCTGCTGGGTGGCTTTTGGGCGCCGTTCTTCCTGCTCGTCTTCGTCGGCTACCTGTACGGCGCAATCCGCGACAAGGGCGGCAGCGCCGCGTTGGCCGGCGTCAGCCTGACCGGGGGCGTCGTCCTGGTAGTCGCGCTGGCGGTCGGGTTTCGCTACCTCTCGGGAGCAGCGGCGACGGTGACGATCGGCGGTGGCATCGGACCCGAGCTGGCTGCTGCCTTGTACCAGCTCTACGAGACTTCCCTCGCCGGCTTCGCCTCGCTCGGCCTGGCCGCGCTGCTGGGAGCGGCCGGATTGGCCTCGCTCAGATCTGGGCTGCTGCCCGAGCCGGTGGGCTGGAGCGGCGTGGTGTCGGCGGTCTTCCTACTGACCCCGCTGCACTGGCTGTTCGAGATCCTCGCGCTTGGTTGGATCATCGCCGTCAGCATCCTGCTGTACCGCCGCAAACCGGCTTGACGCGCGCATGCTGGTGGAGGAGGACCCTGCGGCGCGCTGGCGGACTTCGATGCCCATCGCGTGGCTGAAGCGAACATCACCACGCCCGGAGCGCCGATCTCTTCGGCGTTGCGGGCGTCCGCCGCGAATGCGCGGGCTCCACGGACGACCAGCGCCGTCTTGCTGCTCCGACCCACGCTTGCGTGTCGCACTCCTCAGCCAGCGCAAATGCCGCCGCGGTCCGCGTGTGGACGCCTAGCTTCGTGAACGAGTTCTCCAGATGCTTGCGCACCGTGTTCGGGGCTATCGAGAGGCGCACGGCGATCTGCTCATTGGTCAGGCCGGCCGCGACGAGCTCGAGCACTTCGCGCTCCCGCGTGGTAAGTGTCCGCGCTCGACCGGCGGGGGTCAGCCTCTCGAGGCTCAAGACGACGACGTAGTCGCCATCCGACGTTTGCGCCTTCCGCCCCACGAGCCAGATCGCATCGGAGCCCTCCGCCAGAACGGCCAATGCCGCCGTCGGCGAGGGGGAGCCCGCTTCGCGAAGCCAGCCATTGACGACTGCCGGTAGCCGATGCGTCACTGAAGCGTCGGCAGCGAAGAACTTCCGAAGCAGCGCCACTGCGCCGGGTGAAACGTGGTCGATGCGGCGCGTCGCCCAGGCAACCGCCAACCAGCCACTTGCGGCGCCGCCGGGCGGCACCAGCGCGCGCAGCTGCAGCTCGACCTTGCCCGGCTTCAGCTGCAGCAATTGCCCGCCGGGCCACTCGGTCTCGATCCTGAGCCAGGTCCTGCGGCAGCAGGGCGCCACTCTTGCCGCGGCCGCCGAGGCGGCCGCGCGCCTGGGCATCGCCGTCGCCGACTCGTTCGTGAGTTGCTGGCGTACCAAGTACAAGAGCAATCTGCTCCGGCCCATCACCTACATCCGGGCGCACATCGATTCGGACTGGGGCGATCCGCTGCCCCTCGTCACGCCGCCGTTTCCCGAGTACACCTCGGGCCACTCGGTCCAGTCGGCGGCTACCGCCGAGGTGCTCAAGGCCCAATTCGGCCAGCTGAATTTCGTCGATCACACGCACGACGCTCTCGGCCTGCCTGCGCGCGGCTTCAACTCCTTCGACGCGGCAGCCGTCGAGGCCGCCATCTCCCGGCTGTACGGCGGCATTCACTTCCGCGCCGCTATCGAGCGCGGCATCGAGCAGGGCCGCTGCATCGGCCAGCGCGCGGTCGCCCTGCCGCTCAGGCGGTGATGACCGTGTCCGGCAGGCGCCCGTCGGACTTCGCGCGGCTCAGCCGTCAGCGAACGCGGCCGTGCTGCCCTCGCTCGGTCCGGCGGACCGCCGACCATCACTGAAGGCGTGACCCCGCGCGACTGTGTCCGGGCGCCGTGGGCAGCCATCGCAGAGCCGAGAGTAGTCACTGCGACGACAAGGTTGTCTGTCACCTCCTGCATCACGGGCCCGCCGTGGCGCATATCGCTATACTCGGGCCCTCATAACTCAACGCGACGATCGGGACACGCGCCCGCGTCCGTGACCTCAGAGAGCCCGGGTCGGCGTGGTGGAAACCGGCCGGCTGGAAGCCCGGGCGGTCGTAGTCGGATGCCGGTGTACCACCCGTGAGCGACCGGCGAACCGGTCCGGGCGCCGCCCGTTAGCGCGGCCACGAGAGCGTCGACCGCTCCCGCGCGGAGAGTCCCGCGCGGAGAGCGACGGCGAAGGCGGGTGGAACCGCGGAGGGATGAACCCTTCGTCCTGTCGATACGGACGAAGGGTTTTCTGATTCGCGGGAGTTGAACAAGATGGCAGTCGAAGAACAGGCACTGGAGTTCGAGGCACCCGCGCGCGGCTCGGCCGACGAGCTACTCGACGCCGAGGCCGGTGACCCGCTCGACCCGATGCGCCACTCGGCCGCGCACGTCATGGCCGAGGCGGTGATGGACCTCTTCCCCGGCACGCGGCTGGGCATCGGGCCGGCAATCGAGGGCGGCTTCTACTACGACTTCGAGCTGCCCCAGCCGTTGACCCCCGACGACCTGGCGCGCATCGAGGCGCGCATGGCGCAGTCCGTGGCGGCCGACCACAGGTTCGTCCGCCGCGTGCTCGATCCCGACGATGGCCGCCGCTTCTTCGTCGAGCGCGACCAGCCATACAAGGTCGAGATCCTCGACGACCTGCGCACGGCGGCCGAGGCCCACGGTGACCCGCCGCCGGAGGTCTCGACCTACGAGCATGGACCGTTCGTCGACCTGTGCCGCGGGCCGCACGTCGAGTCGACGGGCAGGATCGGGCCATTCAAGCTCCTTGCCGTCGCCGGCGCGTACTGGCGTGGCGACGAGAACCGGCCGATGCTCCAGCGCATCTACGGCACGGTCTGGTCGACGCAGGAGGAGCTGGAGCAGTACCTGTGGCGGCGCGACGAGGCGAAGAAGCGCGACCATCGCCGCCTCGGCGTCCAGCTCGACCTGTTCAGCTTCCACGACGTCAGCCCCGGTGCGGCCTTCTGGCATCCCAAGGGCCAGCTCATCTGGCGGACGCTCGAGTCGGCCATCCGCGAGTCGCAGGCGCGGCGTGGCTACCAGGAGATCAGCACACCCATCGTCGTCCACCGCAAGCTGTGGGAGCAGTCGGGCCACTGGGACCTGTACGCCGACAACATGTTCCGGCTGCAGGTCGAGGACCAGGACTACAGCCTCAAGCCGATGAACTGCCCGGAGAGCACTTTCATCTACCGCTCGCGTGTGCGCTCCTACCGCGAGCTGCCACTGCGCCTGTCCGAGTTCGGCAGGCTCCACCGCAACGAGCGCTCGGGCACGCTCGCCGGGCTGACCCGGGTGCGCCAATTCGTGCAGGACGACGCGCACATCTACGTCCGGCCCGACCAGCTGGGCGACGAGCTGCAGGCGCTGCTCGGCGAGGTGAAGGAGGTCTACGGCTGGTTTGGGCTGGAGCCACGCTACGTCTTCGGCACGAAGCCGGACAAGGCGCTCGGCGACCCGCGGGCGTGGGAGCGAGCGGAGGCCTTCATCCTGGAGGCGTTGCGCACGTCGGGCGCCCACTTCGGCATCAAGCCCAGGGACGGAACCTTCTATGCGCCAAAGATCGACATCTACATCGACGACGCGCTGGGCCGCGAGTGGCAGATGGCGACGATCCAGGTCGACCTGGTGATGCTGCCCGAGCGTTTCAACCTCGAGTACATCGACGACAGCGGCCAGCCGCAGCGGCCGATCGCCATCCACCGCGCCATCTACGGCTCGCTCGAGCGCTTCATCGGCATCCTCGTCGAGCACTTCGCCGGCGCTTTCCCGTTCTGGCTGGCGCCGCTGCAGGCGGTCGTCGTGCCCATCGCTGATCGCCACAACGACGCCGCCCACGAGCTGGCCGGCGTTCTGCGCGGTAGGGGACTGCGCGTCGAGGTCGACGACTCGTCCAATCGGATGCAGAACAAGATCCGCCTGGCGCAGGAGCAGAAGGTGCCCTACATGCTCGTTCTCGGCGACCGCGAGGCCGAGGGGCGGGCCGCAGCGCCGCGGACGCGCGCCGGCGAGCAGCAGGTGGCCGTCGGCTGGGAGGAGCTGGCCGATCGGCTGGCCGAGGAGGCAGCCGCGCGCAGGCCGGCCTGACCTGGCGGCCGCGGCCACAGTGACCCCCGTCGGCTCTGAGCGCGTTGAGTCGCTCGATGTCGACGAGGTCGACATAACTGGCGCTTCGACGGCCTCAAGCCTGGCCGGCAAACCGACACAGGCGGATGCGGCGGCCCGCTCCAGCGTGGGAGCGCTGCGCTAAGCGTGGCGACGGTCAGTCATCGGGCGGTGCGGGCCGCGCTTGAGCTCGGGAAATGCCCACTATGTCGGTTTCGTCGACATCTGCCCAGCCAGGCCGGTGGGTGGGGGACGTGGCCCGCAGCGCGCGGGGACGGCCGGCCTCAGTCAGGCAGTATCTCCAAGGATTGGGCCATCGCCCGGGCATCGGCCTCCAGAGTCGGATCGCCGTCGCGGCCGGTTACGGTCAGCCAGTACTGGTTGCCCTCGGCGACGAAGAGGTACTGGTGGATCCGCGCGCCTGTTTCACCGTCGGCCAGCGTGTAGGTCAGGTAGACCGCCTCGCCGGCGGGCAGCTCGACCCGCTCGCTCTCGATCTCGCCGCCGAAGGCAGGCAGAGTCTGGATCTGCGCGATGTTGAGGCTCTCGAGGGCGTCGAGCGACATCCCGCCGCTGGGCAGGATCAGCACGTTGAGGTTGCTCGCCGATTCGGTCAGCAGCCCTTCCTCGCGGAACGCGATCAGCGACATACCCGCCGCGACCATCGCCCGCAGCTGCTCGCCGAACTGGGCCAGAAACTCGCCCACCGCCTCCTCGCTGCCCAGCTCGTCGGTGAGCGCATCGAGGAAGGCCTCGTCGAGCTCGACGCGCAGCCAGCCGTCGGGCAGCGTGAGCGCGTAGCCGTGCTCGTGATTGACGATGCGGCCGGTGAAGGCCATCCCCTCCGCCGGCGTCGCGCCGGGCGTCGGCGGGGGACTGGGCGTCGCCGGAGCGGGCGTCGGCGTGGCAGGCGCGGGAGTTGCCGTCGGCGGTGGCGGTGTTGGCGGGGCGACGGTGGGTGACGGCGTCGCCGGCGGCGCGGCGGTGCAGCCTACGACGAGGCCGGCGGCCAGGGCGAGCTGAAGCAGGCGAGTAAGTGACGGCATCGTGACCCCCTCGATCGGTCCGTGGCCGGTGCACTCTACTCGAAAGCAGGCGACGGAATCGGGGTTCAGGGCGTCAGGAAGATCTGTGTGATGCGGACGTCGTTGCCGTCGCGCGCCATCCCAACGCCCGTCTGAGTGAACGCCTCACGCAGGATGTTCTCGCGGTGGCCCGGGCTCTCCATCCAACCGGTGACGGACACCTCGACGTGGTCGATGGGGCCGTCGCCGAGGTAAAGGTTCTCGCCGACCGCGGTGAAGATGATGCCGGCGTCGAGGACGCGGTCGGCGACGGTACTGCCGTCGGGCGCGACATGATCGAAGAACCCCTCCTCCAGCATGCGCTGGCTGTAGTCACGGGCAACCGCCCCCAGATCGTCGCGTGACTCCAGGGGAGCGAGGCCGTGCTGCCGACGCCGCTCGTTGACCGCGTCGGCGATCTCCAGCTCGGTCTCGCGCAGGCCAGCCGGGAGCTCAGTTGCCGGACTCGGCGTCGACGGAGGAGGGGTCGTGTCGACGGCGGCGCAGGCCGCCACGGCGAGGAGAACAGCAGCGGCCACGATCCGCAGCAGGGCGCGACGAGGCATACCCAGACAGTGATGGGCGGCCGTGGTCGTGTGATAGAAGGAACCGGCGGCGGCGTCACAACGAGATAGCGACAGGCTGGTGCCAGTGCCCGGCTCGAGGCCCGTGGGGCGCGTCGTTGCCGCCCGCGGAGGACGCGTGATATAGTCCCGCGGCAGCCGCCCGAGCGCATCGGCATGTCCGTCGCGCGTCCGCGGTTTTGCCGTAAACACAAGATCACGAGGGATCAAGCCTGAGTCGAGACCTGCGCGTAAACGAGATGATCCGCATCCCACAGGTGCGGGTCGTGGACGAAGAGGGGACCCAGCTGGGGGTGATGCCCACAGCCGAGGCTCTCCGACTCGCGCAGGAGCGAGGCTTCGATCTCGTCGAGGTCGCCCCGATGGCAACGCCGCCGGTTACGCGCCTGCTCGACTACGGCCAGTTCAAGTACGAACAGGCCCGCCGCGAGAAGGAGGCCCGGCGGCATCAGCGGTCGGTCGACTTCAAGGAGATCAGGCTCAAGCCCAAGATCGGCCGGGGTGACTTCGACACCAAGGTCAGGCGCGCCGTCCAGTTCCTGGAGGCTGGCGACCGGGTCAAGGTGACGTGCCAGTTTCGCGGCCGCGAGGTGAGTCACGCCCACCTCGGGCGCGAACTCCTCATCAGGTTCGCGGAGCAGGTCGGCGAGCATGGCGTCGTCGAGCGCCAGCCGCTGCTGGAGGGCCGCTCGATGTCGCTCGTTATCGCCTCGACGCACAAGCCGAAGGTGCAGCCGCCGCAGCGGCGCGAAGCAGCAAGGGAAGAGACAGATAGACCGGCCAAGCCGGCTCATGCCAACGCCGAAGCCGACCAGGCGGAGGCCGACGAACAGGCGAAGCCAGAGCAGCCGAAGACCGACGTCGACCAGGCGAAGCCCGACCGGCAGGCGAAGGCCGACCAGCCGAAGACGGACGCTGACCAGCCGACACCCGAACAGGCGAACGGCGCCCGTCAGCCGCAGCCGGCGGCGTCGACACCGGCCGAGCGGTAGGAGAGAACAGCGACATGCCCAAGATGAAGAGCCACAAGGGAGCCCAGAAGCGCTTCGGGGTGACGGGCGGCGGCAAGATCGTTCGCGTCAAGTCGTGGCGTGGCCATCATCTGGAGATCAAGTCGTCACGCCGCAAGCGCCGCTACGCGGGCAAGGCGGTCGTCGACGGCAGTAACGCGGCGCAGGTGCGCCGGATGCTGCCCAACCTGTAGGAGCGATCGAAGAGGATGGCACGCGTCAAGCGCGGCGTGACCGCGCACAAGCGACACAAGCGCCTGCTCAAGCAGGCCGAGGGCCGGCGCGGCACGCGCTCGCGCCTGGTCAAGCCGGCACGCGAAGCGCTGCTCCATGCGATGGCCTACTCGTATGTCGGTCGCAAGCAGCGCAAGCGCCAGATGCGCAGCCTGTGGATCGTCCGGCTCAACGCGGCCGCTCGCCAGCACGGGCTCACCTACGGCAAGCTCATGAGCGGACTCAAGGCGGCGGGCGTCACCCTCGATCGCAAGGTCCTGGCCGACATCGCCGTGCGCGATGCACAGACGTTTGCACGCATCGCCGAGGTCGCCCGGGCCAGGTAGCGGCGACATCGCGCCGTGGACCTGGCATCCTTCTCCGAGCGGCTCGAGGAGCTGCGTCAGCGCGCGCTGAGCGCGGTCGCCGATGCGGCCGACCCGCGCGCCCTCGATGAGGTCGAGACGGCCTACCTTGGCCGTAAGGGCGAGCTGCGCGCGCTGCTCTCGCAGATCGGCCAGCTGCCCGGGCCCGACCGCCCGAAGGTCGGCGCGCTGGCCAATCCGATCCGCGAGGAGCTCGAGGCGCGCATCGCCGAACGTCGTGAGCGGCTCGACCAGATCGCGCTCGAGGTACGCCTCGCCCGCGAGCGGACCGACGTCACGCTGCCCGGCCGGCCGCTGCCGCGCGGCTCGCTGCACCCGATCAACGAGACGATCGCCGAGATCGGGCGCGTCTTCGCCCAGTTCGGCTTCGTCTCCTTCGAGGGCCCCGAGGTCGAGACCGACGAGCTCAACTTCGAGCTGCTCAACATCCCGCCCGAGCACCCGGCGCGCGACCTGTGGGACACGCTCTACGTCCGCGCCCCGGGCGCCGGGGACGGCCGCTCGCCGGTCGTGCTGCGGACGCACACCTCGCCCGGCCAGATACGGGTCATGCGCAGCGTCGCGCCGCCGGTCCGGGTGCTGCTGCCCGGCCGCTGCTTCCGCTACGAGAACGTCGCCGCCGACCGCAACTTCGAGTTCTTCCAGGTCGAGGGGCTGATGGTCGACGAGGGCACGACGATGGCCCACCTGCGCGGGCTGCTCGACGAGTTTGCGCGGGCGCTCTTCGGGGCCGACACGCGCACGCGCTTCCGGCCCGGCTACTACCCGTTCACCGAGCCGTCGGTCGCCTTCGACATCAGCTGCCTGATCTGCGGCGGGCCGGGCTGCCCGGCGTGCAAGCGCACCGGCTGGGTGACCGTCCTCGGCGCGGGCATGGTCCACCCCGTCGTGCTGCTCAACGGCGGGCTCGATCCCGAGCGCCACCAGGGCTGGGCCTTCGGCATGGGCGTCGACCGCATCGCAGGCCTGCGCCACCGCATCCCCGACATCCGCGCGCTGCTCGAGAACGACCTGCGCTTCCTGGAGATGTTCTAGTGCGCGTCCCGATCTCGTGGCTGCGCGACTACGTCGACTTCGACCTTCCGCCCGAGCAACTGGCCGTCCGGCTGACCGAGCTGGGCATGGAGGTGCAGGGCGTCGAGCGCATCGGCTCGGACTGGCAGTCGGTCGTCGTCGGCGAGCTGCTCGAGGTCACGCCGCACCCATCGGCGGACAGCCTGTCGCTGACGCGGGTCGCCGTCGCCGACGGCCGCCAGCCGCTGTCGATCGTCTGCGGCGCGACGAACATCGCGGCCGGCCAGCGCGTGCCCGTCGCGCTGCCCGGCGCCGTCCTGCCCGGCGGCCGGCAGATCGGCGTCTCGCGCATCCAGGGCACCGACAGCCAGGGCATGCTCTGCTCGGGCGACGAGCTGGGCCTGACGGCCGACGCCGAGGGCATCCTGATCCTGCCGCCCGACGGCCCGCTCGGCCGCCCGCTGGAAGATGTCGTCGGCGACGTCGTGCTCGACGTCGACGTCAAGCCCAACCGCGGCGACGCGCTGTCGCTGATCGGCCTTGCCCGCGAGGTCGCGGCGATCACCGGCGGCCGGCTGCGCTGGCCGGACATCGACGTGCCCGAGACAGGTGACGCGACAGCCGACCACGTCACCGTCGAGGTCGAGGACATGGCGCTCTGCCCGCGCTTCGTCGCGCGCTACGTCGATTCGGTCAGCATCGGGCCGTCGCCGCTCGACGTGCAGCTGCGCCTCAGCGCGGCCGGCATGCGGCCGGTGGTCAACGTCGTCGACGCCAGCAACTACGTCATGCTCGAGATGGGCAAGCCGATCCACACCTTCGACGCGGCGGCCGTCGCCGATGGGCGCATCGTCGTCCGCCGTGCCCGCGCCGGCGAGCGGCTGGAGACGCTCGACCACGTCGAGCGGACGCTGACCGAGGAGACGCTGCTGATCGCCGATCCGCGCGGGCCGCTGGGCATCGCCGGCGTGATGGGCGGCGCCGACAGCGAGGTCGGGCCGCAGACGGAGGTGGTGATCGTCGAATCGGCCGTCTTCGATCCGATTTCGATCCGGCGCACGGCACAGCGCTACGGCCTGCGCAGCGAGGCCAGCGCGCGCTTCGAGAAGGGGCAGGAGTCGCGCCTCGCACGGCTGGGCGCCGACCGCACGGCACAGCTGATCGCGGCCTGGGCCGGCGGCCGGCCGGCGGTCGGTGTCGTCGACACCAGCCCGATCAGCGAGGCGCCGCGGCGCGTCGCGTTCCGGCCGGCGCGCGTCAACCGGCTGCTCGGCTCCGACCTGCCGGCAGCACAGATGCAGGAGCTGCTCGGGCGCATCGGCATCGCGACCGAGTCGGCGACCACCGACGACGGCGTGGCAATCGTCGAGGGCGAGCCGCGGCTGCCGGCCGGGGAGGTGAGCGGTGATGGCGCGCTCGTCGCGCTCGTGCCGCCGCATCGCCGCGACCTGGCGATCGAGGCCGACATCGGCGAGGAGGTCGCCCGGTTGTACGGCTACGAGCGGCTCTCGCCGCGCCTGCCCGACACCGAGATGCCGCCCTACCGCCACGAGCCGCGCATCGTCCACGACCGGCTGCGCCAGCTGCTCGCCGGGCGCGGATTGGCCGAGGTCGTGACCTACGCGCTCATCGGGCCGGCCGACCACGCCCGGCTTGGCTTCGCCGCCGGCGATACGGCGACGATCCACGTCACGAATCCGGTCTCGGCCGACCACTCGGAGCTGCGCCGGTCGCTGCTGCCCGGCCTGCTGCGCGTGCTCGTCGCGAACGAGCGCCAGCGTCGCGAGGACGTGGCGATCTTCGAGCTGGGAGCCGTCCACGAGTGGGCGGCGGGCGAGCCGCAGCAGCGCGATCAGCTGGGCATCCTGCTCGCCGGCAATTGGCTGCGCCAGTCGTGGGCCCAGCCGCGGAGCGCTGCCGGCGTCGAGGACGTCAAGGGCATCGTCGAGGCACTCGCGCAGCGGCTGCACGTCGAGGACCTGCACTACCGGCCCTCCGAGCCGTGGTCGGGCATCGAGCATCCCGGGCGCAGTGCGGCGATATTCGCCGGCGCCGGTGACGATGCTGTCGGGCTCGGGCGGATCGGCGAGCTCGATCCGCGCTACCTCGCCGAGTACGACGCCCGCAGCGAGCGCGCGGCGTTCGCCATGCTCGATGTCGAGAAACTCCGCGGCCTGCTGCCCGGCGTCGCGCGCATCGGCCAGCTCGCCCGGCTGCCGGCCCTCGAGCGCGACCTGGCGGTCGTCGTCGAGCGCGACCTGCCGCAGATCGAGGTCGCTCGCCTGATCAGACGGGAGGCTGGACCTATGCTCGACGGCCTGTCACTCTTCGACCGTTACCAGGGCCCACCGCTCGGCGAGGGGGAGGTCAGCCTGGCCTACCGCCTGCGCTTCCAGCCACTCGAGCGGCCGCTGGCGGAGACGGAGTTGGAGGAGATCGTGGCGCGCATCACGCGCCGGCTGGCAACGGATCTCGGCGCACGCGTGAGAGGCAGCGAGGCCTCCGCCGGCAGCCTGACCGAGGACGACTGAATGGTCATCGACCTCGTCATCATCCTGCTCGTCGGCGGCGGCTTCCTGCTCGGTTTCGTGCGCAACGCGATCCGCCAGATGCTGGCCATCGCCGCCTGGTTCGTCACCTTCCTTCTCGCCGCGCAGCTGTCGGCGCCCGTCGGCCGCTGGCTGGCCGCGCAAGCGACCGCCTACTCGACCGAGTACGCGACGATGCTCTCGTTCGGCGGCCTATTCGTGCTGCTCTTCGGTGCGGCGGTCATCCTCTTCGAGGTGAGCGGCACGACGATGACGCTGACGCGCCACGCCCTGCTCGACAGCTGGCTGGGCGGCGTGCTCGGCGTGATCCTGGCGCTTTTGACCGTCCTCGCCGGGCTGGTCATCCTCGACTCGTACCACGCCGTACCCGAAGCGCCCTCTGCGCAGATCCAGTTTTTCGGTGACGTGTACCAGGCGACGCGCCAGTCGGTCATCGCCGAGGTCGTCCGCGGCACGCTGGGCGCTTTCCTCGGCCCCGTCCTCGCGCCGCTGCTGCCCGATCACGTGCGGGCGGTGATGGGCTGACCGCACCACAGATGGCCACGGCGGTGGAGCCGGCGCCGCCCGTCGCCCGGTTGCGCCGGTTCGATCGGGAGCTGCTCGAGCGACCGACGCCGGCGGCGGCGCGCGCGCTGCTCGGGGCGTACGTAGTGCGCGAAGTGGCTGGTGAGCTGTCGGTCGGGCGCATCGTCGAGGCCGAGGCGTACGGCGGTCCGGAGGATCGGGCCAGTCATGCGCGGGCCGGCCTGACGCCGCGCACGGAGCCGATGTTCGGCATCGCCGGGCTGGCCTACGTCTACCTCGTCTATGGCATGCACGAGTGCCTCAACGTCGTCGCCCACGAGGAGGGTCGCGCCGGCGCGGTGCTGCTGCGCGCGCTCCAGCCGGTGGCCGGCAGCGGCACCATGCGCCTCCGTCGCGGGCGGCCCGCCGAAGCCGAGGCGCGGCTGGCGGCAGGTCCCGGCCGGTTGTGCCGGGCACTCGCCGTCGACCGCTCGTTGAGCGGCCACGACCTGCTCCGTGGCGAGCGGCTGTGGCTGGCGCTGGCCGACGGCGAGGCGGTGTCCGATGGCGCCGTCGCCAGCGGTCCGCGCGTCGGCGTCGCCTATGCCGGCGAGGAGTGGGCCGGCCGGCCGTGGCGCTTCTGGCTGCGCGGCCATCCTTCCGTCTCCCGCCCGTGACGTCCATGCCGGCGCCGTGACCGACGCGCGCAGCCTCGAGCTGCTCGAGTTCCCGCTCATCCGCGGGCGGCTGGCCGGCTACACGGCCTTCGGGCCCTCACGCCGGCTGGCCGAGACGTTGCTGCCGTCGTCGGACCCGATCGTCGTTCGGAGGCTGCTCGACGAGGTTGACGAGGCGCGCGAGCTCCTGGCCGAGCAGCCCTCCGTGGGGGTCGGCGGCGCGCGCGACATCGGGCCGGTGCTCGAGCGGGCGCGGCGCGGCGGCCGCCTCGACGGCGAGGAGCTGCTGGCCGTCCTCGACACGCTGATCGCCGCCGGCCGGCTGGCCGACGCGCTGCGCGGCGAGCGCCGGCCGCTGCTGCACGACCTGGGCCGCCGGATCAAACCGCTGCCGCCGCTGCGTGCCCGCCTCGAAGGGAGCATCGGACCCGGCGGGGAGCTGCTCGACTCGGCCTCTGCGGCCCTCGGCGGGCTGCGCCGGCAGGTGCGCGTCGCCTATGAGCGGCTGCGCTCGCGGCTCGAGCAGCTGGTCCACGGCAGCGAGCTCGCCGGCGCGCTGCAGGAGCCGATCATCACGCTGCGCAACGGCCGCTACGTCGTGCCCGTCCGCGCCGAGGCGAAGGGCCGCGTCAAGGGCATCGTCCACGACCAGTCGGGCAGCGGCCAGACGCTGTTCATCGAGCCGCTCGTCGCGCTCGAGCTGGGCAACGCCTGGCGCGAGGCGCAGCTCGCCGTCGAAGCCGAGGAGGAACGCATCCTCGACGAGCTGTCGGCGCTCGTCGAGAGCCACGCCGATGTGCTGGCCGAGACGCTCGCCGCGCTGGCCGAGTTCGATTTCCGCGCCGCCCGCGCGCGACTGTCGGCGGAGCTGGACGGCGTCCGACCGGAGACGGTCGACGAGCAGCAGGTCGAGCTGCTGGCTGCCCGCCACCCCGGGCTGACCGGCCACGTCGTGCCCATCGACATCCGCCTCGGCGGCGACTTCCAGGCGCTGGTCATCACCGGCCCGAACACGGGCGGCAAGACCGTCGCGCTGCGCACGCTGGGCCTGCTGGCGCTGATGCACCAGGCGGGGCTGCACACTCCCGCTGCCGCTGGCAGCCGGCTGCCGGTCCTCGGCGACGTCTTTGCCGACATCGGCGACGAGCAGTCGATCGCGCAGTCACTGTCGACGTTCAGCAGCCACATGCGCGCGATCGTGCGCATCGTCGAGCAGGCCGGGCCGGGTACGCTGGTGCTGCTCGACGAGCTGGGCGCCGGCACCGACCCGACCGAGGGCTCGGCGCTGGCGCAGGCGCTGCTCGACCACTTCATCCGCGCCGGCGCGCTGGTCGCCGCGACGACGCACTACGCCGAGCTCAAGACGTACGCCCACAACACCCCGCGGGCGCAGAACTCGTCGGTCGAGTTCGACCTCGAGACGCTCAGCCCGACGTACCGCCTGCGCATCGGACTGCCCGGCACGAGCCAGGCCTTCGCCATTGCCGAGCGGTTGGGCCTGCCGCAGGTCCTCGTCGAGGACGCCCGCTCACGGCTCAGCCGGGCGCAGCTCGAGTTCGAGGCGACGCTGGCCTCGATCCGCGACGCGCACATCACCGCCGAGGAGGCGCTGGCGCGCGCGGCGGAGGCCGAGGAGCGGGCGCGGGCGGCGCGCCGGCAGGCCGAGGAGGAACGGGCACGGGCGCGTCGCGAGCGCGACGAGGCCGTCGCCAGGGCGCGCGCCGAAGCGGAGCGGGCGTTGGCCGAGGTGCAGGCGGAGATCGGGGCCGCGCGCGACATGCTCAGCCGCGCGACGCTGACCGAGGCCGGTCTCGACGAGGCCGTTGCCCGCCTGGAGGAACGGCTGGCCGCTGCGCTGCCGCAGCCGCCAGCCGCAGCTCCGCGGCAGGCCGAGCCGCCGCCGGAGAGGGACCGGCTGCGACCCGGTGCGGAGGTGCGCGCGGCAAGCGGCTGGCAGGGTCGCATCGTCAGCATCGACGCCGACGAGGGCCAGGCGACGCTGGCCGCCGGCGCGATGCGCGTGACGGTGCCGCTTGCCGAGCTCGAGTCGGTGACGCCGGCGCGGCCGGCGGCCGGGCGCCGCGGTGAGGTGGAGCCGGTGGCCCGGCCAGCCGCGCCCGGCGCGGGCAAGGCGGCGCGCGCCGTGCCATCTTCACTCGACCTGCGCGGCGCCCGCGTCGAGGAGGCGGTCGAGATGCTCGAGCGCTACGTCGACCAGGCGGCGGTCGCCGGCGCCGGGCGGCTGACGGTCATCCACGGCCACGGCTCGGGCGCGCTGCGCGATTCGCTGCGCGAGCTGCTCGGGCGCCATCCGCTGGTGCGCAGCTGGCGGCCGGGCGAGCGCGGCGAGGGCGGCGACGGGGCGACGATCGTCGAGCTGTAGGGCCTACGGCGGCTAGGTAGGTGACGGTGAGGGCGACGGCGTCGGGGAAGGCGTGATGGGTGGCAGGGTTATCGGCGGCAGCGTGATCGGTTCCTCAGTCGGCTCCTGGCTGGGTGTCGGCTCCTCGGTCGGCTCCTGGCTGGGTGTCGGCTCCGGGCTGGGCGACGGCTCGATGCTCGGCGAGATGCTGGGCGAGACGGACGGCGAAGGGGAGGGCGCCATGTCGCAGGTGAGCGTCGGCGGGAACGGCGCGCCCCACGAGTCGCCGTACGGCGTGTAGCGGCCGTTGAAGATGTAGCTCGTCTCGGTCCTGACCTCGGGATCGGGGCCGCCGCGGACACCGGTGCCGCGCCGCGCCCGCTCGATCCAGTCCTGGTTGGCCGCGTGCCACGCCGAGTGGTCCTCCTCGACGTCGTCGAGGACGAGGTAGCCCTTCGTCTGCGGCGTGCCCGCGCAGCCCTCGCGCCACAGGTACTCGGTGCCTTCCTCGTCGACGATGACCTGCAGGCCGCGCTTCGTCGTGTCGGGGCCGGGGACCGTCCCATCGATGAATACTTCGCGCACGGTCTCGGTCGTGAACTCGGTCGGCGTGCCGCCGCTCCACGCGTCGACGTCGGCCTCGACGATGCCCTCCGGCCGGATGAAGCCGTTGATCGGCCAGTCGGCGGTCACCTCGGACAGGAACGACTGCCAGACCGGCGCCGCCACGTCGGTCGAGATGACCGGGTTATCCGGAGTCGTTACCGGCGAGCCGTCGCTGTTGCCGTTCCAGGCGCCGACGACGAGGGCGTACTGGCCGGCCGCCCGGCCAGCCTCGTCGGGCGGTGCGATGTAGCCGTACGCGACGAGGTCGTTGGCATCCTGCGAAGTGCCCGTCTTGATCGTCGCCGGCCGGCGCGTGCCATCGGCGTCGCGCACCGCGAAGGCGCCCCAGATCGGGTTCTGACGCGGGCGAGTGTTGCTCTCGAGCATATCGGTCATGATGTAGGCCGCCTGCGGCGTCACCACCGGCTCGCCGACCGGTGCGCGGCGCGGCGGGATGAGATCCGTGCCCGACGGATCCTTGATCTCGAGGATGTGCGTGTGGCCGACGTAGCGGCCGTCGTTGGCCAGCGTGCCGTAGGCGACGGCGACGTCGCGCGGATGGGCCACCTCGGTGCCCAGCGTCAACGACAGCCCGGCGCGCGGCGTCTCGGTCTGGAAGTCCATGCCGAAGCGGCGTGCCATGTCGAAAACGTGCTGGATGCCGTTGATCTCGAGCGCCTTGACCGGTCCGATGTTGAGCGACCACTGGAGGTGGCTGCGCATGCGCATCGGGCCGCGTTCGAGCAGGTCGTAGTTCTTGGGTATGTAGTCGGGCCCGCGGTCCGTCGGGAACACCGTCGTGACGTCCATGAACATCGTCGCCGCGGTCATCGTGCGGTCGTTGATGCCGGTCACGTAGTTGAACGGCTTGAACGCCGACCCGGGCTGGCGCCAGCCGTCGGCGAGCACGTCGAACTGCGGCTGGAACTGGGGAGTTGCCTGGTCGCCGAGGTAGTAGCCGGCGCTGCCGACGTAGGCGACGATCTCGCCGGTCTGGTAGTCGAGTGCGATCAGCGCCCCGTTGTTGACCTCCATCTGCGAGAGGCGGCGCATCCAGCGCTCGTAGGGCACGCCGAGCTGCTCGGCGAAGGCCTCGGGGTCGTCGGCGTGGGGCAGGATGACGCCGGCGGTGACCCACTTCTCGGCGGCCTCCTGCAGGCGCACGTCGAGCGAGGTGACGACGCGCAGGCCGCCGCGCTCGAGGAGCGGGCAGGTCTCGGCCTCGCCGCACAGCACGTCGGCGAGCTGGCGGCGGACGGCCCACACGAAGTGCGGCGCGCGCCACTGCTGCGCGCGCACCTGCGGCGCCAGCACGATCGCCTCGTTGCGCGCCGCCAGCAGCTCCTCGCTGGTGTAGGCGTCGCCGGTGAGTACGCGCCGGGGTGGGTCGTTGGCGAGCAGCTCGAGGATGTAGTTGCGCCGCGCGACGATGGCGATGCTCTCCGCATCGAGCGGCACGAAGAGGCGCCCGGTGCGCGGGTCGACCTGCGCGTTGCGCACGAGATCGTAGGTCGACGGCGACTGCGGCAGCGCGGCCAGCAGCGCGACCTGGCCGAGCGTCAGCTGGTCGAGGCTGTCGTGGCCGAAGTAGCTCTTGGCCGCCGCCTTGATGCCGTAGCTGTTGTTGCCGTAGTAGTTCTGGTTGAGATAAGCGGTGATGACGCGTTGCTTGCCCTCGACGCCGGGATAGGCTTCCGTCACGCGGATCGACTGGATGATCTCCTTGATCTTGCGCTCGACGCGACGGTCGGGGTCGCGCACCAGCTCGGGGTCGAGCAGGCGCTGGCGGACGAGCTGCTGGGTCACCGTCGAGGCTCCGCGCTCGTCGCCGCGCAGCGTGTCGAGGGCCGCCGACACGATGCCCACCGGGTCGAAGCCGGTGTTGGTCCAGAAGGAGCGGTCCTCGATCGCGGTCGTGGCGTCGATCAGGATCGGCGGGATGTCGTCGAAGGCGACCAGCTCGCGCCGCTCGCCGGCGCTGAAGCGGGCAAGCTCGACCTGGCCGGTGCGGTCGTAGACGACCGATTCCTGGATGAACTCGATCTTCTCGAGATCGCGCGGGTCGGCGAGGTCCTGGCTGTAGGCGGCGAAGACGCCGACCACCCCGAGTGCACCCACGAGCCCGACGAGGGCAAGGGATCCGAAGAGGAGGAGGGGGAGCGCGACGGCCACCTTCCGCCCGACTCCGCCCCGGCGCCGGCGACGGGACCCGTTCATGCGGCGGGCCTGGCGTCGCGCGAGGCTGGTCTGCATGTCCGGCGGAGACTCTAGCATAGGCGTTGTGAGCACCACCGAGCTGCCCGAGAGCACGACGGCCGTCCATCCCTTCCTCGCCGAGCTGGAGTGGCGCGGCCTGCTGGCCGAGGAATCGGAGGGGCTGCGGGCCCGCCTTGCTCGCGGCCCGATCAGCGCCTACAACGGCATCGACCCGACCGCGCCCTCGCTCCACGCCGGCCACCTGGTGCCGATCACCGTGCTCGCCCATCTGCAGCGGAGCGGCGCCGGCGCACCGGTCTCGCTCGTCGGCGGCGGCACGGGCATGATCGGCGATCCATCCGGCACCAGCGCAGAGCGCAACCTGCTCGACGAGGCGACGCTCGACGCCAATCGCGAGGCCATCCGCGCCCAGCTGGAGCGTCTGCTCGACTTCTCGGGCACGTTCGCCGCGCGGCTGATGGACAACCGCGCCTGGCTGGCGGAGTACGGCCTGCTCGAGTTCCTGCGCGAGATCGGCAAGCACTTCTCGCTCGGCTACATGCTGGCCAAGGAGTCGGTCCAGAGTCGCTTGGCGAGCGGCATTTCATTCACCGAGTTCAGCTACATGACGCTGCAGGCGACCGACTTCCTGCACCTCTATCGTGACCACGGCGTGGAGATGCAGATCGGCGGCACCGAGCAGTGGGGCAACATGACTGCCGGTTTGGAGCTCATCCGGCGTGTGATCGGCCGCAGCGAGGATGAAGAGCCACTGGCCTTCGCGCTGGCTCATCCGCTGTTGCTCAACCCGAGCGGCGCGAAGTTCGGCAAGACCCAGGCGGGCAATGTCTGGCTCTCGGCTGAACTTACATCGCCCTATGCCTTCTACCAGTATTGGATCGGCCAGGACGATCGCGACGTCGGCATCATGCTGCGCTGGCTGACGCTGCTCGCTGCCGACGAGATCCACGGTCTCGAGGAGGAGCAGCAGCGGATGCCCGAAGCGCGGCCGGCCCAGCGCCGGCTGGCCTACGAGATTACTGCCCGCGTCCACGGCCGGGCTGAGGCGGAGCGCCAGGTGCGCGTCGCCGAGGTCGCCTTCTCGGGCCAGGCGCTGCGCGACGCGGAACTGCTCGAGGTGCTGGCGCGCGAGCTCGATGGCTTCGAGTTCGGCGACGAGGAGCTGAGCGGCGACGTCCTGAGCCTGGCCGTCGCCAGCGGGCTGTACCCGTCGAAGAGCGAGGCGCGGCGCCAGATCGCGCAGGGTGGCTACTCGATCAACGACGAGCGGGTGACCGCGCCCGATCAGCCCGTGCCCGAGCCCCTCGGCGGCCGCTACCTTGCCTTGCGCGCAGGCCGCAAGCGCCTGCTTATCGGGCGCCGCCGCGGCGCTTGACGGCGCGCTGATTGCGCCGCTGCGCCGGGACGAGAGCGAGGGTCCGAGCGGCCCTTTAGAAACGGGACGCACGGCACTGGCGGTGGGGCAACCGCCGTTCGAGACTGGAACGGCCGTCACGGGCGGGCCGTGCCGAGACGTGTGTTCGGCGCCGCCTGCGAGGCGGGAGGTGTGTCATGACACTCATCCGACGACCGTCGCTCTTTCCCGAGCTCGAGCCGCTGCGTGATGTTGCTGACAGGCTCTTCGACGAGCGCTCCTGGTGGCCGCTGTGGGCCGTCGAGCGGGGACGCGAGATGGTCCCGCCCCTCGACCTGTACTCGACGCCGGAGGCGATCATCGCCAAGGTCGCGCTGGCCGGCGTCAAGCCCGAGGACGTCGACGTCAAGATCACCGACGAGTTCGTGACGATCGAGGGGAAGTTCGAGGAGGAGAAGGAGACGACCGACGCCGGCGCCGTCCAGCGTGAGATCGGTCACGGCCTTTTTACCCGCCGCTTTTTCGTTCCGACACCGATCAAGGCGGGGGAGGCGAAGGCGGTCTTCCAGGACGGCCTGCTGACGCTGACCCTCCCGAAGAAGCAGAGGGAGCTGCCGGCGAAGCACGTCAAGGTCGAGGTCGAGAGCGCCGCCGAGGCCGCCGACCTCGGCGCCATGGGCGGACCGGTCGTACCCAGGGGGCTGCCCGCCCTGCTCGCCCTTGCCGCCGCGCCGTTCCGCTGATCGCCTTCAAAATGGGCATGTGCGCGGACACGAGTTGCTGGCACACACCGCCGACGCCGGTTTTCGTGCTCGGGCCGCCACACTGCCCGAGCTGTTCGCCGAGGCGGCACGGGCGCTGACCGACGTGGCCGGAGGCGCGCCGGTGGGTGAGCCGCAGGCATGGATCGACGTCGAGCTCGAAGTCGGCGACCTGCCCGGCCTGGCTTACGCCTGGCTGAACGAGCTCATCGGGCTGTCGGAGATCCACCGCCGCAGCGTCGTGGCCACCGACGTCGATGTCGAGGACGTCCAAGCCGGCGGCTGGGCGCTGCGTGGGCGGGTCGGGCTGGCCGCCGCCGGAGCGGGCCTGCGCCAGGTGAAGTCGGCGACCTACCACCGGCTGAGCGTCGAGCGCCGCGGCGGGGCCTGGACGATGGAGGCATACCTCGACATATGAGCGCCAAGCGCAAGCGTGCGCCGGCCGCCGATCGCGGACAGCGCAGGGCGCCGCGCAGCCCACAGGTGGAGCGGCTCGATGACGTGCGCTGGCGGCTGCCGCGCGAGCAGCGCGCCGACATGCGGGTCGACGGTCTCGTCTACGCCAGCGACCGGCTGATGGAGAGCCTGCGCGACGATCCGGCGCTGGCGCAGGTGGCCAACGTCGCGACGCTGCCCGGCATCGTCGGCCATTCGCTGGCGATGCCCGACATCCACTGGGGCTACGGCTTCCCGATCGGCGGCGTGGCGGCGATGCGCCGCGCGGACGGCGTGATCAGCCCCGGCGGCATCGGCTTCGACATCAACTGCGGCGTCCGGTTGATGCGCTCCGACCTGACCGTCGAGGACCTCAGGCCCCGCCTCGAGCGGCTGGCCGACGAGCTCTTTCGCGCCGTGCCGTCCGGCATTGGGGCGTCGATCGGACGGCGGCTCACGCCAGACGAGCTCGAGAACGTCCTGCGCCAGGGCGCCGGCTGGGCGATCGAGCGTGGCGACGGCTGGCCCGAGGACATCGAGCGGACCGAGGAGCGCGGCCGCCTGGGCGGCGCCGACCCGAGCGCCGTCTCGACGCGCGCCCGGCAGCGCGGATCAGACCAGCTGGGCACGCTCGGCTCGGGCAACCACTTCCTCGAGGTCGACGCCGTCGACGACGTTGCCGACAAGGAAGCTGCCGCGGCGCTGGGCCTGTTCGACGGGCAGGTCGTCGTCTTCATCCATTGCGGCTCGCGCGGGCTCGGTCACCAGGTCTGCACCGACCACGTCGCCGTCCTCGACCGCGCGATGAAGCGCTACGGCATCGAGGTGCCGGACCGGCAGCTGGCCTGTGCCCCGATCGACTCGGAGGAGGGGAGGGCTTACCTCTGCGCGATGGCTGCGGCGGCCAACTTCGCGTGGGCCAACCGCCAGCTCATCGGCCATGCCGTGCGTGGCGCGTTCGAGAGGGTGCTCGGCCGCGACGCCCGCCGGCTGGGACTCGAGCTCGTTTACGACGTCAGCCACAACATGGCCAAGTTCGAGCGGCACACCGTCGACGGCGCCGAGGTCGAGGTGTGCGTCCATCGCAAGGGCGCCACGCGCGCCTTCCCCGCCGGCCACCCCGACGTGCCGGCCGCCTACCGCGAGGTGGGCCAGCCGGTGATGGTGCCGGGCGACATGGGTCGCCACTCGTACGTCGCCGTCGGCGCGCCGGGCTCGATGGCCGAGTCGTTCGGCTCCACCTGCCATGGCGCCGGCCGTGCGCTGTCGCGCCAGGCCGCCCTGCGCCAACTGCGCGGCGTCGACATCGCCGGCGAGCTGGAGCGCGACGGGATCGTCGTCCGTGCCGAGAGCCCGCGCCTGCTCGGCGAGGAGGCGTCTATCGCCTACAAGGACGTGGCCGAGGTCGTCCGCGTCGCCGAGAAGGCCGGCCTCCTGCGCCCCGTCGCCCGCCTGCGCCCGCTGGCGGTGATCAAGGGTTGAGGCTCGAGTGGCGCATCAGCAGGCCTCGGCCGACCGTCGGTGACCGGCCGTAGCTGAAGGGCCGTAGCTGAAGGCCGTAAGCTGACCGGCCATCGGTCGCCGGGACCGATTTCCGGGTGCCGCTCGCGGGTGATTCCGCCAGATGTCGGCGCGGCCGACACTACCGGTCGGTCCGCCGCCATCTTCCGCCAGATGTCGGCTCGGCCGACACTATGCGAGTCCAGCGGCCGATACGCCCCGCCAGCGGCCGCGATCCACGCTCGAGTCGGGCGCCGGCGTGGTTCGTGAGCGTGCCGAAGGGAGTCGGGTTTGAGCGTAAGGTCGGCTCCGCCGTCAAATGCCAGGAACTCGTGTCAGGAGCTTGCGTCCGGAGGTTGTGTCCGAAGCGTGTGCCAGGAGCTCGACCCCCGTGGGCGGCGCCACACGCCAGTGCCGCTGCGCGTCACCGCTCGCCGGCGCGGTAGGCGATGACGTCGACCTTCTCGAGCGTGATCAAGCCGTCACCGACCATCTCGTCCATCAACGGCAGGATGGCGCGAATCTTCTCTTCGGTGTCGACGGCCTCGATCAGCAGCGGCAGGTCCTCCGACAGGCGCAGGATGCGCGTCGTGTGCAGGTGCTGCTTGGCGCCATAGCCCTCGATGCCGCGCAGCACAGTTGCCCCGGCCAGACCCTCGGCGCGCAGGCGCTCGACGATCGCGTGGTACAGCGGCTGGCCGTGCCAGCGGTCGTTCTCGCCGATGTAGACACGCAGCAGCAGGCCGGTTCCTTCGAGCTTCACAGCATCCTCCCGACGATCACGCCGGCGACGACGGCGGCCATGCCGAAGAGCACCGATCCGCCGAGGTTTGCCGTCGCCTCCAGCCAGGCGCCCTCCTCGATCATCCGCCACGCCTCGAGCGTCAGCGTCGAGAAGGTCGTGTACGAGCCGAGGAAGCCGATCATCAGCGGTCCGCGCAGCTCGGCGGGCAGCACGGCGCGCTCGGTCACCAGGGCGAACAGCAGCCCGACGAGGAACGAGCCACTGATGTTGATGAAGAACGTGCCCCACGGCAGCGCCGCGCCGGTGTGGTGAACGACGCGACCATCGACGATGTAGCGCACGACGGCTCCCAGGAAGCCGCCTGCTCCTATCAGCAGGAGATTGGTCATGGGCTGCGTCTCCGTCTGCTCCGAAGAGATCGGTAGGAGCCATCAGCCCGGCGGACGGTTGAAGGCGAGCCCCATCGCCGGCACGAGTGTAGTGCGATTTGGCGAGCGTCTACCTCGTGTCCCCGGCCACGGTTCTTCGACGGCGGCGGCGACGGCCATCGCTGGCCGCGGGCTCGGGACCGATGCGCCGTGACAGCGTCGCGCCGGGCTCCAGCCGCTCGGGACGGTCGAAGAGCCCGACCGTCACCGCTGCACGGGCTGCCGGGTCGAGCTGGACCTCGATCACCTCGTCGGTGATCTCGATGTGAAGGAGCTGGTTGCGGTAGTGGACGTGCAGGTCGAGGCTGCGCACCTCGGCCGGCAGGCGCGGGTTCAGCCAGAGCACGTCGCCGTGGACGTCGAGGCCGGTGTAGCAGCGCTGGATGATGTCGACGGTGCCGGCCATCGCGCCGAGGTGGATACCTTCCGGCGTGGTGCCGTCCTGGATGTCGGCGACGTCGCTCATCAGCGCCTCGCGGAACCAGCGCCAGGAGTAGGCGCGATCCGAGCGCGACAGGACCCACGCATTGGCCACGCGGCTGAGCGTGGAGCCCTCCGACGAGCGGGCCAGGTAGTAGTCGATCGTGGCCGGGATGAATTCGGGGTCGAAGCGATAGCCGAGGCGCTCGAACAGGTCGGCCAGCTCCTCCGCCGAGAAGAGGTAGAAGAGCATCAGCACGTCGGCCTGCTTCGACAGCTTGTAGCGATTGGGGCTGTGGCCCTCGGCCTCGAGGATCAGGTCGAGCCGCTGGATGTTGCCGTAGCGCTGCCGGTAGGCCTCCCAGTCGAGCTCCTCCAGCTCCTCGTAGCCCTCGAACTGGCTGAGCACGCCGTCGGCGTGGAAGACCAGCCGCATGCGCCGCGAGACGTCGACCATCCGATCGACCTCCGAGTCGGCGACGCCGAGGCGCTCGGCCATCTCGGCCCAGCGGTCGGGCGTCAGCAGGCCGATGCAGTCGAGCGCGCGGCAGATCGTCCAGACCGCCAGCAGGTTGGTGTACGAGTTGTTGTCGAGGCCCGGCTCGTCGCGGCCGGGATAGCGGTCGTGGAACTCGTCGGGGCCCATCACGCCGCGTATCTCGTAGCGGCCGAGCGACTCGTTGAAGGTGGCCAGGCTCGCCCAGAAGCGCGCGACGTCGATGATCAGCTCGGCGCCGAACGAGTCGAGAAACTCGACGTCGCCGGTCACCTGGTAGTACTTCCACGCGTTGTAGGCGACGGCCGAGCCGACGTGGCGCTGGAGGTGGGTGTGGTCCGGTATCCAGCGCCCGGAGCGCGGGTTGAGGTAGAAGCGGTCGGTCTCCTCGCGCCCATTGCTGCCGCTCTGCCACGGGAACATCGCGCCGGCGAGGCCGTGCTCGCGCGCCGCCCAGCGCGCCTCGGGCAGGCGCCGGTAGCGGTAGCCCAGCAGCGACCGCGTCAGCTCGGGCATGTGCAGCGTCAGGTACGGGAAGATGAACAGCTCGTCCCAGAAGATGTGGCCCTTGTAAGCCTCGCCGTGGAGCCCGCGGGCGGGCACGCCAACGTCGAGGTCGATGGTGTTCGGCGAAACGGTCTGGAGCAGGTGCAGGATGTGCAGGTTGAGGATGCGCTCGGCCTCCAGGTCGCCCTTGATCGAGAGGTGGAAGCGGCGCCACAGGTGGTCCCATGCGCGGGCGTGGCCGGCCAGCAGCTCGGCGAAGGCGGGCGCGCGGAGAAGCGCCGTGCGTGCCTCGAGACCGGCCTCCGAGATGGCGCGGTCGCGCGAGGTGTAGATCGCGACGATCTTCTCGACACGCTGCGGCCGGCCGCGGCGCAGGTCGAGGCGCAGGTCCTGCCCGACGTAGCGGTCCTCGATCGTCGTCTGCCGCGGAACCTCGAGCAGCCGCTCCCCCTTGAAGACACGTGCCCGGGCGGCCTGCGCGATGCGAATGCGCGACTGGACGGTCTCGACCTGGAGGGCGACCGTGTCGTCGGTGGCCTGCAGGGCTTCGAACGGGCGCACGTGGTCGTCGGCCAGCGGCCGGTAGCGCTCGACGCCGGCATTGCGAACCTGGCCGTCAACGGCCGAGTGGACCTCGAGCGCGCCCGACCAGTTCTCCGCCGTGAAGGTCGTCTCGAGGCCGGCCAGGTGGGGCTCACGCAGATGGGCAAAGCGGCGCTGGAGGACGCGCGTGACGCGGCCGATCCCGTCGCGGAAGCGCAGCTCCCGCTCGAGCACCGCGCGCCGCATGTCCAGCACCTGGCGGTAGTCGACCAGCTCGGCGGTGGCCGGCTCGAACCAGTCGCCGCCCTCCGGCCGGAAGCGCAGCACCAGCCAGTTGGGCACGTTGACCATGCTCTCGTCCTCGACGCTCAGGCCATCGATGTCGGACTCGAGGCGGTTGTAGCAGCCCGCGACGTACGTGCCCGGGTAGTGCGTCGCGTCCGCGCTCGACTCGGGCGCGGCGCCGCGCGTGGCGAAGTAGCCGTTGCCGACGGTGCACAGCGCCTCGCGCCGGCCTTCCTCGGCCGGCAGGAAGTCGGGATAGGTCAGCCGCCAGGGGCTGTCCGACGGTCTCCCAAGGGCAGTTTCGGTCGGGAGTGGCCGGCTCAAGATACGCGCAGCTCGGCCAGGTCCCCCACCACGACATGCGCCCCGTGGGCGTACAGCTCCTCCACCTGGCCGGCGCGGTCCACACCGATGACGAGGCCGAAGCCCCCGCGGCGGCCGGCCTCCACCCCCGCCGTCGCATCCTCGACGACGATCGTTCGCGCCGGATCGACGCCCAGGCGGCGGGCGGCCTCCTCGAAGACTCCCGGGTGGGGCTTGCCGGGCAGGCCCAGCTCGGCCGCGACGTTGCCGTCAACGCGCGCGTCGAAGAGGTTGCCTACACCGGCGCTGGAGAGGATCTCGGGCGCGTTGCGGCTGGCTGAGATGATGGCCAGCCGGAGTCCTCGAGCGCGGAGCTCCTCGGCCCGCTGGATGGTCGACTCGAACACCGTCGCGCCCGTCCGCCGCAGCTGCTCGAGGAAGAGGGCGTCCTTCCTGTTGCCCAGGCCACAAACGGTCTCCCGCTCGGGCGCGTCGGTGGGATCACCCTCGGGCAGGCGGATGCCGCGCGAGGCGAGAAAGTCGCGCACGCCGTCGTAGCGCGGCTTGCCGTCGACGTAGCGGCGGTAGTCGGAGACGTCGTCGAAGGGCACGAAGGGCTCGTCGGTCTGCTCGGCGTGCCGGCGCAGGTAGTCGTCGAAGAGCCGCTTCCAGGCGGTGGCATGAACGTCGGCCGTCCGCGTCACGACGCCATCCATGTCGAAGATGACGGCGTCGTACTTCGTGCTGTCCAGCACGAGTTGCTGGCCGGTGCCCCTCGCAGCCGGCCGGTCGGGGCTCATTGGTCGATAAGTATCGCGCGAACCGTGCGCGGCGAACGGGCCGAATGGCACTGGTGCGGCGCGGCACCGTCGCGCGAGACTCCGTGGGCAGACAAGCCGAACGTCCCGCGGAGGTAAGTGCCGTGCCCACCGCTGCGCATCGCGCCATGCCCGTGGCCGCGCATCATGCCGCGTTCGTCGACGATCGGGCGGCTGAGACGCTCGACCAGCTGGCCGATGCGCTGTGGTGCCACGCCGCCGCTGTCGCGCGCGCCATCCTCGCCGAGCCCGGATCCACCGCTGAGGAAGCCGCCCAGCTCGAAATCTCCGAGTTCGAGGTCGAGATCGCCGCGCTCGAGCGCGCTCTGCGCGAGAGGCCCTGGATCGAAGAGTCCTGAAGGGCAGCCGCCCGGCGCCTCCCGGGTCGCCAGGCGGCGGGGCGAGCGCCGAGGCTTCGCTTGCTCAGCCAGGCGGCTGCGGATTTCGGTGCACACGCTCATAGGGTGAGCATGTCCCGCCGCGCCGGCTCAGCACATGTGCCTGATACTCTGGGGGAGTATGCGCGACGAAGATCACCACGACCATCCCAGAACACTCGAGCACCCAGCCGACGAAGGCGCGCCGGCCGGCGACGCCCACAGCCCCCAGCCCGGAGGCCCGATACCCAGCCACGGCGCACACGATCTCGCGGCCGGTGATGCCGGCACGGAAGCCCACCACGCCCGCGCCCATGACCGCCACGCCGGCCACTCGGTGGCCATGTTCCGGGATCGCTTCTGGGTGTCGCTGGCGCTGTCCATTCCGGTCGTCATCTGGAGCGAGAGCGTCCAGCAGTTTCTCGGCTACAGCGCGCCGGCATTCCCCTTCAGCGACCTGATCCCGCCGCTGCTGGCCACGGCCGTCTTCGCCTACGGCGGTCCCGTCTTCCTGCGCGGGGCGTGGCACGAGCTGCACGCCCGCCAGCCGGGGATGATGACTTTGATCAGCCTGGCCATCACCGTCGCGTTCGTCGCCTCGGCGGCCAACGCGCTGGGCATCTTCCAGGTCGAGATCTGGTGGGAGCTGTCGACGCTGATCACGGTCATGCTCCTGGGCCACTGGCTCGAGATGCGCTCCATCGAGCAGGCACGCGGCGCCCTTGCCGCCCTGGCCGAGCTGCTGCCCGACACCGCCGAGCGCATCACCGACGCGGGAACAGAGGAAGTGCGCGTGCAGGATGTGCGCAAGGGCGACCTGCTGCTCGTCCGCCCCGGCGGGCGCGTGCCCGTCGACGGCCGCATCGAGGAAGGGCAGGCCGACCTCGACGAGTCGATGATCACCGGCGAGTCACGCCCGGTTCCCAGGCAGGCCGGCGACGAGGTCGTCGCGGGCAGCGTCGTTGCCGGCGGGTCGCTGCGCCTGCGCGTGACGGCGGTGGGGGAGGGCACCGCCCTGGCCGGCATCATGCGCCTCGTCGAAGAGGCGCAGTCGTCGCGCTCGCGGGCTCAGGCACTGGCCGACCGTGCTGCCGCCGTCCTCTTCTACGTCGCACTCGCCGCCGGTGCGATCACGCTCCTCGCATGGCTTGTCGCGGGCGAGACCGAGGGCGCCTTCGTGCGGACTGCCACTGTGCTCGTCATCGCCTGCCCGCACGCGCTCGGCCTGGCCATCCCGCTGGTCATCGCCATCTCGACGTCGCTCGGCGCGCGCAACGGGCTGCTGGTCAAGGACCGCCTGGCGCTCGAGCGCGCGCGCGAGCTCGACGTGGTCATCTTCGACAAGACCGGCACGCTGACCCGCGGACAGCACGTCCTCGTCGACGTGGTGGCGACGGCCGACCACGAGGCGAAGGAGATCCTCGGCCTGGCGGCAGCCGTCGACGCGGACTCCGAGCATCCGCTCGCCCGGGCGATTGTCGCCGGCGCCCGCGAGCGCGGCGTGCGCCCGCCCCCCGCCGAGGGTTTCGAATCGCTGCCCGGGAGAGGCACCCGCGCCACCGTCGCTGGCCGCGAGGTCTACGTCGGCGGCCCGCGGCTGCTCGAATACCGGGGGATCCAGCCGCCGGCCGAGCTCGAGCGGGCGGCGCGGCCGTGGGCCGATGAGGGCCGGACGATCCTCCACGTCGTGGCCGATGGTGAGGTGGTCGGCGCGCTGGCGCTGGAGGACGAGATCAGACCGGAGTCGAAGGCGGCCGTCGATCGGCTGCACGAGATGGGCCTGAGCGTGGCGATGATCACCGGCGACGCGCAGGCGGTCGCCAACTCGGTTGCGCGCCGCCTCGGCATCGACGAGGTGGCGGCGCAGGTGCTGCCCGCCGACAAGGCCGCCACGGTCGCGCGCTTCCAGGCGGGCGACCGGCGGGTGGCGATGGTCGGCGACGGCATCAACGACGCGCCGGCGCTGGCGGCGGCCGACGTCGGCATCGCTATCGGCGCCGGAACCGACGTGGCCGTCGAGTCGGCCGGCATCGTGCTCGTGCGCAACGACCCGCGCGACGTCGTCGGTGCCATCGAGCTGTCGCGCGCCTCGTACGGCAAGATGGTCCAGAACCTCGTCTGGGCGACGGGCTACAACGTCGTCGCCATCCCCCTCGCGGCGGGCATCCTGGCGCCGGTCGGCTTCGTCCTGCCGATGGCCGCCGGCGCTGCCGCGATGAGCGCCTCGACGATCATCGTCGCGATCAACGCCCAGCTGCTGCGCCGGCTCCACTTGCGTCCAGCGGCCACATCGGCGTCAGGCGGGCCGTAGATCGCGTGGTAGAGGACAGCACCGCCGATCACCATCAGCGACGTATCCTGCTCCGAGGACCCGACTTTGCGATCCTTCCAACCATGCGGAACGATCGCCCACATCAGGGTGTTCGGCCGTGAAGGCGTGGGCGCCAGACGATCGCGCCATGGTGCCCACATAACGGCAACCCGAATTCAGCTCTCGGACGACCCACCGCTGTGACGGATCATCGCCCTGCATGGGCCTGAGCTGGCGTACCAGGGCGCGCCGGCTGCGAGTGCTTACAGCGCAGGGGAGTGATCGCGCCACGGCCCTCGTACGTCGATGGACGGAAGGTCGTCTACCGCATCGAGCGCCGCGCCTGGCCGATCGCGGCATGGCTGGCCGGCGAGGCGGGCGTTCACGGCGTCACGGCTGACCGAACCCCAACTGTCAACGATGGTTCCGCTTGAGGGGAAGGATCGCGATTGGACCGCCGGGCACGGGCGGACGCCCACTCGCGCGCCGGTCGCCGGCTCGCCGAATTCGGACAGCGCCTCCCGAGGACCCGCGAAAGCTCAGCCGGCCAGCTAGCGGCTGGTGCGGGCGGCCGAGCCGGGGACGTTGACGTCGATCCAGACGAGGCGGTGGTCTGAGCTCGGGAAGGGGAAGACACCCGTCAGGCGGAAGAGCGGGTCGTCCTGAGTAGGCCAGAACACTGCGGCGTCGGTGATGCGCAGGTTCTTGCGCGGCAGGACGTAGTCGGCGCGCAGGTTGCCCGGCGCGCTGTCATTGAAGTCGGCGGTGTCGAAGCGAGGGTCGCTTTGGTGGGTGGTATTTGCACCGCCCTGCAGCTGGCTGGCCTCGACGGCGCCCTCGCTGTCCGGCGTGACCTTGGTGTTGACCAGCGGGTGCTCGAGCAGCTGCTGGATGGATCCGGGGATGCTGTCGCCGTCCAGCGGGTCGCTGTTCTGGTCGCCGGCAATGACGAACATCGCGCCCGGCTTCAGGCCGCCGAAGTTGCCGTCGTCGTCATAGATGTACGAGGAGGTCGGGCCGGGCGTGATGTAGTCCGCCCAAAAGCGGATCTCGTCGAAGTTCCGTCGGCCGTTGAAGTCGACGCCGGCCGGGAAGAAGGGCGGGTCGTCAAAGACCGGCGGCGTTGGGTGGCTGACCAGGAAGTGAACCTGCCGCGCCCCGATCTGAATGGGCACGTCCCAGTGGCTCTTGGAGGAGAGTCGGAAGACGTCAAGTTCCTCGTCCGAGTACCAGTCGGCCGGCTCTGGTGTCCTGGGATCGTCGGGCAGTAGGGCCCCTGGCATGTCCTTCCAGAGGAAGAGCTGGAAGGTGCGCACATCGTCGTATGCGATGGGGTACATGCTGTAGACGGCCATACCGAACTGGCCCGGGAAGAAGCCGAAGCCAAAGGCGTCGTTGGGCCCACCGACGAAGCCGTTGTTGTCGAGGTCGAAGCCGGACGGGATGCCCGTGTTGGAGGGCGCCACGAAGCGGTAGGGGTAGTCGATCGGGTCGGCGCCGTTCTGGCTGACGGACAGGTAGTTCTTCTGGAAGAGCTCGGCTGCCAGGCCTTCCTCGACGAAGTCGAACTCGTTGATGAGCAGCACGTTCGGTCGCGTGCGCTGAATGATCTCGGCGATCGTCTGAGCCTGAGCGTTGCCTGTCGTCGACAGGTCGCTCACCAGTTGGCTGGCGAAGTTGCGATTGAGCGAAGCGTTGAACGTGGCGAAGCGGACGGGATCCGGTTTGGCGACGGCGCCAGCCGGGATCGCGACAAGCAGGGCCAGCAGGATCAGGGTGGTGACGACGGCGATGGCGGACCTGAGCACGGCACTCCTCCTCCAGGCGCGGCCGGGTCTGGGGCCCGGGACGCTCGCCGCTAATCCTACGCCCCGCGCAGGCTGCGCACGACCTCCAGCAGGCGCTCGTTCTCAGGACGGCTGCGGACAGTCAGGCGGAGGTGGCCGCGCAGGGGATTGGCCGGTCCGAAGGTGCGCGGGACGATGCCCGCCCGCAGCAGGCCCTCCGCCGCCTGCTCGGCTGCCTGGTGGTCGCCGATGCGAACGAGCAGGAAATTGGTCACGCTCGGCTGCCCACTCCAGCCGGCGTCCACGAGTTGCGTGGCCAGCCACTCGCGCTCACGCGCGACTTCCTCGGCGTTGCGGCGGGCCAGCTCCGGCCGGCGCAGGGCCACGGCAGCCACGTGCGCCGACACGGTCGAGATGCTGCCTGGCGGGCGGACGCGCTCGAGGCGGGCGATCACTTCGCGCGAGGCGACGCCCCAGCCGACGCGGATAGCGGGCAGCGCGAAGGCCTTCGACACCGTCCGCACGGCGAGCAGGTTCGGGTACCTGTCGCGCCAGCCGACGACCGTCCGTCCGTCGAACTCGAAGTAGGCCTCATCGACAACGACCAGCCGAGGCTCGGCCAGCCGCGCTGCGTTGGCCACGATCTCCTCGATCGCCTCGGGCGTCTCCGGCCCGCCGGTCGGGTTGTTCGGCGCGCATAGCCAGACGACGGCCGCTTCCTCGAGGCGGGCCGAGACCGCGGCCAGGTCGAGCGCGTAGCCCGCCTCAGGGCCGAGCCGCGGCACGGACACGATGCGCGCCGCGCGCTGTGACGTCAGGACCCCGTACATCGCGTAGGTGGGGATCGGCACGAGCGCCGCCGAGCCGGCCGGCAGATAGGCCTTGGCGACCATGTCGAGCACCTCGTCGGCGCCGGCCCCGACGATGATCTCGTGCGGCTGCGCTCCGGCGTAGGCCGCCGCCGCCTCGGTCAGCTCGGCGTAGGACGAATCAGGGTACTCGTTGAGCGGCGGCTCGAACGGCCCGCGCAGCGCCTCCTCGACGAAGGCCGGCGCCAGAGGCGAGGTGTTGGTGTCGAAGCGCAGGATCTGTGCCGGATCGAGGTCGTAGCGGGCGGCGATGGCGGCGTTGGACGGCTCCCACGTGTAGACCTGCGAAGCGGTCGCGGCCGTGCCCGAGCCGGCGGGCGGCCCCGAACCGGCGGGCGCCCCCGAACCGGCGGCCACCGCCTAGCCCTGTTCTTCCTTGCGGTGCTGGTCGATGATCTTCTGGGCGACGTGCGACGGCACTTCCTCGTAGTGGTCGAGCGACGCCCTGAAGCCGCCGCGACCGCCGGTGATCGAGCGCAGCTCGGTGGCGTAGGTGAACAGCTCGGACTGCGGCACGTGGGCGCGCACGACCTGCATGCCGTCGGCCGAGTCCATGCCCAGCACCCGGCCGCGGCGCGTGGTGAGGTCGCGGTTGACGTCGCCCATGAACTCCTCGGGCACGCGCACCTCGACGTCCATGATCGGCTCGAGCAGCACCGGGTCAGCCTCCGGGATGCCCTTGCGCATGGCCATCTGGGCCGCCTGGCGGAACGAGATCTCGTCCGAGTCGACGGTATGGAACGAGCCGTCGTAGAGCGTCGCCCTGAAGTCGACCACCGGGTAGCCGGCCAGCGGCCCCTTCTCGGCCACGTCACGCACGCCCTTCTCGACGCCGGGGAAGTACTGCCGCGGCACGGCGCCGCCGACGATGCGCTCGGTGAACTGGACGCCGCCGCCGGGATTGGGCTCGATCTCGAGCCAGACGTGGCCGAACTGGCCGCGCCCGCCCGTCTGCTTCTTGTGCCGGCCCTCGGCCTGTGTCCTGCCGCGGATCGTCTCGCGGTACGGGACGCGCGGCGGGCGCGTCACGACTGACGCGCCAAACTTGCGCTTCAGCCGCTCGATGATGACCTGGATCTGGTTCTCGCCCTGCGCCCACAGCAGCTGCTCGCCGGTCTCGGCCTGGCGGTCGACGCGGACGCTCGGATCCTCCTCGAGCATGCGCGCGAGGGCCGTGCCCATCTTGTCCAGGTCGGCCTTCGTCTGCGGCTCGATGGCCACCGGCAGCGTCGGCTCGGGGAAGTCCATCGGCGGCAGCCGGAAGGGCCTGTCCTTCGTGCTGAGCGTGTCGCCGGTGAAGGTGTGGACGAGCTTGGCGACGGCGCCGATCTCGCCCGCAGCCAGCGTGCCCACCGGCTCGGTGTCCTTGCCCTTCACGCGCAGCACCTGGCCGATGCGCTCCTCCTCGCCGCGGCCCGCGTTCCAGACGTGGTCGTGGCTGCTGATCCGGCCGGAGTAGACGCGGAAGTAGGTCAGCCGGCCGACGAACGGGTCGGCGGTCGTCTTGAAGACGTGCGCGACCAGCGGGCCGGCGGGATCGGGCGCGACCTCGACCTCCCCGTCCGAGCCATCGAGGACCTTGACCGGTTTCTCCTCGTCGGGGGAGGGCAGGTAGCGGACGATGGCATCGAGCAGCCCGTCGATGCCGATGTCGCGGGCGGCCGAGGCGACCATCACCGGCGCCAGGATGCTGTCGCGCACGCCGCGATGGAGGCACGCCTCGAGCTCCTCGTCGCTGACCTCCTCGCCCTCGAGGTACTTGGTCAGCACGTCGTCGTCGGCCTCGGCGGCGGCCTCGAGCAGCTGGTCGCGGCGGCGCGCGACCTCGTCGGCGAGATCGTCGGGGACGGGCACCTCGCTGCGCTTGCCTCCATCCCAGGCGTACGCCTTGCGGTGGACGAGATCGACGTAGCCCTTGAAGCCGTCGGCCTTGCCGATGGCCACGTGGAGTGGCGCGATCTTGGTCCCGAACGCGCCGCGCAGGGCGTCGAGCGCGGCGGTGGGATCGGCGTTCTCGCGCTCGCAGCGGGTGATGACGAAGATGGCGGCCGTGCCGTGCGAGCGGCCGAGCGCGATGGCGCGCTCCGTGCCGGCCTCCACGCCGCCCGACGCGTCCATCGTGATCAGCGCGGCGTCGGCGGCGGCAAAGCCCTCGAGGACCTCGCCCGAGAAGTCGGCGTAGCCCGGCGTGTCGAGGAGCGTGATGCGGTGGCCGTCGTGCTCCAGCGTGGCGACGGCCAGCGACAGCGACAGCTTGCGCTTCTGCTCCTCCGGCTCGAAGTCGAGGCTGGCCGTCCCGTCGTCGACCTTGCCCAGGCGTGTGATCGCCTTCGTGGCGTAGAGCAGGTGCTCGGCGAGCGTTGTCTTGCCCGAGCCGGAATGGCCGGCCAGGACGACGTTGCGCAGGCGTGGCATGTCGGCGGCATTCATACGAAGGGCAGCCCTCCGGATCGTATGGGCGTGGACGAGGTGCCGCGGGCCGGTGGCTGGGGGCCGTCGGCGCCCTCAGAAACGGTGAGGCCATCATATAGAATCGCGGCTCGATGTCCGGTCATTCCAAGTGGTCCCAGATCAAGCGCCAGAAGGGCGCCAATGACGCCAGGCGCGGCCAGGTCTTCACCAAGGTCGGGCGCGAGATCACGATCGCCGCGCGCGAGGGCGGGCCCGATCCCGACGCCAACCACCGCCTGCGGCTGGCAGTCGAGAAGGCGCGTTCGGTCAACATGCCCGCCGACAACATCAAGCGCGCCATCGAACGCGCGTCGGGCGGCTCGGCGGCCGAGCAGTACGAGGAGATCGTCTACGAGGGCTACGGACCCGGCGGCGTGGCAATCCTGGTCGAGGCCGCGACAGACAACCGCAACCGGACGGTCGCCGACGTGCGCTCGATCTTCACCCGCGCCGGCGGGCAGCTCGCCGGCGCGGGTGCCGTGGTATGGCAGTTCGAGCCGCGTGGCGTGGTCGCCGTCCCGCGCGACGGGCAGGATCCCGACGACGTGGCGCTGACGGCGATCGACGCCGGGGCGGCCGATGTCGATCTGGACGGCGACCTGATCGAGATCCTGACCGACCCCGGCCAGCTGGAGGCCGTCAGGCGGACGCTCGAGGAGCAGGGCGTGCGCGTCGAATCGGCCGAGCTGACGATGCAGCCCAAGACGCCGATCGAGGTCGACGAGCAGACGGCGCGCCAGAACCTGCGCCTGATCGAGTCGCTCGAGGACCTCGACGACGTGCAACGGGTCAGCGCCAACTTCGATCTGCCGGCCGAAGTCCTGGCCGAGGCTGCCGCGTCTTGACCGCCGCGTCGGGGGGCGGGCGGTGATCGTACTGGGCATCGACCCGGGCACCGCCGCCACCGGCTACGGCATCGTCGAGCGCAACGGCAGCCGGCTGCGCGCGATCGACTACGGTTGCGTCGAGACGCGGGCCGGAGTCGAGTTGCCACAGCGCCTGCTGGAGATCCACAGCGCGGTCAGCCAGCTGATCGAGCTGCACCGGCCGGCGCTGCTCGGCGTCGAGCGGCTCTTCTTCAACCGCAACGTCCAGACCGCCTTCGCCGTCGGCCAGGCGCGCGGGGCGGTGCTGCTCGCCGCCGCCGAGCACGGCCTGCCGGTCTTCGAGTACGGCCCGCACGAGGTCAAGATGGCGGTCACCGGCTACGGCCGCGCCGGCAAGGAGCAGGTCCAGCGGATGGTCCAGGTCGTGCTGGGTATGCCCGCCCTGCCGCGCCCCGACGATGCCGCCGACGCGCTGGCGGTGGCCATCTGCCTGGCCCACGCCCGGCGACCGGCCGCCTGACCGGGCTCGGCTGAGCGGGTGATCGCGTTCGTCGAGGGAACCGTCGTGTCGGTCGGCCACGACTCGGTGGTCGTCGATGTCGCCGGTGTCGGCTATCGCGTCTTCTGCGGGACGGGCACGCTGGCCGGCCTGCGCGAGGGGACCTCGGCCCGGCTGCTGACGCACCATCTCGTGCGCGAGGACCAGCAGGCGCTCTACGGGTTCCGGACATCCGAGGAGCTGGCCTTCTTCGAGCTGCTGCTGACCGTCACCGGCGTCGGCCCGAAGGTGGCGCTGGCGATCGTCTCGTCGCGGCCGGCGAAGGACCTGCAGCTGGCCGTCTTTCAGGGCGACGAGGCGGTGCTGACCGCCGTGCCGGGCGTGGGCAAGAAGCTGGCCGCGCGGGTCGTGCTCGAGCTGAAGGAGAAGGTGGCGGTCGCCGGCGGAGAGGCTGTCGCCGCCGGTGGCGGGCGCGATCGGGCGGGCGCCGCTGAGAGTGAGGTCGTCGCCGCGCTGCAGGCGCTCGGCTACAGCGCCTCCGAGGCGCGCGAGGCCGCCCGCGGCGCCGTCGCCGCGCTGCCGCCGGGAGCGTCGCTCGAGGAGCGTGTCAAGGGCGCGCTGCGCGCGCTGCGCCGCGACTGAGGCGGGGGCGGCCTGGGCCGTGCCTGGAGCTGGTGCCGCGTCACGCTGAAGCATCAGAGCCGAAAGCAGGTCTCCGTTTGATACGCACACCTCACCGTTCGAACGCGGCGTCCGCGCTGCGCGGAGTGATCAACGCAAATATCCGTTTGAAGCGGAAACCTGTCGCTGTGGAGCCGAGCGGCGTGCCCGTCGGAGGCGTGACCAACGATCGCCAGCCCCGGAAGTATGCCTGCGGGTGACGAGGTGTTCACTACAAGCGGATTCCCGATCCTTGGCCCGCCGAGGTCGGTCGTCGCGGGCGTGCGGCCTGCGAGGCAAGCGCTTGCGCGAGGGTGATCGTGCGGCGCATACTGCGCGAGGCCTGAGCCGCCGACAGGCAATCGGCGGAAGAGCGAGAGGCAGAAAGGAGCGACGAGTCATGGCAGAGACAGTTGTGCACGTCGACCATCCGTCGCGCCTCGGGAGAGCCTAGACACAAACGCCGCCGAGACACCAGCCGGCCGCGGTGAGTCGTCCCTCCCGGGACGGCTCTCTTCATGACCGGGGAGCCCGCGCGACGCGTAGACGGCACGTACCACCGTATCGCGCAGGAGCCCCCCTTGAAGCCTCGTCAGTCATTTCGCTGCACGCACTGCCGCCTCGACGTTCCGACGTCGGCGCCCGGCACGGCCCATCGCAACCACTGCCCCTTCTGCCTGTGGAGCCGGCACGTCGACGATGAGCCGGGCGACCGCGCCGCCGATTGCGGCTCGGGCATGGAACCGATCGCGATCACCGTCCGGAAGGACGGCGAGTGGGTGCTGATCCACCGCTGCACCGGCTGCGGCGTGCTGCACAGCAACCGCACCGCCGGTGACGACAGCCCGCTGCTGCTCGTCCGGCTGGCCGTGCGGCCGCTGGCCCTGCCGCCCTTCCCGCTCGACCGGCTGTCGTCGATCTGACCTCCGGCCGGCTGTCGTCGATCCGACCGCTGCCGGGCCAAGAAGGGGGCGGTCGGCCGGTCGGATGTTCGACGCCCCGGCAGTCGGCGGGTTGGTCGAATCGACGGCGTCGCCGGACCTACTGTCCGGCTACTCGACAGAGAGCCCCGACGACACAGGAGAACGACGCAGATGACCGCAATCAACACCCCGATGACACACCCCGACAGCGGCAAGGCGTTCCGGCAGGGCGTGCTCGCCGGACTGGCGACGAGCGCGCTGCTCGGCGCGACGCTCACCGCCGCGGCGATCGCTGCCGGCGTGGTCCAGCTGCCGACGGTCGAAGCGCCGGCCCCGGCCGCGCCGCAGGTCCAGGCCTACGAGGACTTCGGCATTCGCCACGCTCCGGCCGCCCCGCAACGGGAGGCGCCGATGCCGAACGTCCAGCCGGCCCCGCTCGTCCAGCCGGGCATTCAGCCCGAGCCGGGCGAGTTCAACCAGCACAATCCGCTGGACAAGAGCAGCCGCTCGCTGTACTGAGGGCGACACTCAGCCCGACGAAAACCGAACACTCCCTACCCATGACCGTTCGGGAGGTGCCTGGGGCGCCTCCCGAACATCTGTTCGCTTCGCGTCCGGCTCTGCTAGACTTCGCCGTCGATGGAGGAGCGTGACCGGTCCGTGACGGCGCAGGCCGTGAGCCTCGAAGAGGCAGCCGTCGAGACGTCGCTTCGGCCGCGCTCGCTGGCCGAGTACATCGGTCAGCCGACCGTCAAGCAGAACCTCGAGATCCTGCTCGCCGCCGCCCGCCAGCGCGAGGAGGCGGCCGACCACGTCCTGCTCTACGGCCCGCCCGGCCTGGGCAAGACGACGCTGGCCAACATCATCGCCCGCGAGCTGGGCGTGAACCTGCACACGACCAGTGGGCCGGCCATCGAGCGGCCCGGTGACCTGGCCGCGATCCTGACCAACTTCGAGGAGCGCGACGTCCTGTTCATCGACGAGATCCACCGCCTCAATCACTCGGTCGAGGAGATCCTCTACCCGGCGATGGAGGATTTCGCCATCGACGTGATGATCGGTCGCGGGCCGAGCGCGCGCAGCCTGCGCCTCAGCCTCAAGCCGTTCACGGTCGTCGGTGCGACGACGCGCGCCGGGCGCATCGGTGGTCCGCTGCGCGACCGCTTCGGCGCCGTCTACCGCCTCGACTACTACTCCGAACACGAGCTGGCCACGATCATCAAGCGCTCGGCCGGCATCCTCGAGGTCGATATCGACGACGAGGCGGTCACGATCCTCGCCCGCCGGGGGAGGGGCACGCCGCGCGTCGTCAACCGCCTGCTCCGGCGCGTGCGCGACTTCGCGCAGGTGCGCTCCGACGGGCGCATCGGCGCCGAGGAAGCCAGCCAGGCGATGGCGGCGATGGACATCGACGACGAGGGCCTCGACACGACGGACCGCCGGCTGCTGGCGGCGATCGTCCAGAAGTTCGCCTCCGGGCCGGTCGGCGGTGCGGCGGTGGCGGCGGTCATCGGCGAGGAGATCGAGACGATCGAGGACGTTTACGAGCCGTACCTGCTCCAGCTCGGCTTCCTCGATCGGACGCCGCAGGGACGCATCGCGACGGAGCGCGCGCGCGACCACCTGCGCCGACTCGGCTACGAGGTGCCGCCGCCGCGCCGCGGCGAGCGCGCCGACGCCGGGCTGTGGGACGGCGTCACGGCCGAGGGTCGCGCCGAGTCAGAGACGGCCGAGGGTCGCGCCGAGTCAGAGACGACCGCGTGACCATCCCGGCAGATATGCAGCCGGGAGCGCCCGGCCTGTCCGAGCACGCCGTCGCCACGCGGGAGCTTGCCGATAAACCGGTCGCCACGCCCGACCTGTCCGACCTGGCCGTCGCCACGCGCGGTCTGGTCAAGCGCTACGGCCGCCAGCCGGCGCTGACCGGCCTCGACATGTCGGTGCCGCGCGGCAGCGTCTACGGCTTCCTCGGCCCCAACGGCTCGGGCAAGACGACGACTCTGCGCCTGCTCGCCGGCCTTCTCCGGCCCGACGCCGGCTCGCTGGTGCTGCTCGGCTCACCCTACGACTGGCGCGACCGGCGCCGCCTCTTCCGCGTCGGCTCGCTGATCGAGACGCCGTCCTTCTACCCGTACCTGTCGGGCCGCGACAACCTGCGCGTGCTGGCTGCCGCCGGCGCACCGACGCCGCCTCACCGCGTCGACGAGGTGCTCGACTACGTCGGGCTGCGCGAGCGCGCCAACGACAAGGTCAACGCCTACTCACTGGGCATGAAGCAGCGCCTCGGCATCGCCGGCGCGCTGCTCTCCGATCCCGAGCTGCTGCTCCTCGACGAGCCGGCCAACGGCCTCGATCCGGCGGGCATCGTGGCGCTGCGCGAGTCGCTGCGCTACATGACGACGATCGGCAAGACGGTCCTGATCTCGAGCCACATCCTGCCCGAGGTCCAGCTGCTGGCCGACGTCGTTGGCATCATCGACCGCGGGCGGCTCGTGCGCGAGGGTCCGCTAAGCCAGCTGATCGACCAGGTCAGCCACGTCCGCGTCCGGGTCGCGCCCGAGGAGATGCCGCGGGCGGCCGAGATCCTGCGCAGCCTCGCACCCGAGCGCCAGCTCTACGGCACCGACAGCGGCGAGCGCGCCGGCTGGTTCACCGTCGGCGTTGCCTGGACGCGTTCGCACGAGGTCAACCGCGCCCTCGCCGATGCCGGCATCTACGCCTCGGCGCTCGAGCCGGGCAGCGACCTGGAGAGCCTCTTCCTCGACATCACCGCCGCCGAGAGCCGCGCGGCATGAGGCTCGTCCGTGCCGAGCTGCTCAAGCTGCGCCGGCGGACGGCGACGTACGTCGTGCTCGCCGTTCTGCTCGTGATCATGGCCCTCGTTTACGTCATCGTCGGCCTGACTCCGGCATCCGGCGGCCCGCTCGACCCGACCCGCAACATGCTGCGCTTCCCGTCGGCGTACGGCACCATCGGCGACTTCGTCTTCGGGCTGGGCAGCATGCTCGCCGTCGTCTACGCCGCCGCCATCGCCGGCGCCGACTGGAGCTGGGGCGTGCTGCGCAACGTCGTCAGCCGTGGCGAAAGTCGGGCGTTCTACATCCTCGCCAAGGCGGCCGGGCTGGCGATCATCTTCGCCATCGGCCTGGTCATCGCGTTCGCCGTCGGCGTCGTGCTCGTCTTCGTCGCCGGCGCGCTGCGCGGCCTGGAGGTCGGCAACCCGCTCGGCCCGACGGCCACGCGCAACCTGATCGACTCGCTGGTTCTCGGCTACCCGGTGCTACTCGAGCGTGCCGCCCTCGGCTTTGCCGTGGCCGTCGTCCTCCAGAGCCAGCTGGCGGGGGCCATCGTCGGCATCGTGCTGTACATCGGCGAGGGCATCCTGGCCGGCATCATGGTCGTCGCGACGCTGTTCGGGCGGTTCGGCAGCGGCTTCGACCCGCGGCAGCAGGGCTTCGAGCCGATCGGCCCCGAGTGGTACCAGTTCCTGCCCTTCGGCATCGGCGACAACGTGCTGCTGGTGCGCGGCACCGGCACGTCGGTCGAGGGTGCGCTCGAAGACCTCTTCCTGCGGCCGGTGCCTCCCGAGCAGGCTTTCGTCGGCGTCCTGCTCTATCTGGTCGCGGCGCTGGCCGTCAGCGTCGCCGCGATCCAGCGGCAGGAGATCAAGGCGTGAGCGGGCAGGCGCTGGGGCAGGCTGCGGGCACGCTGAGCTACGAGGTGCTGCGGGCGCCGCCGGCCGACGGATCCACGCGCGCCCGGCTGGGCAGGCTGCGGACGGCCCATGGAGAGGTCGATACGCCGGTCTTCATGCCGGTCGGCACGAACGCCACGGTCAAGGCGCTCGATCCCGACGACCTGCGCGAGGTCGGCGCGCAGATGATCCTGGCCAACACCTACCATCTCTACCTGCGCCCGGGCCACGAGCGCATCGCGCGCCTCGGTGGGCTGCACCGCTTCATGGCCTGGGATCGCCCCATCCTGACCGACTCGGGCGGCTACCAGGTGGTCAGCCTGGGTGAGCTGCGCGCGGTCGACGACGAGGGCGTCACGTTCCGCTCGCACCTCGACGGCTCGCTGCACCGCTTCACGCCCGAGCAGGCGATCGCTGTCCAGGAGGGTCTCGGCGCGGACATCGCGGTCTGCCTCGACCAGCCGGTGCCGCCGCACTCGTCGACGCGTGCCGCCGTCGCCGAGGCCACCCAGCGCACGCACGAGTGGGCCGAGCGCTGCCTGGCCGCTCATCGGCGCGAGGGGCAGGCACTGTTCGGCATCGTCCAGGGCGGGCTGGAGGAAGACCTGCGCGCCGAGTCGACGCGCGTCATCGCCGCCATGCCGTTCGAGGGCATCTGCATCGGCGGGCTGGCCGGCGACGAGACGGCCGCCCAGCGGCGGGCCGCGCTCGACATCTGCGTGCCGCTGCTCGAGGACGATCCGCGGCCGCGCTACCTGATGGGCCTCGGCTCACCGGCCGACCTGCTCGACGCCGTCGACGCCGGCATCGACATGTTCGATTCGGTCCTGCCCGCGCGCGTCGCGCGCAACGGCACGCTGTGGACGCCGGAGGGCCGGCTCAACGTGCGCAACTCGCGCTTCCTCGACGACCCGGCGCCGGTCCAGGATGGCTGCCGCTGCCGCGCCTGCCGCTCGTTCTCGCGCGCCTACCTGGCGCACCTGCTGCGCGCCGACGAGCTGCTCTTCTACCGGCTCGCAACTTGTCACAACCTGACCTTCCTCCTAGACTTCATGGCACGTATCCGCTCGGCGCTCGCCGAGGGGAGCTTTCCCGAACTGGTGCGCCAGCAGGCTGCTCGGCGTGCCTCGCAAATCTCGCCCGAGGGCCGGCTGGAGTGACAGGCAAGCTGGCGCAAAGGCCGAGTGAACTGGCAGTGAAGCGGCGTCGGCTAGCGTGCCGAGTGCGCCGCGGAGGCGGAGGCAATGGGATCGAAGGATCGCCCCCACCGCGAACCGAAGAAGAAGCCCAAGGCGCAGATCAAGCCGCGGCTCGATTCACTGCTGGAGGCGCCGCCTCCGTCAGTCGAGGTGATCAAGCCCAAGCGCAAGCCGCGCCACGAGCGAGAACCGGAGCCGGAGGAGGAGTAGCCTTCATCGGTGCCGGTCATAGCCAGGAGGAGCACCAGGCATGACAGTCACCGGGGCCGGCAAGTCGACCGGCGTAGAGGGCAACGGAGTGGAGCGCACCGAGCGGGCGACCGGCGAGCGGGTGAAGGCCGTCGACGCCGCCATCCTGGCCATCGAGAAGCAGTTCGGCCGCGGCTCGATCATGAAGCTCGGCTCGTCCGAGCGGCAGGCTGTCGATTCCATTCCGAGCGGCTCGATCGCGCTCGACCTGGCGATGGGCGTCGGCGGCGTGCCGCGTGGCCGCATCACGGAGATCTTCGGGCCCGAGTCGTCGGGCAAGACGACGCTCAGCCAGCACATCCTGGCCGAGGCCCAGCGCAGGGGCGGCGTGGTCGCCTTCATCGACGTCGAGCACGCGCTCGATCCAACCTATGCGCGCGCCTGCGGCGTCAACGTCGACGAGCTGCTGGTCAGCCAGCCCGACACCGGCGAGCAGGCGCTCGAGATCACTGAGACGCTCATTCGCTCGGGGGGCGTGGACTGCGTGGTGGTGGACTCGGTCGCAGCGCTCGTGCCGCGGGCCGAGATCGAGGGCGAGATGGGCGACTCGTTCGTCGGCATCCAGGCACGGCTGATGAGCCAGGCGCTGCGCAAGCTGACCGGCGCGGTCAGCCGCTCGAACACCGCGCTCGTCTTCACCAACCAGCTGCGCGAGAAGATAGGGGTGCTGTTCGGATCGCCGGAAACAACTCCCGGCGGGCGGGCGCTGAAGTTCTACGCCAGCGTGCGCCTCGACATCCGGCGCATCGAGACGATCAAGTCGGGCACGGATGCGATCGGCAGCCGCGTGCGGGTGAAGGTGGTCAAGAACAAGGTCGCGCCGCCCTTCCGCGTCGCCGAGTTCGACGTGATGTACGGCGAGGGGATCAGTCGCGAGGGCGGCCTGCTCGACGTCGGCGTCGCATCGGACGTGGTCAACAAGACCGGCGCCTGGTTCACCTACGGCGACACGCGCCTCGGTCAGGGCCGCGAGCAGGCGAAGGACTTCCTCAGGCAGAACCCCGACATCGCCCACAAGCTCGAGACGGACATCCGTGCCAAGGTGGCCACGATCGAGGTGCCAGTCGAGGGCATCGCCGAGGCGGAGTGACGGTCCTGCGTAGCGTGACTCGGCGCCGCGAAAGCGCCGAAGCGAGGCGCGAGCGCCGCGCGGAGGTCGATGATCCGGCCGTCGTCATGGAGGCAGCGGCCGCCTTCCTTGCCGTGCGTCCGCGGTCGGTGGCCGAGACGCGCCGCCGGCTGCGCCACCTGGGCTACCGGCACGCCCTCGTCGAGCAGGTCGTCGACCGGCTGGTCGAGATGGGCTATCTCGACGACGCCGAGTTCGCCCGGGCGTGGGTCGAGTCGCGCGATCGGGCGCGGCCGCGAGGGGAGGGTGCGCTCAGACGCGAGCTTGCGCTGAAGGGGATCGAACGCGAGACCGTCGACACGGCGCTCCACGAGCGCACGGCCACAGACGGCGGGAGCGCCGATCTGGACGCCGCCGTGCGCCTGCTCGATCGCCGGCGGTCGACGCTCGAGGGCGAGGCAGATCCAATCCGCCGCCGGCAGAAGGCCTACGCGCTCCTCGCGCGCAACGGCTTCGGTCCCGAGGTCTGCCGCGAGGTCTCCGCGCAGTTCGTGGCGGGCGCCGACGACGAGCCGGGATTGACCGAGTGAGGGCGACGGGGGGGCCAGCACCGCACCGCGGGCTGCAATGCTCACTTCCAGTTTGATTGGTGAGGATGACGCCGCAGGCGGCTGGAGGCCTGTCCAGTTCCAGCCACATTGGCGTAACCGACGTGCGAGTCGAGGGAGCGGGCAAAGGCTTCAGCCGAGCTACACGCCAATGCCACTGGAAGCGGCCCGGTCGGATGGTGGAACCGGCCGGTCCGACTGCTGTGGGCGCCCGTGCCTCTCTTCTCAGCCGCGTGACGTGGGCCCGCGCGAGATGCGCGCGCCGCCGACCCGGTCCCGGCCGCCATCTCGATGCTGCTCGACGGCCGGCGGAGCGCGGCGCAGCCTGCGCTCGAGCCAGCCGACTACAGCGAGGCCGACGCCGACGCCGATGAACAGCCCGAAGACGGCGAGGATGACCGCGAACAGGATCGCCTCGATGCCCAGCGCGAGCACGCTCAGGACGATCGCGACGAGAGCCCCGACGACGCCGCCGATGAACGCCGCAACGGCGCTCGCCGCGCTCCAGCGCGTGACGCCCAGCTCCACCAGCAGCGGTTGCGTCCGCTGCCGCGTCTGTGCCGGACGCGTGAACTCGAACCAGACCGTGCCCAGCCCGGCGCCAACGATTCCGGCCGCGACGATGTAGCGCGCGCCGGTCAGCTCACCGTGGCCGCCGCCGCGGCTCCAGAACTCGATCATCACCCGCGCGTAGTGTTCGGCACCGATCCACATCGACACGCATAGCAGGATGAACAGCAGCGGCAGCAGCTGGATGATCCGGTTCGTCGACTCATACATCGTCCGGTCGCGCGCGAGCAGGATCAGCACCACCGCCGTCGCGATCAGCATCACCCCCTCGCCGGTGCCCTGGGTGGCGCGGTAGCTGTCCTCCCGCCCCGTCGGATCGACGCCGACCGCCCACGGGATGAGGCTGCCGACGACAAGGCAAATGGCCGACGCGATGTACAACAGCCGCCCGGGATCGCGCCACAGCGGTGGATCTTCCGGCACCGGCGCCGGCTTCTTCCACCAGTCAAGCTGGTTGAGTGGTGCCGTCATGGGTTCACACGAATATCGTCATGCGCTCGCGATCGTAACGCCGATGATGCTCGCGTACGCTTGCCGCGACGGTACCTTCTCGTGCACTGCGCTAGGCTTGCGTGGATTCGAGCAGCGCACACGAGGACGAGCCATGGACGCTGACAGCCTCAATGATGTCGCCGTCGTATCGGTCGCCGAGGCGGCCCGGCTGGGCAGGGTGACGGATGTGCTCTTCGAGGTCGAGCCACTGCGCGTCGCTGCACTCAAGGCCGTCGCCGGATCCAACGAGTTCTTCATCCCATTCGACCAGGTGAGCAACTTCGGCTCTGACGCGGTGATGGTCAAAACGCCCGATGTGACGGAGCTTTCGCGCAGCGCCGGCCCTTTCAGCCACCTGCGCAGCCTGGCTGACATGAAGAAGCTGAAGCTAGTGGACGAAGCCGGTACGTACGTGGGCACCATCCGAACAGTCGAGTTCGATCCTCACAGCGGCCGCGTCGACCGGCTGCTGGCACAGACGGGCGGCGTGTTGGGCTTGGGTCGAACGCGCACGACAATCGAAGGCCACGCCGTGCGCGGCGTCGGCCCTGACCTCCTGACCGTCGCGTCAACTGCTGAGGAATCAGGCTCGAGCGACTGACCCAGCCTACCCGACGTACCCGACGCGCCTCTTCGACCAGCACTTCCTGCAATGGCACCGCGGCTCGCCAGCGCATCGGCCGCGGCTGTTTGACGCCTTCTTCGAAACGCGAGTACGCTTCGCCGCAGATCGATCCAGGGCCGTTCCGCACCAACGGCCGGGTTGCCCAGCCCGCGGCCGGCGCGGCCTACGCAGTCCGTGCCTTGCTGCCCAGCAAGGCGCCAGGCGGCGGGTGACCGTCGCGCATAACCGCACTACCAGCACCTTCCAGCGGCGAGCTGGATGGGAGGCAGAGAGATGATTGACCCCATCGTCGTGGCGGTGGTGGCGTTGTTGGCCATCGCCATCGGTTTCGCGCTGGGTTTCGCCGGCCGTGGACTGTGGGCCTCACAGGCGGTTCGCGCTGCCCAGGACAAGGCCGCGCGGATCGTCGCCGAGGCCCGAGCGCAGCAGAAAGAGCTGATCCTGCAGGCCAAGGACGAGCAGGTGCGCTTGGCCCGCGAGGCGGAGGAAGAGGCCCGCGCCCGGCGCGCCGACCTGTCGCAGCTCGAGCGCCGCCTGCTCCAGCGCGACGAGCAGCTCGACCAGCGGACGGACATGCTCGAGGAGCGCGACCGACGGCTGATCGCCCGCGAGCGTGAGCTCGACCAGCAGCGCGACGAGCTGGCGCGCGCGCGGCAGGAGCAGATCGCCGCCCTCGAGAAGGTCGCGCTGATGTCGCAGGAGGAGGCCCGCGGGGTGCTGCTCGAGCAAGTCCGCGAGGACGCCGAGCACGACGCCGTCCGGCTCTACCGCTCGATCGAGCGCAAGGCCCGCGAGGAGGCCGAGGACAAGGCGCGCGACGTCGTCGTCACGGCCATCCAGCGCGTGATGGTCGACCACACCGCCGAGATGACGGTGTCGGTCGTACCGCTGCCGTCGGACGAGATGAAGGGCCGCATCATCGGCCGCGAGGGCCGCAACATCCGCGCCCTCGAGCAGGCCACCGGCATCGACCTGATCATCGACGACACGCCTGAGTCGGTGCTGATCAGCGGCTTCGATCCCGTCCGCCGCGAGACCGCCCGCCTCGCCCTGACCAAGCTGATCCAGGACGGTCGCATCCATCCCGGCCGTATCGAGGAGGTCGTGGCCAAGGCCCGCGCCGAGGTCGATCTCGTCATCCGCCAGGCCGGCGAGGCGGCCGCCTACGACACCGGCGTGCCCGGCCTGCCGCCGGAGCTGATTCGTCTGCTCGGCCGGCTCAAGTTCCGCACGAGCTACGGCCAGAACGTGCTCAAGCACTCGATCGAGACGGCACGGCTGGCCGCGACCATCGCCGGCGAGGTCGGCGCCGACGTGCAGGCGGCGAAGATGGGCGGCCTACTGCACGACATCGGCAAAGCCGTCGACCACGAGCACGAGGGCGCCCACGCGGCCATCGGCGCGCAGATCGCGACGCGCCACAACCTGCCACCGAAGGTGATCAACGGCATCGCCGCCCACCACCAGGAGGTCGAGTACACCTGCATCGAGGGCCCCATCGTCCAGATCGCCGACGCGATCAGCGCCAGCCGCCCCGGCGCGCGCGGCGAATCGGCCGAGACCTACATCAAGCGCCTCGAGGACCTGCAGGCCATCGCCAACAGCTTCGAGGGCGTCGAGAAGTCGTTCGCCGTGCAGGCCGGCCGCGAGGTGCGCATCCTCGTCCGGCCGGAGCAGATCGACGATCTGGCCTCGATGCGCCTGGCGCGCGACATCGTGCGCAAGATCGAGGAGTCGCTGACCTATCCCGGCCAGATCAAGGTGACGGTCATCCGCGAGACGCGCGCTGTGGAGTACGCCAAGTAGCGGTTTGCGGCTCGACTTGAGCCGAAGCGCGCTGGCGAACGATCGGCCGCGCAAAAACGGTCAATCCGACGAACCAATACTCCCGGGCCGCCTTGACGGTGGGCATATGATGCTGCGGGCGGCGAGGCTGACTCCATACCACTCGTGCACGCTGAGGGGACCGCATGAAGCGCCTGGTCGTGTCATGGATGACGGCGGTCGTCCTTCTCCTGTTCACGATGTCGGTGGCAACTGCCCATGACGGCGATCACCACGGCAGCAAGGAGGAGACGGGCTGGCCGGGTAGCGCGCGAGCGCAGGAAGTGGCGCGCGCCTTCCTCGCTGACAGCCAGCCGGCGCAGGAGCTGGAGGCAGAGTCTGCGACGAGCTGTGAAGGCGGTGTCGCCGCGGGCTACCCGTGCAAGAACGTGACCCTGCAGTCCTTCCTGCCGCTGGCCGACATCGGTGGCGGCAAGGGCAATGACGTGTGGGGCTGGACCGATCCGCAGACCGGCAGGGAGTACGCGATCATGGGACGGACGACGGGAACGTCGTTCGTCGACATCAGCGAGCCCACCAACCCGGTCTACCTGGGCAACCTGCCCACGACGCGCTTCTCCAGCACCTGGCGCGACATCAAGGTCTACGCCAACCACGCCTACGTCGTGTCGGAGTCACGAAACCACGGCATGCAGGTCTTCGATTTGACCCAGCTGCGCGCCGTGTCGAACCCGCCGGTGACGTTCTCTGCGACGGCCCACTACTCCGGCTTCGCCACGGCGCACAACATCTTCATCAACGAGGAGAGCGGTTTCGCCTACGCCGTCGGAACCAACACCTGCTCCGGCGGCCTGCACATCGTTGACCTAAGGGTCCCGACAAGCCCAACCCAGGCCGGCTGTTTTGGCGGCGACGGCTACACGCACGACGTGCAGTGCGTGATCTCGACCCTTCCGGCATACGCCGGACGGGAGCTCTGCTTCGCCTCGAACGAGGACACGCTGACCGTGGTCGACGTCACCCAGAAGTCCTCGCCGGTGCAGCTCGCGCGTGTCCCTTATGTGGGTGCCGCCTACACCCACCAGGGGTGGCTGACCGACGATCAGCGCTATTTCCTGATCGACGACGAGCTCGACGAGGGCAAGGGCTACAACACGCGCACGTACGTCTTCGACGTGGCCGACCCGGCTGCGCCGCTGCACATCGGAACGCACGTCGGAAGCAACCCGGCCATCGACCACAATCAGTACGTCGTCGGCAACTACACCTTCCAGGCCAACTACCGCTCCGGCCTCCGCATCCTCGACATCAGCGGCGTGGCGACGGCATCGCTGAGCGAAGTGGCCTACTTCGATATCTATCCGGCCGACGACCAACCTGAGTTCAATGGGGCCTGGAGCACGTACCCGTTCTTCGCGAGTGGCAACGTCGTGGTGTCGGGCATCGAGCAGGGCCTGTACGTCCTGCGCCCCAATCTGGCGCCGACCGATGCTTCGCCGTCGGTGAGCCTAGAGCAGCCGGCAGACGGCGCGACGGTATCGGGCAGCGTCCAGGTCAGTGCCGTCGCCAGTGACGACGTCGGCGTCGCCCACGTCGAGTTCTTCCTGGATGAGTCGACGAGCATCGGTTTCGACAGCGATGGAAGCGACGGCTGGTCGACCACCTGGGATACCACGGCGGTGGCCGATGGCTCGCACACGCTGACCGCGCGGGCGACCGACACGATAGGCCAGACGGCGAGCGATACGATCAGCGTCACCGTCGACAATGTCAACGAACCGCCCACGGCCAGCTACACCTATACCTGTGCCGGGCTGACCTGTGACTTCGACGGCTCGGACTCGACCGACGATCGCGGCATTGCCTCGTACGCCTGGGACTTTGGCGACGGCACGACGGCGACCGGTCCAACGGCGCAGCACACGTTCGCCGCCGGGGGCAGCTACACCGTCAGCCTGACCGTCACCGACAGCGACGGCATCACGGACACTCAGAGCCAGGCGGTGGTAGTCGCTGACGAGGCGACGACGAGTCATGTCGCCGATCTATCCGGCTTCTCGACCAACGGCGGAAGTACCTGGACGGCGACGGTCACCATCACGGTCGTCGATTCCACCGGCCGGCCCGTCGCCGACGCCGTCGTCCACGGCGACTGGAGCCAGGGCAACGTTTCCAGCAGCTCCTGTACGACCGACAGCAACGGACAGTGCAGCGTGACGAGCGGCTCAATCCACAAGCGCCAGGGCAGCGTGACATTCTCGGTGAGCGACATCGGCCACGCCGTCCTGACCTACGATCCGACGGCCAACGTCAAGACCTCCATCAGCATCGCCAAGCCGTAGGCGAACAGGAGGTCGCCGGCGTCCCGGCCGGGAGTGCCGGCGGCCGGCGGTTACGGCGGCGCCGAACGGATCGGCGGCCGACGCTCGCCGCGGCTGGATGGTAGTCTCGTCCAGCGGCCCCTGAGGCTGTGCCCAATCGAGCGCGGACTGCGCCCCGCGGGCGGAGGCCGCCCGCTCCCGCGTCACGCTGCCATGTCACGGAGTCATCCATCGACGATGCTGCAATTGACACTGCACGAGGCCCGGATCGCATCCGATCCGGGGTTTCGGCCGTAGAGCCCGTGCAGCGCAGCCGAGACGTGGCCGCGGTTCAGGCTGCCGACCGCCTGCGGGCGCCACCGGCGAAGCCCGCTCCGGGAACCGTCCGCGTGCTGATGGTCGGTGACCTGATCGGCAAGCCCGGCCGCACCGTCGCCGAGCGGCTCCTTCCCCAGCTCCGCGATGAGCGCCATCTCGACTTCATCACGGTCAACGGCGAGAACGTCGCCGGCGGGATGGGGCTGACCGTGTCGACCGCCGCCGCGCTGCTCGAGTCGGGGGTCGACGTCATCACCAGCGGCAACCACATCTGGGACAAGCGCGAGATCTATCCCGAGCTCGACCGCGAGGAGCGCATCCTGCGCCCGCTCAACTACGGCACCGACGGCGTGCCCGGCCGCGGCTGGGGCATCTTCCACGCCGCCGACGGCACCGAGCTCGCGGTCATCAACGCCCAGGGCCGGACGTTCATGGCGCAGATCGAGAACCCGTTCACGATGCTCGACCGCCTCCTCGACGAGGGCGCCGACGAGCTGCCGCCGGTGCGCCTGGTCGACTTCCACTGCGAGCTGACCAGCGAGAAGAACGCCATGGGCATCTATCTCGACGGGCGGGTCAGCGCCGTTTGCGGCACGCACACCCATGTCGCCACCGCCGACGAGCGGATCCTGCCGCGCGGCACGGCCTACGTCAGCGACGTGGGCATGACCGGGCCGGTGTACAGCGTCATCGGCTTCGACCCCAGGTCGGTTCTGCCGCGCTTCCTCAACGCGCTGCCGACGCGCTTCGAGGTGGGCAGCGGACCGGTCCTGTTCAATGGCCTGCAGGTCGACATCGAGACCGCGACCGGTCGCGCCGTCGCCGTCGAACGCATCAGCCGCATCGTGGAGGACTGAACAGCCAGTGGTCCAGAGCCGTTTCGCCGAGCCGCCGCCCGACATGACGACGCCGCGCCGCAACCAGGTCGACCTGCACACCCACACCGACCGATCGGACGGGGTCCTCACCCCGCAGGCGCTCTATGCCGACATGCGCGCGTGGGGCCTGCGCCTGGCTGCGTTGGCCGACCACGACACGCTGGCCGGCCATCGCGAGCTGGCCGCTCTCGGGCTGGGGAGCAGCGCGGGGCCGGACGGCCCGCAGCTGATCGCAGCAGTCGAGATCAACAGCGTCGCCGACGAGGAGCTGCTGCGCATGGGCGTCCAGCTCGAGGAGGGCGAGCTGCACGTGCTCGGCTACGGCGTCGACGCCGACGACCCCCTCTTCGAGCAGCGCCTGCTGAGCCAGCGCGAGTCGCGCCGCACGCGGCTGCTGCTGATCATCGAGGCGCTGCGCCGGCTGGGCAAGCCGATCGACGACCAAATCACGGCCGTGCTCGACAGCGAGGAGGCGCTGGGACGGCCGCACATCGCGCGGGCGATGGTCGCCGCCGGCCACGTCGAGAGCGTGCAGGAGGCGTTCGACCACTGGATCGACCGCCACGGACCGGCCTACGTGCCGCGCCAGGGCATGCGCACGCGCGAGGCGATCGAGGCCATCGTCGACGCCGGCGGCCTGGCCGTGCTGGCCCACTACCCGGCCGCGCCCGAGCAGCCCGAGCTGATCAGGCTGCTCATCGACTGGGGCGTACGCGGCCTCGAGGTCCACTACCGTCGCTTCCTGCCCGAGACGCGCCAGCGCGTCGCCGCGCTGGCCGCCGAGCTCGGTCTGCTCGCCACCGGCGGGAGCGACTACCATGGCGACGGGATGAGCTACGCCGAGGCACAGGCCACCACGTACGTGCCCGACGCGGCCGGCGAGCGGCTGCTCGCCGCGCTCGCTGCGACGGGTAGCGCCGCGCGCCGATGAGCTGCGCCGGATGAGTCGCAGCCGATGAGCCGCGCCCTGCCCGTCCTCGACATGCCGCCGGCCGGCAGCACGACCGAGGCCGCTCCCGCCCGCCGCGGCCCGTTCGCGCCGCCGCCGACACCGGAGCGCCTTGCCGAGTTCACCACCGACGACCTGGCCCTGCCCACCTTCCACGTCTGGACGCTGGGCTGCCAGATGAACCGCTCCGACTCGGAGGAGATGGCCGGCGCGCTTGCCGCCGCCGGCTGCCGCGAGGCACCGAGCCTCGAGTCGGCCGACCTGATCGTGATCAACAGCTGCTCGATCCGCGAGGCGGCCGAGCAGAAAGTCATCGGCCGGATGGGTCACCTCGGACGGCTGAAGCAGTCCAATCCTGCGCTGCGCGTGGTGCTGACCGGCTGCTCGGTGCGCGTCGACAACGCGGCCACGCTGCGCCGGCGCTACCCGGCGGTCGATCTCTTCCTGCGCCCCGACGAGGAACCCGAGCTGACCGCTCGCCTGGGCCTGGCCGGGCCGACTGCCCCCGGGCTGCTGGCGGGAGGGGCTGCCGGCGGGTCGTCGGCCGGCTTCCAGCGTGTCGGTCGGTCGGTCGCCGCGACGGCGGACCGGCTGCCGGCCACGCGGGCGGCGGCGGTGGGCGAGGAGCGCGTCCGGCGTGAGAGCGTGGTCTCGGCGTGGCTGCCGATCATCTACGGCTGCGACAAGACGTGCACGTACTGCATCGTGCCCTTCTCGCGTGGCCCGGAGCGCAGCCGGCCATTCGACGACGTCGTCGACGAGGCGCGCATGCTCGCGGCCGCCGGCTACCGCGAGGTGACGCTGCTCGGCCAGAACGTCAACTCGTACGGCCACGACCTGCCGGCCGAGGAGCGCTTCCGCGATGTCCATGCCGAGCGCCGGTTGGGGCGGCGCCTCGAGCTGGACGGCAGGCCCGACATCGCGGCGCTGCTGCGCGCGATCGACGCGCTGCGCACGGACGACGGCGCCCGCGCCATCCCGCGCCTGCGCTTCGTCACGTCGCATCCGTGGGACCTGACCGAGCGGTTGATCGGGGCGATGGCCGACTGCCCGTCGGTCTGCGAGCACCTGCACCTGCCCGTCCAGTCGGGCGACGACGCCGTGCTGCGCCGGATGGGCCGCCAGTACACCGTCGAGGCGTACCTGGCGCTGGTCGAGGCGTTGCGCGCGGCCGTGCCCGGCATCTCGCTGACGACCGACGTCATCGTCGGCTTCTGCGGCGAGACAGAGGAGCAGTTCGAGCGGACGCTGGAGCTGCTGCGCGCCGTCCGCTTCGAGCAGGTCTTCGCCGCGGCCTACTCCGTGCGGCCGGGGACGCCCGCGGCGCGCCTGCCCGACGACGTTCCGCGCGAGGAGAAGAAGCGCCGGCTGCAGGCGCTGCTCGACCTGCAGGAGGAGATCGGCCGGGAGGCCAACGAGTGGTGGGTGGGCCGGACGACCGAGGTGCTGGTTGATCAGTGGCGGCCGCCTTCGTCACACGAACACAGCGCGGGCGGCGGGCCGCGGCTGGCCGGGCGCAACCGGCACAACAAGCTGGTCCATTTCGACGGTCCGCCGCGTCTCGTGGCCAGCCTGGTGGAGGTGCGCATCGAGCGCGCCGGGCCGTATGCGCTCGTCGGCTCGCGCGTCGACTGAGGCTCGGTTCCCGCCGCTCATCGTCGTCTGCGGCGCCACCGCCACCGGCAAGACCGCCCTCTCACTGGCCCTCGCCGAACGCCTACCCGGCGCCGAGATCATCAGCGCCGACTCGCGGCAGGTGTACCGCGGCATGGAGATCGGCACGGCCAAGGTCTCTGCCGAGGGTCGGGCGCGCGTGCCGCATCACGGCCTGGATCTCGTGGACCCGGACGAGCCGTTCAGCGCCGAGCAGTTCCGCCGTCACGCGCTGGCGGCATTGCACGCCATCGCTGGGCGCGGCGGCGTGGCGCTGCTAGTGGGCGGAACGGGCCTGTACCTGCGCGCGGTGGCGCGCGGGCTGTCGCTGGAGGAGACGGGCTCCGATCCCGCGCTGCGGGCCGAGCTGGAACGGCGGCTGGCGGGGGAGGGGCTGGCGCCGCTGGTGCAGGAGCTGCAGCGCGTTGCGCCGAGCGTGGCGGCGGCGACCGACCTGGCCAATCCACGGCGGGTGGTGCGCGCCCTCGAGCGTGTCCTGCTCCACGGGGATCGGCCGCCGCCACCGCCGACCGGCTATCCCGCGCCGTCGGTCTGGCTCGGGCTGACGGTGCCTGTGGACGTTCATCGCCGGTGGATCGCCGAGCGCGCCGCCTGGCAGTTCGAGAACGGCCTGCTCGACGAGGCGGCCGCCCTGCGCCGGCGCTACGACTCGGGCCTGCGCGCGTTCAGCGCCTTCGGCTACCGGGAGGCGTTCGGCGTCCTCGACGGCACGCTCTCGCGCGAGGAGGCGCTGGCCCGGACGATCACCCGCACGCAGCAGTTCGCGCGCCGCCAGCGGACGTGGTTCCGGGCAGAGCCAGGCGTCCACTGGCTCGACGCCACGCAGCCGCCGCTGCGCGCAGCTCAGGGCCTCGTGCAGGACATGCGGCCCTCCATCTGACGCCGTTCCGCCCGCCCCGACTGAGAGATGCAGTCGTCCGTTTGAAGTGCACAGCTCCTGATCCGGAGGGCCGGTTCGACCCGCCGACGAGGCTTCTCCGGGCCGAGATTTCGAGGGCCGGGTGCTCACTTCAAACGGATTCGCGCCCGGCGGCGCGCAGCAGGCCGACGTAGTAGGACGCATTGCGCGTGACGTCCCCGTAGTCGGAGGGTCGAAGGCTGCCGATCTCGTTGTAGCGTGCGACGAAGCGCTCGCCCGCCTTCCGGCCGTCGCTCTGCCCGAGGCCGCTGGACTCGGGCATGAACACCACCGAATCGAGATAGGTGGACACGCGGAAGCGCTTGCCGGTGACGGTCTCGAGCGTCCTTCCCTCGAGCTGGCGCGCGATGTCCAGCAGTTCGTCGTACGTCACCGCCCGAGTCTACGGCCGCGGCGCAGCCGGGTTTCCTATAACCCGCGGACCTCGAGCTCGTCGATGACCTCGTCGACGCCGGTCACGCGGCCGACCACCTCGACGAGCGTGTCGGTGTCGTGCAGGTCCTCAACGACACCGCGCAGCGCGACTGTCCCGCCGCGCGTGCCGATTGCGACGCTGTCGGCGTAGCGGCTCGTCGCCGCGTCGGCGCGCAGCGCCTCACGGACCCGCGCCGACATGGCGTCCTCTTCAGACACGGACTCGCCGCGGTGGCTCTGGTCGTACGGCTCGTCGCTGGCGGTCGTGCCGAAGCCGGCGGCGACCTCGACGCCCTGCGGGTCCTCCTCCGACGGCACCACCGGCGGATCGCTCGGCGGGACGTAGGTCATGCCCTCCTCAGCGGCCACGTCGGGGTCACCGGTCTCGCCGGCGCGCAGCTCGCGCTCGGTCAGCAACTCGAGGTTCTCGGCCTCGGGCTCCTGCGGCAGGTCATCGTGGACGCCCGCCTCCAGCTCGCCGTGGTAGATGTCGGTGTCGGTCAGCTCGCCGAGGTCGTCGACCTCGTCCTGGCGGCGGTAGGCGACCTGGTCGCCCAGCTCGCGGCCGCCGCCCGGCCCGCTGAGCGGCACCTCGCGCCGGTCGCGCGGATCCTGTTGTTTCATGACGTGGCGCAGGATGGAACGAGGGCGCATGCGGGCACGCTCAAGCGTCAAGGGCAGGGGATTGCAAAGGGGCTGCGATCCGAGCGGCTATCCTGTCCGCGTGGCAACACAGAGGCGCAGGCAGCGCAGCTCGCTCGTCGACGTCAGACCGCCGCAGGAGCGGGCGTTTCTGGTTGCCGTCGACACCGGTCAGGACGAGGGCTGGAGCGCCGAGGAGAGCCTGGCCGAGCTGGCCAGCCTGGCCGA